>JBMYWT010000027.1:11378-32985 GCA_049607665.1 Maricaulaceae bacterium
CATTGGAAATATTCAGTCGCCGCTAAAAGGGTTTTTGCGGGAACGTACGGATTTTGATGTCAATTTATCATCTTTATTCGTTGATAGAACGCCGCAATTTAACGCGCCATTTCGCCTTGAAGATATAGCTCTCACGGGGACATATGACCGGAACAAACGCCGCGCGATATTCTCGCAAATTTACGCGGATTTTGGGCGTTTTCAGCCTGATTTTTCAGGATCTCTAGCACATGAAAAGGACGGCAAACTCTCGGAATTTAAGCTTGATGGCCCGATAAATGGCACGCTCATACCAAAAGATGTTCTTGCGCTTTGGCCCCCCAAAGCGGCGAAGGGCGCGCGTGATTGGATCAAGCGATCTGCTTTGGGCGGGCGATTGGAAAATGTAAACCTTTCGCTTGATTTAGACGCCGAAGATTTCGCGCAATTGCCGCCACTGCCGCGTGATAGTGCCAAGCTTAGCTTCGATTATAAGGACGGAACTGTTCTTTATATTTCAACGATGACCCCTGCTAACGAGGTCAACGGTAGCGGCATATTATATGGCAATAGCGGTGAATTTGTTCTGGAAAGCGGTAAGGTTGGTGAAGTCATACTCACACAAGGTGCGATTGATATCCCTGTGTTTTTCCCTAAGGGCGGTGATCTAAATATTGATGTTGATGGCATTGGCCCCGTAAGCGAACTTGTTGATTTGATTGATCAAAAGCCCTTTGAGTATGCCCGCCCATACGGCGTTAAACCTGAAGAATTTAGTGGAACAGGCACTATTAATTTAAAAGTCACGCGACCTTTGCTCGTAAATTTTGACCGAAACCGAATTGCTTACACCGTGTCTGGCCGCATGGAGGATGTCAGCGCGCCTTTTGGCGTCGGGCCGCATAAGCTGCGCGGCGGTAACGTAACGCTTTATGCCGATAAAAACGGACTTGTTATGAAGGGGCTAGCCCATATTGGGCCGTGGCCGACCCTAGTGTCATGGCGCGAGGTTTTTGATGAAGGCGCAACGCCGACCTTATACTCTGCGTCGGGACTTGTTGATCGGGATACGCTTGATGGATTTGGGATCGGGTTGCGCGAATATATTGGCGGCGAAATACAGCTGAATATTGATGCACGGGCGCGCGGCCTTGAAATTACAGGCGCAGATGTAACGGCAGATTTGACGCAAACCGAAATGCGTCTTGGGCCCTATTGGAGCAAACCCTTGGGCGAGGCGGGGCGCATGACAGGAAAGCTTAGCCGCACGGAAAATGGGCGTGTCCAATTGCGCGATATAAATGTCACCTCTCCAGGGCTTAGCCTAAAGGGCGGAATTGATATGGCCGGAAATTTCCGCTTGATTAATATGGATTTCAGCCAAGCCAAAATCGATAATTTCATCGATGCAGCGTTGGAGGTAAAGCCCGGCGAAAACGGAGAGAAGTTTGATGTCTTCCTAACGGGTGATTATTTGGACGTATCGCCGTTTGTTTCGGGCATGTTTAATACGCAATCCAATGCTTTCGATGTGCCTATATTGCTAACAGCGTCCCTGCGCCGATTAGCATTAAATGAAGCCTATAGCCTGCGGGATAGTAATGTTTTATTTGCCCATGACGGCGTTGGTATTCGGCAGGCGCGCCTAAAGGGTGAAACGCTGGATGGGTCTTTGGTGATTGATATCACCACTGATGATGAGGCAGGTTTTCGTAATATTGATATTGATGTCCCAAGTGCCTCCGAAGCCGCCTATGCCTTTATGAATATGAGCAGCCTTATCGGCGGGCGTATGCAAATCAAAGGCACTATGCCGATCGTGGGAGAGGTCGGCCCCATGTCCGGAGAGGCCTTTGTTGAGGATATTACGGTTGTTAACGCGCCGGCTATGACGACTTTACTTTCACTTGCGTCCCTTAAAGGGCTATCAGATGCCATGACAGGCGAGGGCCTTAAATTTCAATCCCTTACTGTGCCCTTTTCCTTGGAAGATCAAGTGCTGAGTATGCGTGATGCGCGCGCATCTGGCCCTGCGCTTGGCATGACAAGTAATGGCGAGATTTCATTTGCGGATAAGACTTTGGATTTAGACGGCGTTCTCGTGCCTGCATATACGGCGAACTCTATGCTCGGCGATATTCCTGTCATTGGAGACATTTTTGTTGGTAAAAAAGGCGAAGGTATATTTGCGCTGAGTTATTCGATGCGCGGCCCCTTTAAGAAAAGCCAAGTCAGCGTAAACCCTCTTTCTGCGTTAACGCCGGGGTTTTTACGGGGCATATTCCGGCAGAAACGCGATGCTCTGCCGCCATCTGTTGAAAGTGCAATTAAAGAGATCGCGCCAAAGGGTGAAGGCGGCGTACCGGCTGAGCCAGAATAGGCCTAGTAACGCCGCGCGAACCCAAGGCCGGCAAGATAGCTATTATCGTCCGGCGTTAGGGGGCTATCCGTGATGTCTCCCATCAATTCCCGATACGTCAGGCCGCCTATGATTTGAATTTTCTTATCTTTGCTGCGCCAATAGCCCGCAAGAGACGCGCTATAGCCAGAAAACCCACTGTTGTAGCTTAGCTCTGGTGTGCCCGTCACAAGACTTTGCTCCGCGTTAATACCATAAACACGGCTTAGGCGTTTTCCGCTTTCAAATGAGGCACTGACTGACGGTACGATAGAAACTTGCTTGCCGATTGGAAGAAGTGTTGCGGCTCTGGCAGAGGCTCTAACGCCGCGTACTTCGCCCATGACAGGGAGGCGTACAGTGCCGCCAACGGCAAGGTATTTAAGTCTGTAACGACCCGAGGCTTTTAAAGAAAGACCAGGATCTAAATCGAATTCAGGCGTGTCAAAAGGTGTATCAGATGCTTTGCGGCCAGGGTTATACGTGGCGCTAGCGGAAAGGTTTATTTTTTTTGTATTGATGGGGTAAAAGCCTACGCCATTAAAGGGGTTGGCAAACCAGCGGCCTTTATATTCTGCACTGGCAAAAGGATAAAATTTTGTGACTTGGTTTGTACTGCCTTGATAGGCGCGCAAAGAGACAAGGCCGCCGCCAACATCAATATATGTTTTTTGTTTTTTCTCTGGGATTTTGAAAACGTCATAGCCCAGAGCTTCATCAGGAAACCAGTCGCCAATTTGGGCCAGGGCAGGTGTACTGCTTAGGAGTATTGCAGGCAGGAGGGCAGAGTAGAGTGATAAAGTAAATTTACGCATTTTGATAATCTTCTACCTGTCCTAACATGCTCAGCTTAACAACACCGTTGTTATCCAAACTATGCCCGGCGTAGATAGGTTTTCAAGTTACAATGCCGCCTATGCTTATTACATTTTTAAAAATGTGATATTTTTGCGACATGTTTTTTAAACTAAACCATTAAAACAACGCCTTAGAGCGTTGTTTTAATGAGGGTGGGTTTTAAGTAAGTTTAAGTAAAGCGTGACGTTTCTTGCCGACGGAGACTTTGATCACGCCATCTGCAAGATCTGATTCGGACAGTTCCATTTTGTCGTCTTCGACGCGGACGTCGTTGATCTTCAGGGCATTGCCTTTGATGTGACGGCGCACTTCGCCTTTGGAGGCGCCCAGGCCAACCATAATGACCGCGTCGATTACATTAAGCCCGTTTAAATCAGCCGCTGAGATTTCCGTTGTCGGAAGCCCTGTCGCAGAGCCGCCTTGTTCGAAGGTTTTCTTGGCGGTAGCTTCGGCGGTTTGCGCGGCTTCTGCGCCGTGAAGCATAGTGGTTGCTTCATTGGCGAGGCGGATTTTGGCCGTGTTGATATCCGCGCCTTCGAGCGCTTCGAGCGCCGCGATTTCATCCAATGGTAAGTCCGTGAACAAGCGCATGAAACGGCCCACATCAGCGTCATCTGTATTGCGCCAGAATTGCCAGTAATCGTATGGCGATTTCACAAAGGCTTCACCCCATGATGTATCCGCATTTAGCCACATTGCGCCTTCGGCTGTCTTGCCCATTTTTCCGCCAGATGCGGTGGTGATGAGCGGCGTGGTAAAACCGTGAACATCGCCGCCATCAACACGTCTTGTTAAGTCTGCGCCAGAGACAATATTGCCCCATTGATCCGACCCGCCGAGCTGTAGCGTACAGCCGTGACGGCGGTACAGCTCTAAGAAGTCATAGCTTTGCAGGAGAGAATAATTAAACTCCAAAAATGTCATGGATTGTTCATTGTCCAAGCGGCGTTTGACGCTCTCAAGGGCGACCATGCGGTTGATGGTGAAGTGCTTGCCGATATCACGCAAAAATTCGATATAGCCGAGCTTATCGAGCCAGTCGGCATTGTCCGTCATAATCGCCGCGTTCGGGCCGTCGAAATCAATGAAGCGCGAGAACACTTGCTTGATACCGTTTTTATTATGCTCAATCGCTTCGGGCGTGAGGATCGGACGAGATTTATCTTTATCGGATGGATCGCCAATTTTGGTTGTCCCGCCACCGAGCAGGACAATCGGGCGTCCGCCTGATTTTTGCAAGTGGCGTAACATCATGATCTGCACAAGTGATCCGACATGCAAAGACGGCGCTGTGCAATCAAAACCAATATAACCCGTCACCACGCCGTCATGGGCGGCTTTGTCGAGGGCCGCTTCGTCTGTGCATTGATAGAGGTAGCCGCGCTCCGTGAGCGTTTGCATCAATTTGGATTGATATTTGGCCATGTCATACCTACCATAAACGGAGCGCGCGAGATTGCGCGTGACGTCGGGTTTATCAAAGCCTATCGTGATGTCAAAGGCGTTTTGAGCGCGCGCGAAAAGGAGCGGTATTTTACGTGAAAACATCATCCCAACTTTCGCTCTTTGGGGGCAAACTTATCATTGGCCTGATGAGCGGGACGTCGTTGGATGGGGTGGACGCGGCGCTTTTGACGACTGATGGTGAAAACATAGAAAGCTTTGGCGCGTCTTGTTTTGTACCGTTTTCTGAGGATGAAAAAACCGTATTGCGCGAAACGATGATGCAGGCGCTGGCGTGGGGATTTAAAGGCGCGCCGCCGAATATTTTTGCTCGCGCCGAAGTCATAACCGAAGACATTCATGCGCGCGCCGTAGCGAAATTATTAAAGCAAACGGGATTGTCGCCGAGCGATATTGATCTGATCGGGTTCCATGGCCAAACAGTTTTACATCACGCGCCTAAGATTGGCGTCAAAGGGCAAACGCTACAGCTTGGGAGCGGGCAGCGCCTCGCCGATACAACGGGTATTCAAACCGTTTATGATTTTCGTAGTTCTGATGTTGCGGCTGGTGGGCAGGGAGCGCCTCTCGCGCCGATTTACCACAAAGCCTTACTGGCCCGAAGTGGTTTTGGCGCAGAGACAGCGATTTTAAATATTGGCGGCGTTAGTAACATCACGTTGATGGATACGGGCGGCGAATTATTCGCCAGTGATTGCGGCCCGGGTAATGGTCCGCTTGATCAATGGATCTCAAAGCACGGTCTTGGCGATTACGATAAAGATGGCCAAACTTGCCGCAAAGGCACGCCTGATATCGCGCGGCTTGAAGGTTGGCTGCAGAGGGCGTTTTTCAGGCAGGCGGCACCGAAATCAGCCGATCGTTATGATTTTGATGTGCTGTCATCTATGCACGGCCTGGGCGCAGAAGACGGAGCTGCGACGCTGGCGATGTTTTGCGCGCTCGGCGTGAAAGATACGCTGGATAAATTATGCGGCCGTGAAGAGACGCAGCCGACGCGATTGATTGTGTGCGGCGGCGGACGGCGTAATCCGATTATCATGGCGGCGTTGCGGGAATGCCTCAGGATCGAAATCACATCGTCAGATATATATAGCTGGGATGGCGACGCGCTGGAGGCGCAGGCTTTCGCCTATATGGCGGAGCGCACAGTGCGCGGGTTGCCGCTCTCATTTCCTGGCACGACAGGCGCGCCTAATGCCATGTGCGGCGGCGTGATAACGCCACCTGCAAAATAAAGCTCAGCTTTATTCGTAATCCGTTTCAAGCAGGCGAGGCTGACGCGGCGGGCAATAGCGCGGATCAAGATGCTCATCGAGGTAATCATCAATCGTTTCAATCGCCTCATCAAGATGATCCGTATAGAAGTGATCTGCGCCAACGATAGGATGCGTTGAAATTACCATGCCTTTTTGTACGCGGATTTTCTCGACCACGCGGTCAACATCTTCGAACGGCACAATCGGGTCTTGCGTGCCGTAAGTCACGAGGCCCGAAGCTGGGCAGGGCGCGAGGAAAGCGAAATCATATGTATTGGTCGGAAGGCTCATGGAGATAAAGCCAGCCACTTCGGGGCGGCGCATCAAAAGCTGCATGCCGATCCACGCGCCGAAGGAATAACCCGACACCCATGTAAAGGGCGCGTTCTGATTGAAGCTCTGCATCCAATCGAGCGCATAGGCGGCGTCTTGTAGCTCGCCTTGGCCATTATCATAAACGCCGACGGAACGGCCGACGCCGCGAAAGTTAAACCGAAGCACAGAAAACCCGCGCGCTTTATATTGTTCATACATGGCAACAGGAATACGGTGATCCATATGACCGCCCGCTTTGGGGTGCGGCGAGAGGATCAGCGCGCAGGGCGCAGCCGGATCATCAGAGGGGTGGTAACGACCTTCGAGACGTCCGTCAGGACCATTGAAAATGACTTCAGGCATAGCGCACCCTAATTTTAATTCGCGCCAAATTGTATTTTTTCAAATAGGGCGCGTTTAATCTTGACTGTTTTAGTCGGGATTAATATATCCCGCTTGAACGTGAATTTGCGCGTCCTTAACAAGGCTTTGCGTGAAAAGCGAGAAAAACCTGACATCATCGTGAGGAATTAGGTGAAACTGACGACAAAAGGACGATATGCGGTCATGGCCGTGGCAGATATAGCCGCGCAAGGCGTTGGCGCCTGCGTGTCTTTGCCTGATATCGCCGCGCGTCAGGGCATGTCGTTGACCTATCTTGAGCAATTAATGGGGAAATTACGCCGCGCGGGTCTCGTGGAAAGCGAACGCGGCGCGCAGGGCGGCTACCGCCTAACCGCCAAAGCTGCCGAGATTGATTTAAACGCCGTGATTTTTGCCGTCGATGAAGACATCAAAGCGCATGGCTGCTCGCCTGAGCTTAAGCGCTCGTGCACAGGTAAATCGGATCGTTGCCTGACGCATAATTTATGGGGCGCGCTGGAGGCGCATATCGAAGGCTTCTTAAGCGGGATTTCCGTACAAGATGTGATTGACCAAAACTTCCCGCCTGCGCCTGTGTTCGCGCAAACCAATATGGCAGCGGCGCTATGAGCGGTGTCTACCTCGATCATAATGCGACAAGCCCCATTCGCCCCGAAGTCATTGAGGCGGCATCCGCTGCTATGCGCGTCGCGGGCAATGTGTCGGCGCAACACTCCCACGGGCGCGCAGCGTCTAGTGTTGTGGAACAAGGCCGCGAGGCTGTGGCGCTGGCTATGGGTGTCTGCGCGCAAGATTTAATCTTCACCAGCGGAGGCACGGAGAGCGATAATACAGCGATCCACAGCGCCGTCTTGGGCGGCAGCAAACGTGTGCTTGTATCCTCCGTCGATCATCCCGCCACAGCTTTGGCCGCCGAAGCCAGCGGCGCGGTTGTTGAATTTATTCCTGCTGATGCCAGTGGGCGCTGCGATATGGGCTGGCTGAAAACGTGGCTTGAGACTTGGGACGCTGCCGATGGCCGTCCATTTGTTTCAATTGTGGCCGCGAATAGCGAAACGGGCGTGATCCAAGATTGCGAGACCGCGACGGAACTGACACAGGCCGCAGGCGGACTTATCCTCATCGACGCGGTGCAGGCGCTAGGTAAAATTCCGATGACCTTTCTGCCCGATTATATGTCCGTTTCCGCGCATAAACTTGGCGGGCCGCAAGGCATTGGCGCGCTTTATGTTTCGCCCGATGCGCCGTTTGCGTCTTATTCCATCGGAGGCGGGCAAGAGCGCCGCCGCCGTGCTGGTACGCACAATGTGGCAGGCATTGCAGGCTTTGGCGCTGCCGTGAAAGTGGCAGAGGCGCAAGGCATTGGCCATACGAAAGCGCTACGTGATTATATTGAGGCTGGTCTGCGCGATATGGAACCCGATCTCCAGATTTTCGGGGAAACGTCCGAACGCCTTCCTAATACAAGTTTTTTCGCCGTGCCTGACGCGTCCAACATGACGCTCCTCATGGCGCTCGATCTAAGCGGTGTGTCCGTCAGTACGGGTATGGCCTGTTCTTCGGGTAAGACGGGCGAAAACCGCACGCTCAAGGCGATGGGCGTAGCGAATGAAGCGCCAAAAGGCCCGATCCGCGTGAGCTTTGGTTATAATTCCACCCAAGATGACGCAGAGCGTTTCCTCTCCGCTTGGGCTAAGATACGGCGGCGAGAACGTGTCTCCTTGAAAGGCGCAGCAGAATGAGTGAAGACGTGATGGATAACACAGCAGTCAAAGACGGCATTGATGCCTCCACTGTGGAAGGCGTGCGCAGCCTTGAGGCGGATAAATATAAATATGGTTTCGACAGCGATATCGAACAAGAGTTCGCGCCTAAAGGCCTGAACGAAGATATCGTGCGTTTCATCTCGGCCAAAAAGGATGAACCTGAGTGGCTCCTTGAATGGCGCCTGCAAGCTTATGAGCGTTGGTTGACTTTAGACGAACCGGGTTGGGCAATGGTCGATTATCCAAAAATTGATTATCAGGATATGTATTACTACGCGTCACCTGTGAAAAAGGATGGGCCGAAATCCCTTGACGAAGTGGATCCTGAAATCCTCGAAGTCTATAATAAACTTGGTATTTCCCTAAAAGAACAAGAAGTTCTAGCGGGCGTTGAAGGCGCGCCTAGAGTAGCTGTCGACGCTGTGTTTGATAGTGTTTCCGTTGTGACAACGTTTAAAGCCGAACTCGCCAAAGACGGTGTGATTTTCTGTTCCTTCTCAGAGGCCGTGAAAGAACATCCTGAATTAGTACGTAAATATATGGGGAGCGTTGTTCCACTTTCGGATAACTATTTTGCGGCGCTCAATAATGCGGTGTTTTCTGACGGATCATTTGTTTACATTCCGCCGGGCGTGCGTTGCCCGATGGAACTTTCGACATATTTTCGTATGAACGCACAGGGGACGGGACAGTTTGAACGTACGCTTATTATTGCGGATAAGGGCTCTTATGTCTCTTATCTCGAAGGTTGTACGGCGCCGATGCGCGATGAAAATCAACTTCACGCGGCGATTGTTGAAATTATTGTCCATGACGACGCCGAAGTGAAATATTCTACCGTGCAAAACTGGTGGCCAGGCGACGCGGAAGGCAAAGGCGGTGTCTATAACTTCGTGACGAAACGCGCCGATTGCCGCGGCGTCAATTCCAAAGTTAGCTGGACGCAGGTTGAAACGGGTTCTGCTGTTACATGGAAATACCCAAGCTGTATTTTACGTGGTGATAATAGCCAAGGCGAGTTCTATTCCATCGCCATCACCAACGGGCATCAACAGGCCGATACGGGCACGAAGATGATCCATCTGGGTAAGAACACAAAGTCGCGCGTGATCTCCAAAGGCATTAGCGCGGGTAAATCAAACAGTACCTATCGCGGCCTCGTCAGCGCGCATAAAAAGGCGACGGGCGCGCGGAATTTCACGCAATGCGATAGCCTTTTGATCGGCAATCAATGCGGCGCGCATACGGTGCCCTATATCGAAAGCGATACGCCAAGCGCTCAGTTCGAACACGAAGCCACGACCAGTAAACTCTCCGAAGATCAACTTTTTTATTGCCGCCAACGCGGCCTGTCCGAAGAAGACGCCGTGGCGCTTTTGGTAAATGGATTTTGCCGTGATGTGCTCCAAGAGCTCCCGATGGAATTCGCCGTCGAAGCTCAAAAACTCGTCGCCATTAGTCTCGAAGGCAGCGTGGGTTAACGTAACGTGAGCTTAACAGAAACAACAGATCAGCTCGATTTTTCAAACATAGATTACTCATTCAAGGAGGCCGAAGTGGCTAAAAAAACAGCAGCAAAACGTAAATTTATTAGCCTCTCAGAAGGTGAAAAAACCTACGCTATGTCCCGCGCCGTCGTGCAAGGCGATTGGTGTTTTGTGTCAGGCACAGTCGGCTATGACTATGCCAAAGGTGAACTTCCTGAAAGTGCGGCGCAGCAAACACAAAACACGCTTACAAATATTATGACGGCCTTGAAAGCCGCGGACTTCGAACTCGGTCACACCATCCGCGTTCAATACACTGTTTCTGACCGTAAATACGTCGAAGAGGTTCTGCCGATCATCCGTCAACATTTCGGTAACATCCTCCCTGCGGCCACGATGGTGATCGCCGGAATGATTGATCCAAAGATGAAAATCGAAATCGAAGTGACGGCTTTTAAAGGCTAAAATAAAGGCTGTGTAGTTTTGGGGAATATTTGACCCGAGCGACATAGTTGAGAATGGAGTTATCTAAATCATGCAAGTTGATGTTAGCGCAGAACTGATTGTGAGCGTATTCGCTTTTGTGATTTCGGTATCCACAGCCCTTTTGGCCTTTGTGAAATATGAATTTGATAAATCACGACAATCTGAAAATTTAAGACTCGCTTGGACAAAGCAAGTCATTGATTGGAGTGATGACTGTATCGTCGTAATGTCAAAAATGCGGGCACATTTGAAATCTCAAGAGTCAATTAAACGCTCAGAGAAACAAGATAATGTTGCGGCCTTGGCAGCTCTTATGACGTCGGGTCGATTGCGGTTTGAAAATCAAAAAGAAGAGAAGGCGTTTAAAGGCTTTAAGACGCGGTTTTTTAAAATATTTAAAAAAAACAAGACATCAGAAGAAGTTTATACGGCTTATCAGGGACGACCACCCGAGTTCTTTTCAGCATTACTAGAGGCCTTTCGGGCATACCTTTTTGTAAATGCCGAAATGGATGAGACGACGAGTGATGAAGCTCGAAAGGTGATTATTAAAAACAAGAACGACGCGGCATCCGTCATTTATCATTCAATTAAAAAGTTCACATCTGATATTCAAAGCATAGTTAATCCTGAATGGTTCCATAATCGCGCGAAAAGATTCTCTGATGAATCGAATCTCGACATTAAATATGAAGAAGAAAAGTAATGTTAAAAATCAATAATCTATCCGCGACGGTTGATGAGGGCCGCAAAGCCATTATCAATGGCTTGTCCCTAGACGTGCCTGCGGGCGAAGTCCATGCGATTATGGGGCCGAATGGGGCGGGGAAATCTACGCTTTCTTATGTTCTGACAGGCCGCGAAGGCTATGACGTGACGGGCGGAAGCGCGGTTCTGGGCGGCGAAGACTTGCTGGAAATGGAACCCGAAGAGCGCGCGGCCAATGGCTTGTTCCTCTCGTTTCAATATCCGCTGGAAATCCCCGGCGTGCCGACGATGACGTTCCTGCGCACAGCGCTGAATGCGCAGCGCAAAGCGCGGGGCGAAGAGGATATGTCTGCGCCTGAATTCCTCAAGAAATCAAAGGCAACTGCAGCAGCGCTCAAGATGAAACCTGAGATGCTCCGCCGCCCGCTGAATGTTGGCTTCTCTGGCGGCGAGAAAAAGCGCATGGAAATTTTCCAAATGATGATGCTCGAACCTAGCTTTATCATCATGGATGAAACCGATAGCGGCCTTGATGTCGACGCTCTGCGGATCGTCGCTGACGGCGTGAACGCGCTGCGTAGCCCTGATCGTGGGATGCTCATCATCACGCATTATCAGCGCCTTTTGGATTACATCGTGCCTGATAAAGTACACGTTCTCGCGGGTGGTAAAATCGCCGCGTCGGGCGGGGCTGATTTCGCGAAAAAACTAGAGACGGAAGGCTATGACGCCTATGCCGCCTAAGGCAAATATCGAGCAAACCGAAGCGGAAATCGCACTCGGCGTGCCGCTCCCCCATCGCCGCAATGAAGCGTGGAAATGGACGGATGTACGCAAAGCTGCGCGCGTGGATCAAACGGGATTAACGCATCAAGCTATCCCGCATTTCGAAGTGCCTGATGGCGTGACGCTGACGGAAGGTTCTTCTGATGATTTGAAAACAGATAGCCCTATGGTAGATCTGGCGCGAACACTGGGTGGTAGTGTTTGGACGTTTAACGTTCCCGATGACGCAGTGATTTCTACGCCGCTTGTGATCGGTAATTTGTCACGCGGTCATGCGCGGATCCTCATTACGCTTGGTAAAAACGCAGAGCTGTCGATGACAGAACATTACCTCGGCGAGGTAGGCGGTTTTAGTAATCTCGATATGACGATAGAGTTGAAAGCGGGCGCAAAGCTCACGCGGACAATCGTTCACCAAGACCCTGCAGATCACCTACGCGTTGCCACAACACACATCACGGCGTGGCAAGACGCGAATATTACGCAACATACGCTATCCTTTGGCGGTGCGCTCTCGCGGATTGAAACACGGGTTGCGGGTATGGGTGCAGATATCAAAGCGGACATTCACGGCGCTTATCTTTTAAGCGGCAAACGCCACGCGGATATGACAAGCTATGTCGATCTGGCTTCCACGGGCAACGTCATTCGCCAGACCGTCAAAGGCGTTGTTGCAGACAAAGCTCGGGGCGTTTTCCAAGGGAAATTCCATGTTCGCAAGCCTGCGCAGCAAACCGACGCCGAAATGCGTCATGACGCGTTGATGCTCTCCGATACAAGCGAGATACGCGCTAAACCAGAGCTTGAAATTTACGCCGATGATGTCGCTTGCGCGCATGGCAATACGCTGGGCGCGCTGGATGAAAGCGCGCTGTTTTACATGCGGCAGCGCGGCATTCCTTTGGCGCAGGCACGGGCGCTGTTGACCGAAGCATTTCTGGCCGAAGCCTTTGATGATATGACGGATGAAGGCTTGCAAGACTCGCTGATGACGCAAATCCGCAGCTGGCTTGAGGCGCATTCGTAATGAGTAGTGGCATGACATTTGACGTCGATAAAATACGCGCCGAGTTTCCAATCCTCACGCGAGAGATCAATGGCTATCCCTTGGCCTACCTCGATAACGCAGCCTCTGCGCAAAAACCGCAGGCGGTGATTGACGCGCTCTCGCATCAGATGAGCACGTCCTTCGCCAATGTCCATCGCGGCTTGCATACGATGGCGAATGAAACGACGGAAGGTTTTGAAGGCGCGCGGCAGATTGTGGCTGATTTCCTCGGTGCGCCTGCCGCGAAAAATATCGTTTTCACCAAGGGCGCAACCGAAGCGCTGAACCTGACGGCTTACGGCCTCGCGCATATGGTTAAGCCTGGCGATGAAATTATCGTTTCGCAAATGGAGCATCACTCCAATATTGTGCCGTGGCATTTTCTGCGCGATCGCTACGGCGCGGTGCTGAAATTCATTCCCGTCAATGATGACGGCAGCCTTGATTTGAACGCCTATAAATCCATGCTTTCGGCCAAGACGAAAATCGTCTCCGTGGTGCATATGTCCAACGTCCTCGGCACGGTAAACCCCGTTAAAGAAATAGGCGAATGGGCCAAAGGTGCGGGCGCGATTTTCGTGGTGGATGGCACACAAGCGGCCGTACATATGAAAATTGACGTGGTAGATTTAGGCGCAGATTTCTTCGCCATGACAGGGCATAAATTATACGGCCCGACGGGTATTGGCGCGCTCTATGGGCGCTCAGACATGCTCGAAAAACTTAGGCCGTTTAACGGTGGCGGAGAGATGATCGAAGACGTCTTCGAAGACCGCGTGACCTATAATGAACCGCCGCATAAATTCGAAGCGGGCACACCGCCCATCCTAGAGGCTATCGGCCTTGGCGCTGCGATTAAATGGTATAGTCAATTTGATATGGACGCCGTGCATCAACATGAAATGGCGGTTTATTCTCATGCGCTTGATGGTCTTCGGGATATTAATTCGTTCAAGATGATTGGCGACGCGCAGGGTAAGGGGCCTGTTCTCTCGTTCAACCTTCAGGGCGCGCACGCACATGACGTCGCGCAAATTTTGGATAAATATGGCATTGCCGTGCGAGCAGGACAGCACTGTACGCAACCCCTAATGGCGCGCCTTGGCATACATTCCACGGCTCGCGCGAGTTTCGGGATTTACAATACGCTGGACGAGGCCGAGCGCCTTGTGGAAGGCGTAAAAAAAGCGGCTCTCTTTTTATCTTAAAAAGTGCTACTATATAGAGATGACTATGACGGATACATCCATGACAGACAGACAGCGCCAAGCGGAAGCGATGGCAAACTCGCAAATTCCTGGCCTTACGCCTGAGAACGCCGCAGGCGAGGTCGCGCCTAAACGTGACGTGATTGACCTGTCAGGCGCGCCCGCTGAGGCCCCTGATGACGCTGAAATCGAACGCATTACGACTGACGTTATTGGGCAGCTTAAGTCCGTCTATGATCCCGAAATTCCTGTCGATATTTATGAACTTGGCTTGATCTATAAAGTCGAACTAGAGGATGATCGTACATTGAAAATCGACATGACGCTGACCGCGCCAGGCTGTCCTGTGGCGGGCGAAATGCCTGTTTGGGTGCAAGAAGCTTGCGAAGTTGTGGCAGGCGTGCGCCGCGTCGAAGTGGCTATGACCTTCGATCCGCCTTGGACGATGGACCGCATGAGTGAAGAAGCCCGCCTAGAATTGAATATGCTATGATCGAAGCCACGACCACTATAACGCGCGCTCGCCGCCCAAGACCGCAGCTTGTCACTCTTACGGATGCCGCTGCCGAACGCGTACGCGAAATCCTCGAAGAACGGGGCGAAGGTTACTTACGTGTGGGCGTCACTAATGGCGGTTGCGCGGGCATGGAATATGTCATGGATTATGTCTCCGAGCCTGAAAAGTTCGACGAAATTGTCACCGACAAAGACGTGCAAATCGTTGTCGATGCCAAGGCCGTTTTATTCATCCTTGGCTCTGTCGTGGATTACGAAACGACGATCCTACATTCCAAATTCGTTTTTCGTAACCCTAATCAAACCGACGCTTGCGGTTGTGGAGAAAGCGTGACGATTGTCCCCGCTGTGGATGTTGAGGACGCGTGACAACCCATAAAATTAAAGCGCCGCTTCACGGCACAATTGTTCTGTTCAATGCGGCGGTCGGCGACAGTGTTGCCAAAGGTTCTGTCATTGCGGTGATGGAAGCCATGAAGATGCAATATGACGTCAAAGCCCCCGTGAGCGGGACGGTGAAGGCGATCAAGGCATCGGTTGGGGATTTACCGCTCAAAGACGCTGTCATCATGACGCTTACCGAGAGCCGTGAAGCGATTACTGAGACTGCGGCTGAGGCGCCCGTTGATAAAACGGCGATACGCCCAGACCTACAAGCCGCTTTGGATCGCCGCGCAGCGGGACATGATGAGAGCCGCCCTGAAGCTGTCGCGAAACGTCATAAGCGCGGGCAGCGCACGATCCGCGAAAATATTGCCGACCTGTGTGATGAAGATAGCTTCGCCGAATATGGCGCGATGGGCATCGCCGCGCAGCGCCGCCGCCGCAGTGTTGACGACCTGATTACGAACACCTCTGGCGATGGCCTCATCGCGGGTATTGGCCATGTGAACGGTGAATTGTTTGAAGAGAGCAAAACTCGTATCGCTATCGCCGCCCATGATTATTCAGTGCTGGCAGGGACACAAGGCACGATTGGTCATATGAAAATGGACCGTATTTTCGATGTCGCGAAACGTCAGAAACTGCCCCTTGTGTTGTTCGCCGAAGGCGGCGGTGGTCGTCCTGGTGATACGGATCATTTACCGATACCGGGCCTGACGATTGGGACATTTACTGAACTGGCGGGGCTTTCGGGATTGGTACCTTTGGTGGGCATCACAGCAGGTCGATGCTTTGCGGGCAACGCTGTGCTTCTAGGGTGTTGCGACGTCATCATTGCGGCGGAGAATTCCAACATCGGCATTGGTGGCCCTGCTATGGTCGAAGGCGGCGGGCAGGGCGTCTACCGCCCCGAAGAGATCGGCTCGATGGACGTACAAGTGCCCAATGGCGTCGTCGATATCGCTGTGAAAAATGAAGCCGAAGCCGTGGCAACGGCCAAAACATATCTCTCATATTTTCAAGGTGCGACGACCGAGTGGAACGCGCCTGATGAACTCGCCGCGCGTATTGCCGTCCTTGAAGACCGCCTTAAATATTTCGATATGCGCGGGGTACTTGAAACCATCGCCGATGCGGGGTCTGTTTTGGAAATTCGCAGAGGCTTTGCAGCGGGCATGATTACCTCGTTCATCCGCGTCGAAGGCCGCGCCATGGGCGTCATCGCCAATGACCCTGGTCATTTGGCAGGCGCAGTAGATACGGATGGCGCCGACAAAGCTGCGCGCTTCATGCAGCTCTGTGATGCCTTTGATATTCCGCTGCTATCATTGATTGATTGCCCAGGCATTATGGTCGGGCCAGAGGCGGAAAAAGACGCCACAGTTCGCCATGCCGCGCGTATTTTTAACGTCGGCGCGAGTCTCGATATCCCGTTCTTCGCAGTTGTAATCCGCAAAGCCTATGGCCTCGGCGCGATGGCGATGGCGGGCGGGTCAATGCATAAACCCATGTTCACCGTCAGTTGGCCAACAGGCGAATTTGGCGCGATGGGCCTCGAAGGTGCAGTCAAGCTCGGCTACGCTAAAGAGCTTGCAGCGATCACCGACAAGGCTGAACGCAAAGCCAAATATGACGCTATGGTGACCAAGGCATATGAAGATGGCTCCGCGCTCAACATGGCATCCTACTTCCAAGTTGATGACGTGATCGACCCAGCCGACACACGAAAATGGATTATGGCAGGTTTGAAAAGTTGTCCGCCCCCAGCGCCGCGAACAGGCAAAAAACGTCCTATGGTGGATAGTTGGTAAGTGACTCTCGACGAATATAACATCTTTTGCGCCTCCCTCCCGCACACTACCCATGTTGTGCAATGGGGCGGGGCGGATGTTTGGAAGGTTGGCGGGAAGCTCTTTGCGGTTGCGGGATGGAACAAAGACGGGCTTGATGATTTTTTGGCCGTGACGTTTAAGACATCCGATATTGCTTATCATGTTTTAAAGGACGAAGCGGGCTTGCGGCCTGCGCCTTATTTGGCCTCTCGTGGCATGAAGTGGATACAACATTACGCGCCGCCTGGCATGGATGATGAGAATTTGAAAGTTCATATTGAGGCGTCGTATAAAATGGCGGTAGAGCGCCTGACGAAAAAAATACGGGCGGAACTAGGCTTGTAAGGGCTTGCGCCGTGCGTTACCCGCGCTAATGTTTTTTCATGAAATTACATTATCATCCTATCTCTCCCTATGCGCGTAAGGCGCGGATCATGGCCATGGTCGCCGGCGTTGACGTCGAAGAAATTCCGCCCGTTAAACAAGGCGCAGATGGTTATGGTTCGAACGGTAATCCTCTTGGTAAAATACCGTGTTTAGAACGCCAGAACTTGCCGCCTTTATTTGATAGCCCCGTGGTGTGTGAATATTTGGACAGTCTCTCGGAAACACCGCTTTTGCCTGCTTCGGGCGAAGCGCGCTGGACGCAATTACGCCTTCATGCAGTGGGTGATGGCCTGTCCGATGCGGTCTATAATTACCGCTATGAAACAGTGCGAGACGCAACGCTGCATTGGCTTGATATGATTGACCGTCACACCCAAGCTATGCGCAATGCTTTGATTTATTTGGAGGCGAATATTGACAATCTTGGCACCGAATGGAGTTTTGGGAATATGGCTGTGTTTTGTGCGATTGATTATTTACAGTTTCGAGGACAACATATTGATTTAGAAGGTTTATCACCTAATTTATCCGCATGGCATAAAATGATTAGCGCAAAGCCGGAAAGCCTTGCGACCTATGGCTATGGCGAGAGCTAGAGCGGTTTTATGAAACGTGTTTTGCTTCGAATTTTCCAAGGTTTTGGACTTGTATTCCTCTTGCTTGTACTGGCACTTTTGTTGTGGCCCGAAGCCATATACGAACCGCATCAGCCATCGGATGAGTATTTAAAACGTAGCGCCGCCTATATCGTACCTGACCTTCCGCCTGATTGGAAATACCACATGCATGAGGCTGAAGACGGTACGCAAATCCGTTGGGGCGAGACGGGGAACCGTGCGGGCGGACGCGCGACGGTCGTTTTTATTCCGGGCTATACCAGCACGCTTGATATTCACGGCGACCATATCTACGGCCTCGCGAGCCGAGGCTACCATGTCGTTGGCATTGACCTACGCGGGCAGGGCGGTTCGGAGCGTCACCGCGAAAGCCATCCTGAAAAATTATGGGCTGAGAATTTTGGCGTTTATAGCGATGACGTCGCCGAGATTATTGCGGCGCAAAACTTCGGTGAAGATCGCCCGTTGATTTTGGTCGGCTCGTCTTTCGGTGGCCACGCGGCTTTGCGCGCAGCGGCGGATCACGATGTGCCGATTGCGGGAATGGTTTTGCTCGCGCCCGCCTATGCGCCCAACACGGCGCCCTATACGCTTTCGCAAACAAAGCGCCTTGGGAAGATTGCGCTCTCCATTGGCCGCTCCGAAGAATATGCACCAGGACAAGGCGATTGGCGACCCGATAGCCAAGACCTCACGCTCCCGTCGGATTGCGCGTCCTACCCGCCGCGCCTCTACATGCGCGACGCGATTTTTGTGCGCCACCCCGAACAGCGCGTCGGCGGCGTGACCAATCAATGGGTCTACGGAATGATTACAAGCGGCGAGTATTTGCTCGAAGATACGGTAGAAGCCAAAATCGACATGCCCATCACAATGGTCGCCGCCGAGCGCGACGTCATCATCGACAGCAAAGTCTCAGAGGATGCTTGCACGGAGGGCCTCCCGAATTGCACGCTGAAAATATACCCAGATACGGGGCATTGTTTGACGCTTGAAAATGATGATGTGCTGACGAAAA
The DNA here is from genome assembly GCA_049607665.1 of Maricaulaceae bacterium. Lineage (GTDB taxonomy): Bacteria > Pseudomonadota > Alphaproteobacteria > Caulobacterales > Maricaulaceae > Fretibacter. The sequence goes on from JBMYWT010000027.1 coordinate 30,279, forward strand.
TTTATGATGACGTAGATGAAATGTTCGAAGCCATCACGGCCGAGTAAATTTGCGACTCGAAATATTTTTAAAAATAATTTGAAATTTTCTCTTGATTAATTTTCGGAGCGCGCCTAATTGCGGCTCCACATTGCTTACACCTGAAAGAAAAAGGAGGGTTCCATGCAAATGACAAATATTCGCACCACACACCCTTCTCCTATTTCTATTCAGGATATTTCATCATGGGCAATTCCCACTGGGGCGGTTATAGCCGCCTAATTATTTTTGCTGACATTGCGTTGGCACATCAAAATCAATTCGTTCTCGCTTATGCGCGGCGCTCCGATCATGGAGGCGCTCATGCGTGAGGATATGTTTAAAGTCATCGTAGAGCGTCCCCGCCGAGGGAGCCGTTACGCGATCAAAAGTAAAATTCGTTATGACAAACACAGCGATCGTTCTCGTGTTACGGGGAAGCGCTTGGTTATGGAGGCCACAGGCTGCACAAAATATTTAAATGAAAATCTCGCGCCGCTTCGGCGTTATCTGGGCCGTCAAATCGGCCGCCGCTGGGATGATGTCTTTAGCGAAATTTGCGCGCGTCTGGACACAGGCAGCACCGTGAAAATGCACGTCCGAGAGCACTTGGATGATTTCGTCACGCGCAAAGTTTGGCGTGATGATGAGGGTGTACTCATGGCTAGCGCGCATTGGGGCGATGTTGTGAAACTCAGTGATGTCTGGGGATATTATTTTGTCTATCCTGATGATGGGACGTTGCAGGACATTCGTGCGTATTGCCGTAAAAATGGCATAAAGCACCGCCGAAAGCGCTGGACCGATACATATCGTAAGGATCAAACGGCTATTCGCGCCAACATCAAACGCGTGAGCGATGTGATTTGGCATGTGTGCTTGCGCGGGATTTGGTATCGTTTTGAACTGTCTGCGCCGCCCCTAAGCCGGCATGGTTATGGCGTGCAGGAGAGTGATTTGTTTGAAGCGCTACGTGATAAAACATGGCGCGATCAAACGCGTTGGAGCGTTGTGAGAACTTTGCAGCTTTCTAAAAAAGCGCTCAAAGCGCACGGTCTTTCAAACAATATGGAGGCGTCTTATGGATAATCAAAATTCAAAACTAGTTACGCCAAAGCTTATCGCCTCTGATGAAAATTGGATCGAAGGCGAAGCCATTCGCCAGCTTGAGATCACGGCCAAATTACCGGGTATGACCCGCGCTGTAGGCCTGCCCGATTTACATCCCGGCAAAGGTATTCCCATTGGCGCGGCGTTTCTCTCAAACGGCCATATTTACCCGCACCTTGTGGGTAATGATATTGGCTGCGGCATGGGTCTTTGGCAGACAGATCAACTGGCGGCCAAGTTCAAGCTCGATAAATCCGTCAAGAAATTGGACGGTTTTGAAGAACCTTGGGAGGGCGATAGCGGCAGTGTTTTGGCGGCAAATGGCTTGCCTGAAGCGCTCTGGCCTATGGCGTTGGGGACTATCGGAAGCGGTAATCATTTCGCCGAATTTCAGCGAATTGAAGAGATTCTGAATGCTGATTTATTCACGGAGAATGGCTTTAACGCCAAAGCTTTGCTTCTTCTGGTTCACAGTGGGTCGCGCGGTTTGGGGCAGTCTATCCTTGAAGCGCATGTCCGCAAATATGGCGGGGCAAGCTTGGAGGAGGGAACATCATTGTTTGAGGATTACATCCGCAAACATGACGAAGCTGTACATTGGGCCACTGTGAACCGTGACGTCATTGCGCAACGTTTCTTAGATAAGCTTGGCCTTACAGGCGAAAAACATCTCGATATTTGCCACAATAGCGTCACGCCGCATAAAGGTGAATGGCTTCACCGCAAAGGCGCCGCGCCGTCGGATAAAGGCCTTGTCGTTATCCCGGGATCGCGCGGAACGCTGAGTTATATCGTTAAGCCGCGCTGTGAAAATGGTGATTTGTCGCTGCATTCGCTCGCACATGGCGCAGGCCGTAAGTGGAAACGCAGTGACGCAAAGGGACGTTTGTCGCGCCGCTTTTCGACCTCTGATTTAACACGAACGGCACTTGGCGGACGTGTGATTTGCGAAGACAAAGCCCTGATGTATGAAGAAGCACCCGAAGCCTATAAGGATGTCGGCGTCGTTATCGCTGATCTTGTGGCGGCGGGGTTGATCGATGTTATCGCGACGCTGCGGCCTGTCATCACCTATAAAACACGGAGGCGCTAATGGATATTTACATAAATATTACATCTGGTAACGGGCCGCGTGAATGTCAGTGGGTGGTTGTGAAACTGGCACAAGCTTTTGTTAAAGAGGCTAAACGTGAGGAACTTGAAGCAAACATCGTGTGGGACGGCGAGGCGGTATTAACCGCGCCGTCTCTTTTGTTGGGATTGAAAGGAGAGGGTGCGAAGGCATTCGTAAATGACCGTCTTGGCACCGTACGCTGGATTGGCCAAAGCCCGTTTCGCAAAAACCATAAACGCAAAAACTGGTTTGCTGGCGTGAATCTTGTTCCGAAACTTGAAGACGTTCCAAGCCTAAAGGAAAGTGACATTCGCTATCAAACAATGAAGGCCTCCGGTCCAGGAGGGCAACACGTGAATAAAACTGAATCAGCGGTACGAGCGATACATGTTCCGACGGGGTTAACTGTAACGGCTAGTGATGAGCGTTCGCAATTCGCCAATAAAAAATTGACAAAAATTAAGC
>JBMYWT010000028.1:0-32354 GCA_049607665.1 Maricaulaceae bacterium
CTTACGCACTGCGCCTATGGCGCAGTGCGAATATTTATCAAAAGTCTACTCTAAGCACACAACACACAAAGCAAATTCCTGCGTAGAGCAAGCATTCGCTCCTCCTCTTCCTTCATATCATGCATAGAACTATTCTGAGTACTGGTTACTCCACGCTTTGTGACGTTTTGTTTGAAGAGCAACTACGTCAAGCGTCAAAATCACCTGTTAGCAATATATGATCAACGTTTACTCACAAACGCAGAAAAACCTAAACACAAAACCTTATCCTATTGCCATCAACTCAAGTTACATTTCAAGCAAGATGTTAACCACTTTAAATACATGAGCACGTCAAAACCAAACTGATGGTCGCTATTATATTGCTCTGCATGACCCCCACCCACCCTAAGTAGAGAGCACCTGTTAAGAGCTCAACGCGGCCCAATAAAGCTATGTGTATTCACACGCAGCCGAACAATGCGGGCGATTAGCAAACCAGCAATGGCATATTCTTTTTGAGCGACCTTAATAGATCAGAAAAATTTCACCAAAAATTTTTAGACAACTTAACTTTAGCATTAAACATCACTGACTACACGGTTCAAATGTGAGTCTTATTCATAAAAAAAAACGGCGACCCAAAGGGCCGCCGTCTCTAAATTTAAATGTCCAGTTGGACTAGAAGCGCATTTTACCGCCAACGAAGAACTGACGACCGAATGGGTTGTAAGTCGCTGGGTATGTATTCGCTTGCTCTGAACAGCAATCGCCAAGCGCTGGTGGATCAACGTCAAAGACATTGATGATACCGCCAGAAATTTGGAAGTGATCAGAGATATCCCACTGTGAAGACAGATCGAAGTAGTTCTTCGCGCCCGTTTTCGGAGCAAACAACTGTGATGGGTCTAGACCACCTAGCTCATCATCAACGTCAACATTTGACAGATAACGCCAACGTAGTGATGTCAAGACTGGACCTTTTACGTGACGAAGTGTTGCTGTGTGCTTCCATTCAGGTGAAGGCTCACCACAGAAACCGGCACGGCCGCCCATGTAACCTGCACAATCACGAACAGCTGTTGTTGGAAGAGCCTGAGATTCGTCAGACATCTTGTAACCGCCGTAGATGTTAAAGCCAAGCTCGCCGCCAATCATTGGAGCATCGAACTGATAATCAATTTCAACGTCGATACCTTCAGTACCCAAGAACGCAATGTTTTGGTTTGTAAGAACAACGTTATCAATGATGCCAGAACCTTGACGATTGATCAGGCTACAGAAACCAGGCACGGAACCGTCATAACAACCGTTAAGCACTTCTTGGATTGGCGCTGTTGAAATCGCATCATCAACATCAATGTTATAGTAATCAACAGTGATTGTTAGGCCATCGACCATTGAAGGTTGAGCTACAAAACCAAATGTAATTGTATCTGACGTTTCTTCTGAAACAGTTGGGCTACCACCGAAGAGACCTTCAGATTGGCTGTTTGGCTGCAATCCAGTCGTATTATATGCAGAAGCAGGAACGCCTGTAGCTGCACAAGCCGCTGCACTTGCCGTAGCAGCAATGGTTGTATTATTTGGACCATTTTGAGCTGCACACGGATCAGTTGCGCCCGGGAAGCCATTCGTTTGCGGAGCGAAAAGCTCTTGAACATTTGGCGCACGCACTGAGCGCTGGATTTGACCACGGAAGCGGAGAGATGAAACAGGAGCCCACTCAAGACCGATAGCATATGAACTTACGCCACCAACTGTTGAGTAATCAGAGTAACGATACGCGCCGTTCAATGAAAGCTCTTCAGCAAATTCAGCACCTTCAACCAATGGAAGATACATTTCACCGAAGAGTTCGTATGAGTTGTAATCACCCTTTACTGGTAGAGACTGGTTAAAGCCAGATACATCTGGACCAAGAACACTATCCGGACGGAAGTCGAAGTCTTCTTGACGATATTCAGCACCCACAACAAGTGAAAGTGGGTTTTCAGCCATTGGTGACTGGATCGCATTTACAGGACCGTCAGAGATTGCAACCAAGCTACGCTGTTCTGAAACAATCTGCGCTGCGCCTGTACGTGAAACAAGATCAGCACAAGCATCACTAAAGTTACCAGCACCAAAAATGTTACACTGACCAGTAAACACAGCGTTTTGCATAGCTGAAATAGACAGATTACCTGTTTGAACTTGTGTTCCAGATGAACGGGCTAGGTGACCATGTACAGTCCAATCCCAATCTTCTGACCACTGACCTTCAAGATCAGCAGAGATTTGCATCGCCTGTAGTTCTTGATCAGCAACGCGTGGACCAACTTCTTGCATACGACGACCAATGAAGACCTGGTATGCGCTCGGGCTTTGGCCACCAGCGATAGCAGTTGCCGTTAGGGCAGAGCGCGCTTCAGCGTTTAAGAACGGGTTAGTTGGAACGTTGATTGTAACCGTGCTAAAGAATGGCGTAGGCGCCAATTCTTGCGGGACAGTATTTGATGAGAAAATACCTTTGAGCTTTGCTGTCACAGTATCTGTAATATCGTAAGAGCCAAATGCCGCCATTGAATAGCGCTCTTGCGGAAGCTGTAGGTAGTTTACAGGCGCGTAGTTGTAACGCGTTGTATTTGCACCAGAGTTGATCCAAGGAATGATGTTGCCTGCGCTGTCAAATGTTGCGCCGCCGCTACACACACCACCATCGTTTGTTGTACCTTCAGGGCAGTTTGCAGGATCAGCATTTACAAAATTAAAGCCGTCGAACAAACGTGTTCCAGGGACACCTGCTGAACCGAATGGATCAAAGCCTGTACCGTTATCGTCGTTCGCTACGCGTGAGAAATCACGATCGCCTTGGAAGACTGCGTCACGCTTTGAATAACCTGCATAAACAGTTGCATTACCGCGGCCATTGTCAAAGTTACCACCGAGAGTGATACCCATGCTTGTGATGCCAGCGTCGCCTTTTTGTGAAGCTTGGTATGAACCTTCAACTTCTACGCCTTCGAATTCGTCATCAAGAACGAAGTTAACAACACCCGCCATCGCGTCAGAACCGTAAACAGCAGATGCGCCGCCAGTTACAACGTCGATACGCTTAACAAGTGCAGATGGAATAGAGTTCAAATCAACAATGCCGTCACCGTTTGCAGAAACGAAACGGTAGCCGTCAACTAAGACAAGTGTACGTGAAGAACCCAAACCACGAAGTGATACAGAAGCTGTACCGTTACCTGGGTTGTTTGATGTACCATCAAAAGCAGGAATAACTTGTGGAAGCGAGTTGATGAACTGCTCTGTGTTAATTGTGTTTGAGATTGAAAGTGCTTCAGCATCAACAGAGGCAACCGGTGATGGTGCTTCTAGGTTCTGACGCTCAACACGAGTACCTGTAACGACAATCTCGTCGGCTGATTGCGCGTATGACGGTGCCGCCGCCGCGCCGAATGTTGCGCCTGACAGCAATGTTGTCAGTAGCAACTTTTTTTTGTTTATATTAGTCACTTAAAACCCCTTCGAACTGGTTTCGTTGAAATTACGCATATAAATATGCATGTTAGGTGCACAAACGAACTCCGCGCACTATCCTCGACTGCCTAACGTCATGACATTACAAACTCAAGATGGATTTTTATTAATTTTACGCATGTGCGACATTTTTTAGCGATATGTTGCAAAAATACCCTTGTCCATCCAACCCCCGCGCGAGTTACACACGCCAATTACACGCGAAACGCGTATGTATACATTAAATTGACCTACGTATATGCTTTGGCCTAAATATACCAAAACAATATAACTGTTTAAGGAATCACTAATGCGCATTATGTCTATTATATTGCTGTTAATATCTGGCCTTGCTAACTCAGTTACAAGCTATTCCCAGGCTACGGATACAAGTCCGCTTAATATTATATATGAATGCGCAGAAATCACCTCCAATGATCATCGGCTGAGTTGTTACGACAAAGCCACACAAGACTTAAGATTAAAAGAGAAGACAAAAGAGATCGTAACAATTGACGCCAATGCTGCAAATACGATTAAGCGTGAAGCCTTTGGCTTCTCCCTCCCGTCTCTTCCAAAGCTCGGCCTTCCAAGCCTTGGTAAAAACAACAATTCCAAGGATAATAAAGAAGATAGTGTGGAATATGCAGTACGCTCAATTTCCAAATCACGACGTGGCATTATTATTACAATGGAAAATGGGCAAGTTTGGCGAGGTGTGAATGGAAATCTGAACTACATACCAAAGGGCAAACTCACAGCACAGATAAAGTCTGGAGCAATGGGAAGCTATCGCCTTAATCTCACCAATGGTAAAGAGCGTGTACGCGGATTAGGCGTTAGACGAACAGAATAAGTTATTATATCGGACATTTATTTATAAAATGAACTTGAATATATTTGTCACTTTTAAAACTTAAAGCAATTTCATGACTATTCCCTTTGTACATAGATTTGATTTTGAATATGGCCGCTGCGATCAGCTCTCCTCGCGTGTTCAGCGGGTGATTGCTAATAATCCTGGACCTTTTACTTTTACGGGAACGGGTGTTTACATCATTGGTGATAAGAATGTGGCGGTTATTGATCCCGGCCCTGACACGGCGGACCATAAGGCCGCGCTCTGGGCTGCGCTTGAAGGGCGTAAAGTCACCCATGTTTTGCTAACCCACCATCATATTGACCACTCGCCGCTCGCTATTCCCCTAGCGCAAGCGCATGACTGCGAAGTTTACGGGCACGGCCTGAAAGCGGACACGTCCGATGACGACGATATGCAGCTCGAAGCTGGCAATGACCTGACATTTAAACCCGACAGAGAACTGCGTTGCGGCGACGTGATTAAGGGCGACGGCTGGACGATTGAAGCCATCCACACGCCGGGTCACACATCAAATCACCTATGCTTTGCCCTGCATGAAGAGAACATCCTCTTTAGCGGCGATCACATTATGGGATGGTCAACGAGCGTCGTTAGTCCGCCTGACGGGCATATGGGGGATTACCTCAATAGCCTAGAGCGCATTTTGGCGAGAGAGTTCAAACAGCTCTGGCCGACACATGGCACATCCATTGACGATCCCAAAACCTTCATCTCGGCCTATATCGCCCATCGTCATGCGCGCGAGGTACAAATCTTAGGCGCGATCGATGATGGTCATGCGCTAATCGGCGATATGGTGGCGTCTATATATAAAGACGTCGATAAACGCCTGCACCCCGCCGCCGCCCATAGCGTTTTGTCGCATTTGATCCATATGGAAGAGACAGGCCGCGTCAGCGCGGATAGCAAACCGAACCTAAAGAGCCGTTACGCCCGCGTTTAAATCCACGCCCTAGTCTTCAGACATCTTCGCAGTAAAGGCCCGAATACGATCGGCGTTCGCGCCAAGGTCAGACATGCCTACGCGGCTAACCGAGCGAATATCAAGCACAGAACCACCGCCGCTAGAAGGTTGAATACGGATAGATACATCGTCCTTAAAGCCGAACCACGACGTTGTCGCTGTCGCTTCGATGATACCCTTTTCCGCATCCTCATGCGCAATATTCCACCCCATAGCGCGCGCTGTGGCTAGCGCTTCGCCAAATACAGTGTCGGGACTAGAAGCAAGGATGAGCGGCCGAATATCCGGATAATCGCGCACTTGCAAAACAGAAACGAGCGTCTTTTCACGCATTTTTTCCATCTTGCCTATATAATCAAGTGTATTCACGCCCGTTGTTGCCGCGCGTTCTTTTAAAATAATCCCAGAGAAGACAGGCGGATTTTGTGTATCCGTTGTGATATCATGAATAAGCGGCAAAGCTTTGGCCGTGCGTTGTACGGAGGCGCCTTTGGCCAGAGCCACAATCGGAACGACCAAAGCCAAGACCACAATCCACCAGCCCTTACGCGGCTTTACGAAAACACTCACTAGCAGAGCTAAAACGCCCGCTAGAAGCGTCGCAAAGATTAGCTTTGCGCCAATGCCGCCAGCCAACTTTCCAAAGCCAAATGTCCAATCCCAAACTCCAAAACGTGTCCCGAGCGCCGACACCGCAAAGAAAACCGGGGTGAATACAGCAAGGAACAAGGCGATCCGGTGAACCCATGACCGTAGTTTGCGGGCTTTAGGGCCAGATGTTTTTGGCGGCGCAACGATAATGTCATTCATGTAATTCTAGCTCCCGATAAGGCTAAAGAGATAAAACCCTAATGCAATTAAGGTCAAGGCGGCGAAGAACTCTGGGCCGTCCAAAACGGAATTACGTTTATGACGCGAGAGACCCTTAACGCGTTGCCGGTTCATATCCTGCGCCACGGGACGGCCAGCCATTCTGGAACTGCCTGTTGAAAAAGTCTTTGACGAGGCTTGAGATTTTGCTTCTCGCTTCATCGCGTGAATTTGCGCGCGCGCCGCCGCAGCGCTTATCTGCTGACGAAATGCATCAGAGGTATTCGTCTCTTCATAGAAATCCCCCTCATAACTCTCCATGTCAAAAACATCCGCCTCATCGCGGCTATCGCCCCAAGGCGTTTGCGCCGCTTTGGCGAGAGTTTTCTTCTGGAGTTCGGATGATTTATTAATCGCCTTTAAAATCGGTTTTCCGAAAAAAATACCGACAAAAATAAGGAAAATCAAAAAATCCATTATGGGCTCAGTCTTTCCGATTGCCAGCGCGCACCAGTGCGGGCGCGGTAAAAGCGGCGGCGGTCATGGAGGCGATACGCCCCATCTGCCCAAAACTCTACGGATATCGGTTTAACCCGCCAACCATACCAATGCGGCGGACGAATAACATCGCGGCCCTTAAACCGTGTTTCGACGGCTTCGACCGCGTCTTCCAATTCAAACCGGTCAAAGACGGGTTTAGATTGTTCCGACGCCCACGCCCCGATTTGTGATCCACGTGCACGCGAAGCAAAATATGCATCCGATTCCGCCTTGCCCACAACCGCAACAGGACCGCGAACCCGCACTTGGCGGCGTAGGCTTTTCCAATGGAAGCACAGCGCGGCTTTTTTGCCGGAAATCAACTGCTCGCCCTTGGCGCTATTGGCATTGGTATAAAAAACAAAACCCTTCGCGTCGACATCCTTCAAAAGCACCATACGCGCGTCCGGCATGCCGAAATTATCCACTGTGGCCAAAGTCATCGAGTTAGAATCGTTGATTTCAGACTCGCCCGCTTCTTCTAACCATGTTTCAAAAAGCTGGATCGGGTCATCGGCTGTGAACATACCATGCTCGCCCGATCGGGCCTGATATTCATCCTTTTTAGCCTCATAATCGTCTTGATCGGGTGTTGCGGGGATTACTTTACGTGCCATGTGCGCCTATTCTTAGAAAATTAACCATGTTTTTCAGGAAGTTATTAACCTTTATAGCGCTTTTATAACCTTTAGTTAAGCATAATCCGCCACAAGCCAACATTGTAACACATAAAAAGGAGGGGAGCCATGACGCGCCAAGACGCTTTGATGACATTAGGGTTAAATATGGCTGCCAAAGAAGCCGATATCCGCGCCGCATGGCGTAAAAAGGCTAAATTCTTTCACCCCGACAGCCCCTATGGCAATGTGACAGCCTTCATTAACGCCAAAACGGCATTTGAAACTTTGATCCCGCCTGCCCCGCAAGCCTACCGCATACAGGCTCGCTCTCGCGCCGTTTAAGGATTTACGCTTTTTGCTAGCTCTAGCTAGCGCAAGGCGATAAGTAGGCGCCCATGAGCCATAATTCATTCGGACACCTTTTTAAATTTACCAGCTGGGGCGAGAGCCACGGCCCTGCTATTGGCTGTGTGGTTGACGGATGTCCTCCGGGGCTGCCCCTCACTGAGGCTGAAATCCAAGTCTTTATGGATCAGCGAAAACCCGGCACCTCGCGCTTTGTCACGCAGCGCAAAGAACCCGATGCTGTGCGCATCCTCTCTGGCGTATTTGAAAGCCAAACAACAGGCACGCCGATCAGCCTATTTATTGAAAACACCGACCAGCGCAGCAAAGATTACTCAGAGATCAAAACCCGCTACCGCCCGGGTCATGCAGACATGACCTATGACGCCAAATATGGCATTCGCGATTATCGCGGCGGCGGACGCTCCTCCGCCCGCGAAACCGCCACGCGCGTCGGCGCAGGCGCGATTGCCCGCAAAGTCTTGGGCGATGATATCACTATTCAAGGCGCAGTCGTCGCCATCGGAGATCGTAAGATTGATCCTGCAAATGCCGATTGGTCAACACGGCGCGACAATCCCTTTTGGTGCCCCGACCCGAAAGCCGCGAAAGAGTGGGAAGATTATCTCGACGCTATTCGCAAAGACGGCAATTCTGTCGGCGCGCTGCTCGAAATTCGCGCCAGCGGCGTTCCCGCAGGATGGGGCGCGCCTGTTTACGGCAAGCTCGACGCGGATATCGCCTCAGGCATGATGTCAATCAACGCCGCAAAGGCCGTCGAAATCGGCGCAGGCTTTGCCGCCGCCGAATGGACAGGCGTCCAAAATGCAGATGAAATACGCATGGAAGACGGCAAACCAAAATTCCTGCAAAATCATTCAGGCGGCATATTGGGCGGCATTTCAAATGGCGATGACATCATCGTGCGCGTCGCCATTAAACCGACGTCATCAATGCTAACGCCGCTCCGTTCCATCGACGCAGACGGCAATGAAATTGACGTGCGCACCAAAGGGCGCCACGATCCCTGCGTCGGCATAAGAGGTGTCCCCGTCGCCGAAGCCATGCTCGCCATCGTCCTCGCCGATCACAAACTCCGCCACAGAGGCCAAGTGGGTTAACGCATAAATAACACTTTGTTAATTTCCTTCCCCTCGGATTGCAGACACGTTACATAGCGTAAAATTTACAAGGGGATCATCATGGGATGGATTAAGAAAAGCCTTGCTGGCGTAGCAGGCGTTACAGTTATCGGCGTCGCTGGCGTTTATACATGGTTTTGGGGCGCGCCCGTTGGCGTTAACAACTATATCAACAAAGTCTCCCTTCAAATGGCGACCAAAAGCCCAGAACTTTTGACCTATATCGGCGCAATCGATAACACGCCTCTAGACTTTCACTCCGGCAAACTCGCTAGCTATACGAAAGAAGAAGATAAGGAATCCCTTGAAGGCCTGATCAAAGCTCGCAAAAAGCTCGATAAATATGGCCCTGATGGCCTCGAAGGTCAGGAGCTTCTCTCGTGGAAAATCACAGCCTGGTTCTTTGACGACATTATCCGTCAATCCCAATTTGAATATAGCGATTATCCGATCAATCAAATCTCTGGCGTTACTGTGGATATGCCGCAATTCCTCACCGATACACATGCGATTAAACATAAGAAAAGTGCCGAGCGTTATCTAAGCCGCCTCGCCGAATTTAGCCGCGTTTTGGACGAGGTTCAGCTGCGTGTTGAAGGACATCGCGATAACGGTGTGGTTGCGCCAGACTTCATTTTGGAAGGCGCACTGAAAGGCATGAAAAGCTTCATCGAAGGCGGCGCAAAAGAAAACCCTCTCGTCACGACCCTCCCCGAGCGGCTTAAAAAAGCAGAAGGTCTTAGCGATGAAGATAAGGCGGACATTATAAAGCGTACAGAAGAGATCGTCTCGCAAGACATTATTCCAGCCTATGAAAGCATGATCGCTTTGCATGAAAGCCTTTTAGAAACAGCCAATCACGATGCCGGCATTTGGCGCATTCCGGATGGTGATAAAATCTACGCGGCGGCTCTAAAATCCAACACGACAACAGATATGAGCGCGGATGAAATTCACGACATTGGCGTCTCAGAAGTCGCGCGCATCGAAGCCGAAATGGATATCATTTTGCAATCTCAAGGAATTACAGAGGGCACAGTTTCAGCACGCGTTAAAGCCCTCATGCAAGACCCTGCCCATATCTTTGCGGATACGGATGAAGGCCGCGCGGAGATGATTAAAACACTTGAAGATTACAACACCAAAGTCATGGCCCGCGCGGGTGAGTTTTTCAAAACCCTGCCGCCCCAAAAGCTGGAGATTAAACGCGTCCCTGTTTACTCCCAAGACGGCGCGCCCGGCGGATATTACAGCGGTCCATCACTAGATGGCTCTCGCCCCGGTCAGTTTTACATCAACCTAAAAGACCCAGCTGATAATCCGCGCTGGACGCTCCCGACCCTGCTTTATCATGAAGCTGCGCCCGGGCATCACTTTCAAATCTCGCGCGCGCAGATCATTGAAGACATTCCTATCTTGCGCAAAATGTCGCCCTTTACGGCCTACACAGAAGGCTGGGCGCTTTATGCTGAACGCCTCGCGGCCACGGATATGAATATGTATGCCGATGATCCGCTGGGCGATTTAGGCCGTTTGCAGGCCGAAATGTTCCGCGCCGTACGCCTTGTGGTCGATACAGGGATGCACCACAAACGCTGGAGCCGTGAAGAAGCTATGGCCTATATGTCTGAAAAAACAGGCATGTCAGACGGCGAAGTCACCCGTGAGATTGAGCGCTATGTTGTCTGGCCAGGCCAAGCGACCGCCTATAAAACAGGGCAGCTCGCGATTTTAGAGATGCGCGCACGTTCCGAGAAACAGCTCGGTACGGCGTTTGATCTACGTGAGTTTAACGAAATGATCTTAGAAAACGGCGCTATGCCGCTTGGCATTCTCGGCGACGTTGTCGACGAGTGGATCGCTAAAACAAAAGCAGGTTAAATTCATGACTCACGCCCTGATTATCGCAGCGCTTATTCTATTGGCGCTTTATCTTTTTATCTTTGTTTATCTGGATGGAGAGAACCTAAAAAAATACGATAATCACGGGCATGAGGTGACATTTAATCCGCCGGAGCCATCAGCGGGTCAAGCGGATGTTTTGGAGCATTTGGAAGTTAACTTCACAGCGCCGGGTCGTAGTAGGAATGACACGATCCATGATAAACGCGAACGCTTTGAAGCGGGTGCGCGGGATCGTGAATTTGATTGCGAGCACAGACAGGACAGCTTCGGCGACCTCGACGGCGAATGGACATTAATCGACGGCGCCGATCCGAACAAACGCCTTCTTTATATTCACGGCGGCGCCTTTGCGGCGGGGAGCGCGATCAGCCACCGCCCGATTACATACAATATCGCCAAGCGCACAGGCTGCGCGGTGTTTGCGGTTAATTACCGCTTGATCCCAGAGAACAAACGCCTTGATTGCCCCGCTGATAGCAAAGCCGCCTACCGCTGGATTTGCGAGAACGGGCCTGATGGCCCAGCGCCTGCCGAGACGATAGCTGTTGCGGGCGATTCTGCGGGCGGAAATTTAACGCTTGTGGTGAGCCGCTGGGCGTCAGCGGATAGCGCGATTAAAACGCCCGATGCCATTATCGCGATCTCGCCGACCGTTGACAGCACAATGAGCGCGCCGTCGATTAAGCGTAATTATGAGACGGATATTATGCTAAAGCCACTCGTCGGACCGCTCCTCAAAGCGCCTCGTTCGCTGCTTTTACTAGGGGCCTGGATTACAACGCGTTGCCGTCCAAGCGCGCCAATCCTCTCGCCGATCATGGGGGATTTATCAAGCCTGCCGCCGACACTCATACAGGTCAGCAGCGCTGAAATACTCTATGATGATGCCTGCCGTTATCAAGAAAAAGCCAAACGCGCGGGGTCAAATGTGAAGCTCCAAAGCTGGGCGCATATGGCCCATGTCTGGCCGATCTTTGATAATTTGCTCCCCGAAGCGCAGCACGCTTTTGACGAAATGGCGGCATTTTTAAAAGATCACAACGCCAGCGCGAAGTAATCCCCGCCCATTCATCAACCTGAATGTAAGCTAAATTTTCGCATCAGAAAAGGTTCAGTCCGCTCCTGTTACCCCTTAATTAACGAAACGGGCCTCCCGTTCGAATTTAAACAGGAGCATTTATGATTAACCTCACCCCCACAAAAACGCTCGCTGCGACTGCCATCGCCGCTGCTATGTTAACTGTGCCCAGCGCTGCCTTCGCGGGTGGTTCGCATTACAATAACTATTCAAATTGCAAAAAATCGAGCAGCGATGACCAAGTCGTCGCCGGCATACTCGGAGCCGTCGCTGGCGGCGTTCTCGGCAGCCAAGTTTCAGGCAATGGCGCACGTACCGAAGGCTCTGTCATTGGCGCAGCCATAGGCGCAGCAGCAGGCGCAGGCCTAGCCGGTGGTAGCAATAAAGATTGCTATCCGCGCTACCGCAGCACAAGCACACGTCATTCAAATAGCTACCGCCCAAGCCGTCATAACGGCACATGGTCCACGGCACATAATAATCATAACGGTTATAATAATTACAACAATCACGGCTATAATGGCGGATATAACAATGAAGTGCAGCGCATCAAACGCCAAATTCAGCAACTGCGCGAAAGACGTCAGAGACTTGAGGCACGACTTCATAACCACCATGGTAACCATCACAATTCGCGACGAATACGCCGTAAAATTAAAAACATTGGCCATGAAATTGCCCACCTAAAGAAGCGTAAGAGGCGCTTAAAAAAGCGCCATTCGTATAATGGGTATGGAAACGGTTACGGAAATGGACATAGCTATTATCACGGCAATGCGACTTACCGTAAAAGACATTAACCCAAATTAGTAAAATAAGGCTCGTTCATTCGGGCCTTTATTTTATTAATTATTCAATATGGTACATTTTATGCAGAAATTCATTAAATTCTGCCGCCTGTTTCATTAAGAAACAAATATGCACGTGGGTGGAATCGCGGAGTCTATTATGAAATATCTTTCTATACCCCTTATAATCGCTGCATTATCATATGCCACCAATACAGCAATGGCTCAGACATCTAACGGCCTAACAGTTGGTTATAATACAGTGCAAACTCAGAATTCAAATTATCAAGGCCGTATTAGACACACATATGGAGGGCAATATATTGGCATCTCACCTACGCAAAACATGGGCCCGACATATACACAAGCCACGCGATCAGATTCTTTTCAAAATCAATATGAAGGCGTTCGTATAAATCAACATCAGGCGTTCAAACCTGCGATGTCGGACGAGTTTTCTAGTTTACAGCAATATACACAACCAACAAAACATATGATAGCTTATGAAGCGGTCTCTGGATCGCGCACGTTTTCGCATCCCGATATGCAACAAATTTTAGCAAATTCTACAAAACTCAACGGCCCTGTTTATTTTTATCAAAAATCACCAAGACGTTACAATAATGCAGGGTCAGAAATTACGGCATGCGTATCCATAAACAATAAAGATGTTTATCAGTATAAAGGTTCACTTCGAAAATATAATCATTTTGGTGAAGAATATTTGTCATGCCAAACACGATAATTCCTACATAACGGGCGTTGTAACTATCCCGCACAAAAACGCACCATAATTTATTAGGGATGTTTGCTCATATATTTTTAAGCATAACTCCACACGTTCTTTTAAGTCTATTTTGATATTCAAAAACTCTCTTGCTTCGGGAAGAAAAGCACGTCGGTGCGAATATTTTCGCTATGATTATAAAATGGAGGGAAGGATGACGTTCAAATTAGGACTAAGTATTGCTGCTATCGTTAGTCTGTTTGCAATCTCAAATACTGCAAATGCCCACTATACAGGTTTTGCACATAGTCATAAAGCAAACACACAATATACTATGACAGCTGGCAACGGCTTGCGTGGTGCAGCGGTCTTGGGCAAGAACGGTAGCCGGTATAGCAAATATCGCGCACCCAACTCTTATAGATATAGTCGTTACTCTAAACGCTCAATTTACAGCCCAGTATATCGAACACAGTCCAATTATATAAGTATAGAGCCTCGTTACAATCATATGCGAACATTCTATAGCCAACCAACGTATTTAAGTCGATTTTCTAAATCGTATCGCTCTTACCGTTCTTTTCGTAGGTTTTACAAATAATCTGGCGGGTCTTTCTAAGTAAAACTTAGTAATAATTTTATATACGCTATTGCTTCACCGCATAGAGCAGAAACTCACGATTGCCTGAACCGCCTTTGATCGGACTGTCGGTTGTGTCGACGACGTGCCAGCCTTGGGCCGTAATCCAGGCAGCTACATCCGAGAGCGCGAGCAGCGCGTCGCCTTTTGATTTCACAATGCCGCCGCGTCCGATGCCTGCCTTGCCCACTTCGAATTGAGGTTTGACGAGGGTAACAAGTTTCGTTCCCGTTTTCACCATCGCCAGAGACGGCGCGAGCAATTTAGCCAAGCTAATAAAACTAGCGTCACAGACGATGAAATTAGGCAGCGGTTTAAAATGGGCGGGCGTTAGGTCGCGCGCATCGGTCTTTTCCATCGACGTGACGTCATCGCGGTTTTGCAGACTACTGTGGAGCTGCCCGTGACCGACATCCACTGCGTAAACATGAGCCGCGCCGTTCTTTAGCAGCACATCCGTAAAGCCGCCCGTCGACGCACCGACATCAAGACAAATCGCATCAGTCGCATCAATTTTAAAATGGGTGAGCGCATGGGCCAGTTTAAGACCGCCGCGCGAGGCATAAGGATGCGCGAGTTTCGCGTCAACTTCCGCTTCGGGGTCGACTTTCTCGCCTGCTTTTTTAATCCGCACACCGCCGATTTTTACGCGACCTGCTTTGATTGCCGCTTGCGCGCGCGAACGGGATTCGTAATAGCCGCGCTCAGTTAAAAAGACATCAGCCCGCATAGCGTTTTACGCTAAATTCGCGCGGCTCGCCATGTCCTTGCCGATCACTTCAAAGACTTTTTCAACAATGCTATCGGCGTCAAGACCCGCCGCCTTATACATTTTAGCGGGCGTATCTTGGTCGATGAACGTGTCAGGCAGCACCATTGTGCGAACCTTCAGGCCGTGATCGAGACGTCCACTCTCGGAGAGTTCATGCAGGACCATCGCGCCGAAACCGCCGACTGAACCTTCTTCGATTGTGATCAGAACTTCGTGCTCATCCGCGAGACGTTTAATAAGATCCGTATCAAGCGGCTTAGCGAAACGCGCGTCGGCTACGGTGGCAGATAGTCCCAATGTTTCAAGCTGCTCTGCGGCCACAAGACATTCGCCGAGGCGCGTTCCGTAACTCAGCAGCGCAATGCGGCTACCTTCGCGAACGATGCGCCCTTTACCGATCTCAAGCGGCTCTGCTTTTTCAGGGATCGCTGCGCCTGTGCCTTCACCGCGCGCATAACGAAAGGCCGTCGGACCATCATCCCGTGCCACCGCCGTCGCGACCATACGCGAAAGCTCGGCCTCATCCGCCGCGGCCATCACAACAAAATTCGGCAAGCACGCGAGGTAAGCCACATCAAATGCCCCTGCGTGTGTCGGGCCGTCCGCGCCAACTAGCCCCGCGCGGTCAATCGCGAAACGCACGGGCAGGTTTTGGATCGCGACGTCATGCACAACTTGGTCATAGCCGCGCTGCAAGAAGGTCGAGTAAATCGCCGCGAAAGGCTTATAGCCATCCGCCGCCATGCCTGCCGCAAATGTCACCGCGTGCTGCTCGGCGATACCAACATCAAACATACGCTCTGGGAAGCGCGCGCCAAATTCTTTCATACCTGTGCCGCCCGGCATAGCCGCCGTGATGCCAACGATTTTATCATCGCGCTCAGCTTCTTTAATCAGGCTTTCGGCGAAAACTTTCGTGTAGCTCGGCGCGTTCGGTTTAGACTTGCTTTGCACGCCCGTGACGACGTTAAATTTCGACACGCCATGATATTTATCCGCAGAGTTTTCCGCAGGCGCATAACCTTTGCCTTTTTGGGTCACAACATGAACGAGGACAGGGCCGTCTTTCATGTTTTTAACGTTCTCCAACACAGGCAAGAGATGATCCAAATCATGGCCATCAACGGGGCCGACATAATAAAAGCCAAGCTCTTCAAACCATGTGCCGCCCATCGCCATGCCGCGTGAATATTCTTCAGCCTTTCGCGTAACCGACTCCAAGCGAGGCGTATTTTTCACCACAGATTTCGCCATGCCGCGCAGCGCTTGGTAGCCACCAGAGCTAACCGTACGGGCGAGCAGAGCACTCATCGCGCCAACAGGCGGCGCGATTGACATGTCATTATCGTTTAAAATCACGATCTGGCGGCTGTCCGTTGCGCCCGCATTATTCATCGCCTCATAGGCCATGCCCGCTGTGATGGAGCCATCACCAATGACGCTGATAACGTGACCTTCGCGGCCATCGAGATCACGCGCCGTGGCGAATCCCATACCCGCAGAAATAGACGTCGAGCTATGCGCCGCGCCAAACGGATCATATTCGCTCTCGGCGCGTTTCGTGAAACCTGACAGGCCATCGCCCTGACGGAGCGTACGGATACGGTCACGGCGGCCCGTGAGAATTTTATGCGGGTAGCATTGATGCCCTACATCCCAAATCAGCTTGTCCGTCGGCGTATCAAACAAATAATGGATCGCGACGGTCAATTCGACAACGCCCAGCCCTGCGCCCAAATGCCCGCCCGTCACAGAGACGGCGTCAATCATTTCCGAACGTAATTCATCCGCAAGTTGCTTTAATTCCTCGCGAGAGAAATCTTTCATATCGGACGGGAATTTTACGCGATCGAGTAGCGGAGTCTCAAGCATGTTACGTCTTTCTTTACTGCGCCTCTAGTGAGTGCGATTTAGCACAAAATCAACAGTATCACAAAGCATATTGCCGCGTTCGCCGAAGGGCGCAAGATGACGTTTTGCCCTATCCCCGAGCTGCGCCGCTTTGTCTCGCGCAGCTTCGAGGCCTAAGATGGACACAAATGTGGCTTTCCCAAGGTTTTCGTCTTTGCCCACAGCTTTGCCGACCAGCGCAGCGTCGCCTTCAACGTCCAAAATATCATCTTTAATTTGAAACGCGAGGCCCATGTCGGCGGCGTAACTCACCACAGCAATCACTTCATCAGGCGCGGCTTCGGCTAACATCGCGCCCGCTTCGCAGGCAAAGCGAATGAGCGCGCCCGTTTTAAGATCTTGTAAATTCGTGATGAGTTCTTCGGTGCGGCCAAGCTCTGGCGCGCAAATATCAATGACCTGCCCGCCGATCATGCCGTCCACGCCACTTGCCCCTGCAAAAGCACGAATGAGGTTCAGGCCCGTCTCAGGCGAACGCGCGACGCCTTCGCCTGCCATAATTTCAAAGGCGTGCGTCAGAAGGCCGTCGCCTGCCAATGTCGCCATCGCAGGGTCATAGGCTTTGTGTACCGTCGGCTTCCCGCGCCGCAGATCGTCATCATCCATACACGGCAAATCGTCATGCACGAGGGAGTAAACGTGGAGGCATTCCAGCGCCGCTGCCGCTTGCCAAATACCGTCGTCCTCGCGGCCAAACAGGCGCGCTGTTTCAATCAGGAGGAAAGGCCGCAGCCGCTTCCCACCGCCCATCGCCGCATAGCGCATCGCCTCAGCGACAACGGCTTGTGTGCCAATGGGTTTAGGCAGGTGCCGATCCAAAACTGTTTCTAGCTCGGCGGCGACCTCAGAGAGACGGGATTTAAAAGCCACGGCGGGCGCGTTTCAGATTAGCTATCGAAGGGCTGCGTTTCGGCCTGCCCATCAGATTTTAGGACGATCTTCTCGACCTTTAGCTGCGCGTCTTTGAGCTTGCCTTCGCAATGCGCCTTTAGCAGCGCGCCGCGCTGATAAATATTGATACTGTCTTCAAGCGAGGCGTCACCGCGCTCTAGCTTTGCGACAATGCCTTCAAGCTCGGCGAGCGCCGCCTCGAAACTCATCTCTTTTACGGATTGATCAGCCATCGCTAAATTCCTCTATGATTCTCAAAACCTAATTCCCAAAGTCTAATTCTCAGGGTATGATTCTGAGGTGCTTATACGTTCAAAGCGGCGAAAGTTCCAATGGAGATCACCGTTTTGCGACGTACATTTCCAATCGCGTTTCACAAGCGAGCCTTTAATCATGCGGTTAATCCAGCCATGCGCCGTTATCAGGACAAGCTTTCCGTCCACGGCTTCAACATCTAATTTATCACAGACACCTTCAACGCGGCGGCGGGCTTCGCCGTGGCTTTCCATGCCGTCCGAAAAGCCGACAAACCAGCAAATTCGCGACCACGTTCCCCATGTTTTTGGGCGAAACTTTAGCCCGCCTAAATGCGGCGGCGGCAAGGCAGCCTCAATCAGATCATCCCAAATCACGTCAGGTTCTTTATCCCGCAGCAATTCCGCGCTCTCAATCGCGCGCCGTAGCGGGCTAGAAATCACGACATCAGCCTTTTCACCAAGCGCTTTAACCTTGACCGGTATCTTTTGTTCAAGCTGTAATCCGCCGATGTCATATTGTTTCCACCAGTCGCGATAGCCCCCCCATGTTAGGCGAACTTTGCGTGACAAAGCGGGTTTGCCGTGGCGAACCAATATGATGACGTCTTTTTTCATTTGCGCGGAATTGAGCCTAATTTGCCGTGCAAGTCGAGTCTAAAAAGGCCTAAAAGCAAGAGACATCGATCACGATTTCGCGCGGAGTTTAGGCGGCGGTTAATCCCAATCCCGGCGGCGTAATATCATCAACGGCGTCTCGCCTTCGTCTTTTAAAACAAGGCGCATATGCGACGCTTCAATCCTGCGTGTGGATTGCAAATTATTTAAAAAACCCGCCTCTGCCTGCATTTTACCGGTGCACGCCATTTTCGTCGACGCCAGCGCGCCAATAGTGAGCCTTTCACCAGACTGTTCGTAAGTTCCGAAAAAGCGGTTACATCCGCCATGCCCTGAAACATCACCTGCCGCGCCAAATTGCACATACTGCTCTATATCATTAACATTTTCTGGCGACCACTCGGATCCCGCGAGAGACGTTAGGGGTATATGCTTTTGCGTTGTTTTAACGCCCTTTACACAGGCTGCGACCAAAAATGCAGCGCCGATCATAGGAAGAAACCGTAACATTATCGCTCTCGGTAAGGATCGCCCAACATAGTGGCGATATTACGGGCATTTTCTGCTATGGCAGCCGCGTCCACAGAGACAGAACGGGAACAGCTCTGGAACCGTTCTTTCTCTTGGTAATACCCGGCATTAAACGCGCGGATCAACTGGCTTTTACGCACTTCATCGTTTGCGGCTTCTGCGCTTAAGAGGCCTGCTGTACGTTCCCGCCAAAATTGGTCATCACGCCCATAACAAAGCGTTCGTAGAAAATGAAGTTGCCCAAGGTTTTTTGCCAAGGCCTCGACGAGATTACTCATCTGAACCATATCATCTTCGACGCGCAGTTCCGCTTTTTCGCGCTCATCTAAAATGGCTTGCTGTGCGGGCGTTAGAACTTCTTCAATATCCTGCGCATGGGACATTTGCCCAAAACACAAAAACCCTATGCAGCCTATAAGGAGAAAACGAAACATGACGCCTTATGACTCTTTGCGCGGTGAAGATAAACTGTTTTGTTCAGCCATTTGCGCATAGGCGCGGTTGATAATATCTTCGGTTTGCGGCCACATATTCAGCGCCGTAATATCGGCAAGCGCTACAAATTTTGCTTCCGCCGCATCGTCGCCCGCGCGCGGATCGCCTGACACCCACCGCGCGGCGAAGTCATGTAAGTGATAAAGCACGCCGTCAAACTCAGCCTCAATAATATCTATTTTCGCGCCCAGTTTGGCACTCACGCCTGTTTCCTCAAATAGTTCCCGAATGGCTGCGTCTCTGTCGCTTTCGCCCAGTTCTATCCGTCCTCCCGGAATAGACCATTCGCCTTTGCGGGGCGTTGTGCCGCGCTTAATCAGCAACACCTCTGGCTTATTTGCAGTGGGACGAAAACACATCACGCCAACGCATTGCACGGCTTCTATGGATGTATGTTTTTCGTTCATATCTTCCCCTACCCTAACGACCTGCCATATGATAGCCAACGCCCATGTGTGGTCGATATGCTTTAGCGAAAAATCTTGTTCAAATTGCGGCCTATTTTCGGGCCAATAATGGAGGTCCGAAAGGCAACGATGGCAGCGGCCTATGGGAGTGGGAGCCGCATTATAATATCGCGCCTGGCTCTGTTGTTCCCGTAATCGCCTATGACGGCCAAAAGCAGCGCAAAGCCGTTCCTATGCGTTGGGGCCTTCACCCACATTGGAAAAAACAGCCGCCCGAAGGCCGCCCTATGTTCAACGCCCGCCTTGAAACAGCGGCAGAAAAACCGAGCTTTCGCACGCCGTTTCGAAAGCGCCGCGCGATTATTCCTGCTAGCGGATGGTATGAATGGGAGGGCGTAGAGCGCCCCAAAACACCACATTACATTCACGGCGAAACAGAGGAGGTCACCGCCTTTGCTGGGCTTTGGGACCAATGGCGCGTGGACGAAGGCATCACCCTGCTCAGCTGCACGATCCTAACAACATCCGCGACGGGGCCGATTAAGCATTTGCACCACCGAATGCCCGTGCGCTTGCCGCCAGAGCTGTGGGATAAATGGTTGGATTGGGAAGAGAAGCCTGACCGCATTATTGAGGGGCATAGGGGCGGCGATGACCTCGCGTTTCACGAAGTCTCGCGCGCCGTAAACTCAGGCCGCGCCGAAGGCAAAAACCTGATTATCCAAGCGGTAGATTAGATTATTTTTTCGGCGCAGGTTGAGGGCGCGTGAACACAAGTTCTGTCTCGGACGATAACGCCTTATCATAACTATACCCATCGAGCGCAAAATCCTTCAGGCCATCCGCGCGGTCAACGCGTTCTTGCATGATCCAACGCGCCATCAGGCCGCGTCCGTATTTCGCATAATACATCAAAGCGCGCGCTTTACCGTCTTTCACATTCAAAAATTTGGCCGACATAATCGGCGCGCCCAGAACGGTTTTATCCACCGCTTTGAAATACTCATTCGAGGCGAGGTTCATGATGGTGCGATCACCATGCCCGTCCAAATCCGCCTTCAAATTCGTCGCGATTTTATCACCCCAAAACTCATAAAGCGACTTACCGCGTTTCGTCGCAAGCTTCGTGCCCATCTCTAGGCGATAAGCCTGTATTGCGTCCATCGGACGGAGCACGCCGTAAAGTCCCGATAAAATACGCAAGTGATCTTGGGCGTAAGACAAATCCTCATCACTCATAGATTTCGCCTCAAGGCCCCAATAGACGTCGCCGTCAAACGCCAGCCCTGCGGGTTTGGCAATATTGCTTTTGCCCTCAAGGTTAAACGCCTGAAACCGATCCGCGTTGAGTTCCGCAAGCTTGTCACTGATATGCATCAGTCGTTTTAAATCGTCGGCGGATTGTGTTTTGGCGACCTTCGCCAGCTCAACCATGTCCGTGTTCAGCACAGCTTGGGTCGGCGCGAGCGACGTCGTCGGCTCATCGAAATTTAATTTTTTAGCAGGGGATAAGAGTGTCAGCATTTTAAGGCCTCCTCATGACGTCGGCCTTTTGCTATTAGACCAGTACGCGTGGGTTGAACATATTCATTGGGTCTAGCGCATTTTTGACGCTACGTAAAAGGGCTAATTTCACAGGGTCTGCGCGGCGGGCGAGGTCATCTTTTTTCATAATGCCAATACCGTGTTCAGCGGAGATTGAACCACCGAAACTCTCGACGATATCGAACACCACCTCGGACACCTCTTGCCACCGCGCGAGGAATTTTTCCGTGTCAGCCTTGTCAGGTCTGCCTATATTGTAGTGAATATTCCCATCCCCAAAATGCCCGAAACCTACAGGGCGCGCACTGGGAATGAGCGTCTCAATCGCGGCATCCGTTTGCTCAAAAAACGCAGGGATATCTTGGATCGGCACTGTGATATCAAATTTAATAGACCCGCCTAGCGCCTTTTGTCCCGCCGACATATTCTCTCGCAGCGCCAATATTTGCGCCGATTGCGTTTCGTTTTGCGCAATGATGGCATCGCGAATAATGCCCGCATCTAAGGCCTGCCCTAATACATCGAGTGCAATTTTTTGGCCTTCCTCTTCCGAGGGCGTTTCCCAATCCAATACAGCGAACCAAGGGTAACGCGCGTCAAACGGGTAGCGTTGCCCTGCAATGGTGTTGACGACTAAATCAAGGCCAAGTTTAGGCAGAACTTCGAACATCGCCAGCGCATCTCCGCGCCGTGACATCTCTAATAATTTCAGGGCGTCTGCGGGGCTTTGCAGTCCCACCATCACGCGCTGTATATGGCCCGGCTGTGGGAAGAGTTTAAGGCTCGCCGCAGTGATAATGCCGAGCGTCCCTTCGGCCCCTAAAAATAATCGGTTTAAATCATAACCCGTATTGTCTTTCACAAGGTTCGTCAGCCCGTTGAAAACAGAGCCATCAGCCAGCACGGCTTCGACGCCAAACACGAGGTCTTTGGTCGTGCCATATTTCAAAACATGGACGCCGCCCGCATTGGTCGAGAGATTGCCGCCGATTGTGCAGCTCCCTTCTGATGCTAGAGACAATGGGAATTTACGGTTCACGCCTTGCGCGGACTCTTGGACGGATTGCAGCGTCGCACCCGCCTCTACGGTCATGGCGTTATTGATGGAATTCACGTCACGTATTTTTGTCATACGCTTGAGCGACAGCAGCACTTCGCCCTGCGGTGTCTGCCCGCCAACAAGTCCCGTATTCCCACCCTGCGGCGTAATTTTCAAACCCAATTCACCGCACAGTTTCACAATCAGAACAACGTCATCCGTATTGCGCGGCAGGCACATGAGCGGCGTTTGCCCTTGATACTTATCGCGCCATTCGACCAAATGCGGCGCAATGATATCGACATCTTGCGTCCAAATCTCTGCGGGGAGGTTTGATTTTAATGCCTTAATCGCGTCCATATTCATTCGCTTCTATCCGCCGCAGCCCTACGAAGACGGTCATTAATCGCCGCGCCAATGCCCTCCTCGGGGATGGGCGCAATCGCGATTGTATGAATATCATTGCGGTCAAGATCACGTAGATTTGCATAGAGATTACGCGCTGCCTCGGCAAGATCGCCTGTTATAGAAAGCTGTCCATCCGTATCAAAACTACATGTTCCGAAGGCTAAATACGCCTCGCCTTCTTGTCTCTCCATTGCATTCAAGCGCACAGCAGCACGCGGCGCATAGTGACTTTTCAGCATGCCCGGCGCGATAGGTTTGGCTTCTTTTACGGGCAAACGTAAGTCGGAAATATAAGGCGCAAATTCAATGAATGGAATTGGCCCGGGGCGCAGCAATGTCGCCTCTTTCCCATTCACAGAAATCACAGTCGATTCAACGCCGCCAGCACACGGCCCGCCATCAATAATTATATCAACATTAGCGCCAAAGTCTGCGGCGACATGGGCGGCCAGAGTTGGACTGATACGGCCGGATAGATTGGCGCTCGGCATTACCAATGGGCCATTAAATCCTGCTTCGATAAAGGCCTGCGCCCACGGCACATCGGGGCAACGCACAGCGATTGTTTCAAGGCCTGCGCCCGCATATTGGCTGACATTACATTCGGGCTTACGCGGCAATACCAACGTTAACGGGCCGGGCCAAAATGCCTTTATCAATGTTTGCGCGAGCGGCGAAACATGGGCGAGCTTATGGACATCTTCGGGGCGCAGAATATGCGCAATTAGCGGGTTATATGTCGGCCTATTTTTCACCTTATATACGCGCTGCACGGCTTCGTCATTTAGCGCATATGCCGCCAAACCATATACGGTTTCCGTGGGCAGGCCTACAAGTCCGCCTTGTTTTAAACACGCAGCGGCGCGTTTAAACGCTTCGGGGTTTGCGCCAATAATATGAGCTTCACTTGCCATCACATTTCCATACGCGCCAGCATCTTAAAATGCAAAACATATGGAAGCGTATAAAGCGCTTGATTAAACGCTCGCTCCGCGCCATTCAGCATATGTTATGACACAATCCCCCGATACATTAGAACACGATCCGAAAGATATGACCTTGAAAGATCGCATCCTCAGTGAAGTGAAGTTTCTGGCGGGCCTATTTGCCTTTATTACCGTGTTTTTTACCCTCGTTTGGGGACATTACAAAATCCCGAGTGAGAGCATGCAGCCCACACTCGAAGTTGGCGATCACCTTTATGTGTCTAAATTTGCCTATGGGTATTCGCGCTATTCCCTGCCCTTTGGCCTTGACCGCCTTCCCTTTTTAGGCCCCGGCAAGATTATGTCGCGCCTGCCTAAACGCGGGGATGTGGTTGTTTTCAAACACCCTATTTCAGGCCTCGTTATGATCAAACGGCTGGTGGGTTTACCCGGCGATACGATCCAAACCACAGGCGGACGGCTTTATATTAATAGCCAGCTGGTGGAACGTAAACCGATCGATCATTATCTCTACCGTGAACATAAGGGCCGCGTTGTCGGCGTTGATGTTTTCTCAGAGCAGTGGGACGGCGAAGAACAGCCCCATGTGATTTATGAGCAAACAGATCAAGGCCGCCTTGATACGGCTGGGCCTTTCGTTATCCCCGCAGAGCGCGTTTTCATGATGGGCGATAATCGGGATAATTCTATCGATAGCCGCGCCTCTTCTGGCCCCGGTATGGTGCCGCTTGACCACCTTATTGGACGGGCAGATTTGATGATGTTTTCATTTAAAAGATGCGCTACAGAAGAGGGCCTATATTGTCCGCCGAAACGGTTTTTAAAACCACTTTAGGGCTTGGCTGTACGGTTTAAAAATAGGTTTGCGCCTTTAGGCAAATATGGGCCAACACCCAGTTTTTTCTACCTGTGATAGGTAGTGAACGCCCAGTTAAACCCAGAGTCATACAGCATTCAACCATAAGTCACACAGCACAACCTTGAGTCATACAGCATTTTTACAGCATGCATACAGCATCCTTACAGCATTGATGCAGCACATTTACAGCAGGCGTACAGCTTACATGCAGCATAATGAACGCATCAACACAGCATGGCCGGCCTATTTTGCGCGCATAATCACGCCCCCCAAGTCCCTTCCGAGCGCATATAACTTTTGAAATTATCTCTCTTAGATACGTTCAAATCCACCGAGATCAATCGTGTTTCAAACTCACAATCAAGCCAATTATTCGATCTCTTCAATCGTGTAATGCCGTTCCAGGCCCGCCGTCACATCTGCCCAAATCGTGTTTTTAGCCCTCGCTTGATGGTCCTCAAAATTTGCGCGCGAGGTAAACCGTTCGCGCACCATCAAGTGATCAGATTCGGAACTTTCAAACGCGACCTCAAACAGCTCACAGCCCGGCTCCGCTCGCGTTAATTTAACATGCTCCGCAAGCCTCGCGCGGACCGCTTCGCGGCGGTCGAGCGGCACACTAACATATCCGGTGAGTTTAATTTTGGGCATAGAATAATAACTTCACGGTCCATTCGCTCAAATAACCAAAAAAGACGCAATCATTTTTAACGCGAGACTAACGTTAATTTGAAATTACGCCACTTGATAATTGGGCCTGAAATTGACACACTAAAAAGACTGCCTTAGCCTAAAATTATGATGAAATTCCTAGCTACTCTGATGACTGCTTTCGGCCTTTTAGCTATAAGGTCACCTGCCTATTGATGCGGTTTGTACGGTTATAATTTTGACCAACCAGCCGTGCCAGAGACCAGCCCTTGGGGCCCGTTAATCGGCTTTGCCGTTATCGTTTTTGGATTGATATTCGCAGGGCGCGCGCTCCCCCGCATGGGCCAAGGCGCAATGATCGGATTTGCATTCGCCCTAGCGGCGGGGATAGGCGTGTTTGCCTTTTCCGCCTTTTTCTACCCCGAGGCCTTCATCGCTCAAATCATCATTATAGGGGCAGCCCTATTCGCGGCGCTGAGCCTTTTCGAATATAAAACAAAACGTGTGCTATGGGATATCAGCAAATATGCACTGGGAGCTGCCATAGGCGGTATCGTCTATTTTTCCGTGTCGGGTTTTGTGCCGACCCTAAAATTGGACCCCATACCGAAAACAGCTCAAATACATCAGTCCCATTTTCAAAACACAAAGCGGCCCGTTTTCGCAAGTTCAACCGGAAACATTTCCGAGCAAGCCCGAATGCGAGCCCAAAAACAAATGACGGAAATGCCCGCGAAAAATAAACCCGCCACGAATGAAGAGTGACATTCAGAAGCTTTCAAACCCAACGTCAAACAGCTCGAACCCCGAATCCAAACGCGTTAATTTCATAGACGTCGCTAATAATCGACATTTATACTTCCCCCAAGGCAGTCACTAGGGAATAGCGAATATTGTCATAAGTTGCATTTTGTGGGTCACGTCATATAAATCTTTAATGGGTTTTAATGATGACAGATACCAACTCCCGGGCAACACGGGGCAAGACATTCGGAAAATGTATATATTCTTAGCTGCGCTATTTGGCAGCTTTGCTCTGCTTGGGATTTTGATTATTATATTTGCTCACTCTCTTGTGAAATATATTCCATTTTCAGCAGAGGAACGTTTCATCAAGCCTTATGAACGCTTATTTTTAGAAAACCTTGATGACCGCTCTGAGAGTGAGACAACAATCCAGTCTTACCTTGAAACTTTAGTTCAAAAGCTCTCAACGTCTGAGCATCTTTCTGGTCAGGTGACGTTTAAAATTCATTATAGCGACAGTCATGTGCAAAATGCGTTTGCAACACTTGGCGGACATATCACCGTGTTTAGAGGTCTTATGAATAGTGTGGACAGCGAGAATGGGCTCGCGATGATTATCGCCCACGAAATGGCACATATTGATAATCGGGACCCAGCCACAGGCATGGGGCGCGCCCTGATTATATCAATGATGCTTACGTCAATTTCGGGCGGACATTCTGAAAATATTTCTGATTTTTTATCTAATGTTGGCTTTAGTCAATTCAGCCAAAAACAAGAGCAGGACGCCGATAAATTGGCCCTACATATTTTATATGATTATTATGGTCACGTTGGCGGGCAGGATGAGTTTTTCAGGAAAATGAAAGACGCTGAAACAGAAAGTACAAACATTCCCGTCTGGCTTTCGTCTCATCCTGACATGGAAAAAAGAATTACTTATCTAAAAGAAGAAAGCGCCGACAAAGGTTACCCCGCCGGCGAAATCGTAGCACTTCCTGACGAAATACAAGAAGCGCTGTCGAAAAACACGTTGTTTTAGCTCGATTTAATTTTTGCGCCATTTTTGTCGCTGAAATTACCACATATAATCGTAACCAGATCTATCAAGGTCCATATACCCAAACCACCAAGCGTAAGGAGCATCAAAACGCCAGTGCCTACTTTTCCGACGTAAAATCTATGAACGCCAAATGCCCCCAAAAAGAAGCATAACAGTGCCACTGGAACAAATCCTTTTTCGCTTACTGCTTTATGTGTATTTTCCATATTATTCTCTTTCTTAATTAAGTTTTTGCCCCGGGTAGCAGACATATTTACCTTTCCCATCCTTAAACTCACCAATGAGCAGCATAATTGTTACGGCTAATGTGTGAAGCGAATCGATGATTAAGGCAAAAATGGCTAACCCAATCTGACCATTTAAGAAGAAATAAACCGTTAGAACGAAAAGGCCAAAGTCGAACAGTCCTTCCAACCAGCGCTCAAGATAAAAATGATGTATACCAATGACGCCAAAAATAAACGCAAGTGATACGGCAACAATATAATTTTTATCTGATGGCTTTTTCATTATTTCCCCTTATCGCACCTTTTAGAGAGAAAAAATAAGAGGGCAACCTATAAACTACCTAAGGGTGAAAGTTCCTAACCGTTGCCCCTCCACAACAAACATTATCCTTTATTTTAGAACTATGACATCAGTAAAATGGATATCACAAAAAAACCGGCACGCCTTTCAGCCCACCGGTTCATTTTAATCAGTGATTTAAAAGCTCCTACGCATCCTCAGTTGGCTTCGGTGCGGGTAGGCCCTTTCCGCCTTTGCGGCCTTCGATTTTTAGCTTGGCGGGCGGGACGACTTTGAAGGTTAGGTTTTCCTTTTTACGGTCTACGCCGACTTTGACTAACCCGCCCTGTTTAAGCTTGCCGAATAGGATCTCATCCGCGAGGGGTTTTTTGATATATTCTTGGATGGTGCGAGAGAGCGGACGCGCGCCGTAGCGTTTGTCGTAGCCCTTTTTCGCGAGCCATAAATTTGCGCCCCTAGAGAGTTCAAACTCAATCTTACGCTCGGTGAGCTGCGCTTCGAGCTGAATAACGAATTTATCAACAACACGGGCAATATGCTCTTCGGATAGCGGCGCGAAGTGTACAATCGCATCAAGGCGGTTACGAAATTCCGGCGTGAACATACGCTGAATTGCGGCATCAGATTCGCCTTCCTTAAGACCACGCCCAAAACCGATTTCGGCGCGCGCAGCATCGGCGGCGCCTGCATTGGTCGTCATGATGATGATGACATTGCGGAAATCAACAGTCCTACCATTTGTATCGGTCAGCGTCCCATTATCCATCATTTGCAGGAGGATATTATAAATATCGGGATGGGCTTTTTCGATCTCATCAAGCAGCAGCACACAATGCGGATTTTGATTGACCTTATCCGTCAACAGACCGCCTTGATCATAGCCGACATATCCGGGAGGCGCGCCGATCAGGCGCGAGACGGTATGGCGTTCCATATATTCCGACATATCAAAACGCAAAAGCTCCAGCCCCTGCGTCAGCGCAAGTTGTTTCGCAACTTCGGTTTTACCCACACCTGTTGGTCCCGCAAAAAGATAAGACCCGATAGGTTTATTTGGCTCCCGCAAACCTGCACGCGCGAGTTTCACCGCAGCAGACACTTGGTCAATCGCGCTGTCTTGGCCGAAGACCATACGTTTCAAATCGAGCGAGAGGGACTTAAGTGCTTTCTCGTCGTCACGTGAAATCGATTTTGGCGGGATACGCGCGATTTTGGAAATCACCAGTTCGATCTCTTGAATGCCGATTTTCTTTTTGCGTTTCTTCTCAGGCAGGAGTCGTTGACGCGCGCCCGCTTCGTCGATCACGTCGATGGCCTTGTCGGGGAGCTTGCGGTCGGTGATGTGGCGCACGGCCAAATCAACCGCGCCCTGAATGGCTTCGTCGGTATATTTAACTTTGTGGAATTCCTCGAAATAGGTTTTGAGGCCTTGCAGAATTTTCACGGCGTCATCAGGTGTCGGTTCTGAAACGTCCACTTTGAGGAAACGGCGCGCGAGGGCGCGGTCTTTTTCAAAATGCTGACGGTATTCCTTATAGGTCGTGGAGCCCATGCAGCGTAGCTTGCCCGATTGCAGAGCAGGCTTGAGCAGGTTGGAGGCATCCATTGCCCCGCCTGACGTCGCGCCCGCGCCGATAATGGTGTGAATTTCATCAATGAACAAAACCGCGCCCTCAGTCTCTTGGAGGCGTTCCATGACGGCCTTTAGGCGTTCCTCAAAGTCACCGCGATAACGCGTGCCCGCGAGGAGCGCGCCCATATCGAGCGAGAAGATCGTCGCGCCCGCCAAAACATCTGGGACGTCATCTTCGGTGATTTTCCGCGCGATGCCTTCGGCAATCGCGGTTTTACCGACGCCCGGATCACCCACAAGAAGCGGGTTATTTTTACGGCGGCGGGACAGCACCATGATGCAGCGTTCGATCTCAGATTCGCGTCCGATGAGCGGGTCGATGTCGCCCTCTTTGGCTTTCTGGTTTAAGTTCACGCAATAGGCTTCGAGCGGATCGGTCTTTTTTTGCTCCGCTTCGGTACCTTCTGTGTTCGTGCCTTGTACGGGTTTGGAAACCGTGCTCTCGCCATTTTTAGCGATGCCGTGGCTAATGTAATTTACAGCGTCATAGCGCGTCATGTCGCGTTCTTGGAGGAAATAGACGGCGTGGGATTCGCGCTCGGCGAATAGCGCCACAAGCGCATTGGCGCCCGTTACCTCTTCGCGGCCCGAACTTTGGACATGGATCACGGCGCGCTGTATGACGCGGTGAAAACCAGCCGTGGGGCGTGCTTCTTCGAATTCTTCGACCACAAGGCTTTGGAGGTCTTCGTTTAAATATTGTTCGATGTCGCTACGCAGCGCGCCAACATCAACATCGCAGGCCTTGATGACTGCCGCTGCGTCCGTGTCGTCCAACAGCGCGAACAGTAAATGCTCGAGCGTCGCCAGCTCATGCTTACGGTCACTCGCCGCCGTTAAGGCGCGGTGAATTGTTTCTTCAAGCACAGGAGAAAATGAAGCCATTATAAATTCCTTTCAAGTTCTCTATGTGGGAACCCGGATGTGATTTTCAAGCGCCTAGCGAAGCCTATCAAACGTAAATGACAGCGCATTAGGCTTTTTCCATTGTGCATTGCAAAGGATGCTGCGCGCGTTTGGCTTCGTTCATGACTTGGCTGACTTTGGTTTCGGCAATTTCAAATGTGAAGATGCCGCAAACACCAATGCCGTTCTTGTGAACATTAAGCATAATGGTGGTCGATTCATCGGCTGTTTTGTTGAAAATTTTCATCAACACAGAAACAACAAATTCCATCGGCGTATAGTCATCATTCATCAATAAGACGCGGTACATAGAAGGTTTCTTCGTCTTAATACGTGTCTTAGTTGCCACGCCGCGATCTGTATCGCCGCCGTCCTTATCAGGATCTTGTGTCATCGTAATTTGGGGCATTGGGCTTTGTATCATTCCCCTAAGCTAGTCATCATTCAGTGCGGTGAAAAGAGGCAGATGCGTACAAAACGGCTCGGCGCAGTAAAAAATGTGCATGAGGCACGCTCAGCCTATAAAATTACATAGGAAACGCCATATCCTTAATGGCTATTAACTATTGCGTAACGCGGCGCAGGGTAACGAATATTATGCCCAAGGTGCCACAAAAGCCCAGCCTATTCGCGTGTCTGCTCGCCATGTTTTGGCTGGCTTTCACAGGGCTGGCGCATGCAAATACGGCGGATAAAGCGCGAACGGTTTCGGGGCGCTATGCCTCCATTGTTGTTGACGCCGATAGTCTTGATATCATTCACGCGCGGCAAATCGATGAGATTCGCTATCCGGCCTCCCTTACCAAGGTGATGACGCTTTACCTTACCTTTGACGCGCTTAACGCCGGCGATCTTACGCTTAAGACCAAGTTGAAAGTGTCCAAGAAAGCACAGCGCGTATCCCCGTCAAAGCTTGGCCTGAAAGCGGGACGCACAATAACGGTAGAGGACGCCATACAGGCGCTTGCGGTAAAGAGCGCCAATGATGCGGCCATTGTATTGGCCGAAGCCCTCGCGCCGACTACGGATGATTTTGCGATTATAATGAGCCAAAAGGCGCTGGGTCTTGGAATGCAAAACACTGTGTTCAAAAACCCGCACGGCCTTCCCGATAAAACACAATATTCAACGGCGCGGGATCTTGCGAAGCTCTCTGTAGCGATGATCAATAATCACCGCCGCTATTACCATTATTTCGGGCAGGAGACGTTTCGTTACAAAGGCAAGACATATAAAAACACCAATGGGCTGCTGAAATGGCTTGAGGGTGTGGACGGGCTAAAGACGGGTTACACGCGGGCCTCGGGGTATAATTTGATCGTATCCGCGCAGCGCGAAAATCGGCGCATTATTGCCATTGTCCTAGGTGGCGCATCGGGCAAGTCGCGCAATAAACATATGAAGGACTTAATCGAGCGCGGTTTTGAGACCATGGGCGTCAAACCCGTTGTTTCTATTCCGCCCGTTGCGATTGTGCGCCCCACGCCGCGTTTAAAACCAAAAGCTAGCCCCAATGTCGCCAAAGCGATTCGCCTACGAGGGCGCGATAGTAAACCTCTTACCATCGTCAATGGATCCAAGAATTTCAAAGTATCATCATGGCGAACAGAGAATGCCTGGAGTATTCAGGTCGGCGCTTTTTCGAAACAATCACGCGCGCGCGAACATGCGAATCAAATCGCGGCGCATCTGCCTGATAATTCCAAATTGGCGATCACGACACTGAAACGTAAAAGCGGCAGCGTACACCGCGTTCGGTTTACGGGGCTAAGCTATCAGCGCGCGAAACAATCGTGCGAGGCTTTGGCTGACATTGAAACTGCGTGTAAGATCATCTCCCCGTCAAGCTAGCGGGCGGCGGCGCTTAGTTTTTGCGGCGGGCGTGCGGCATGCCGTTGAAAATCGGATCTAAATAGCGGGTACGGTTTCCATTTTCCCATCCCGGAACATTTTTAATGCAGAAGCGCTTAATTTCCGGGGCTTGGCCGCTGCGTTCACGGCGCGCTTCATCGCGTTCATAGGCTTGAATTTCACCTAAGGAGTTAGAGCGGCCCTGCGTGCATTCTAAAATCACGTCCCGCGCTGTATCATCTGCAATTTGAATAAATTCTGTGCGGTTATAGGCTTTATAGGCCACGCGGACACTCGCCCCGGATAGGAATTTGGTGAATGTCATACGTCGATATTCGGGATTATCCGATGGACCGGTCTCAATTAAGAG
>JBMYWT010000029.1:0-31854 GCA_049607665.1 Maricaulaceae bacterium
GGTGAACCATTTTCCAGTTTTATCAATTTATTGATAACTTCAAAGCTATCAGGCCCACGGTCAACATAGTCCCCCAAATGTACAAGCGAGTATGTTTGCCCAGGAAAATCAATTTCATGAGTTCTTTCAATACGTGAATGCAAAATATTCAATTTGGTTATTTCACCGTGAATATCACCAATGGCATAGTATACAGTCATCAATGTTTCCCAAAATATTTGAATGGATCTAAATTAGTTTTGAATGTTGACGCCAGTCACGCTTTATTCGAATGTCAGAATATGACAAATTATAATGACTTCAAAGGTAAAACCTGCATCATCACAGGGGCCGCCTCTGGGATTGGGCGCGCCGTCGCAATTAAACTTGGACAAGCGGGGGCGTCTTTGGCGCTATCCGATGTCAATGAAGACGGCCTTGCGGAAACCGCCAAACTTGCCGGCGCCGCGCAGAGCAACCGCATCATCACAGACCGCCTTGATGTCGGCGACGCAGACGCGATTGCCAAATATGCGGGCCACACACAGGCCGCGCTTGGCGACGCCGATTATGTGTTCAACATCGCAGGCCTCACGCGGATCGGGCAGTTCGAAGACACGCCTGCAGAATCCTTTGAAAAAGTGATGGACGTGAACTTTTACGGCGTTGTGCGCATGTGCAAAGCCTATCTCTCTCAGGTTAAATCCACCAAAGGTGGACTGGTGAATATCTCTAGCCTTTTCGGCATTGTTGGCTTCCCCGGACAGACCGAATATTGCGCGTCCAAATTTGCCGTGCGCGGCTTTAGCGAAGCCCTCGCGCAAGAACTAGACGGGACAGGCGTGTCGATCAGTTGCGTTCACCCCGGCGGAGTCGCGACCAATATCGCCCGCAACGCCGAAGTCGACGCCATGCCCACAACAGGCGAATCGCGCGAGGATATGAACGCAGGCTTTGATAAGGCCGCCATCACGACACCTGAAAAAGCGGCTGATATTATCTTAACGGGGACACTAAAGAAAAAGCGCCGCATCATTGTCGGCAAAGACGCGAAGTTCCTAACCCTCATCACGCGCCTCTTCCCTGTGGGTTATCACAAATTTATCCGCCGCATCGCGCCCGAAGCTTATGACGCATTAGATGTTACGTAATGGGATGTAACATGATGGATCTGACATAAGGCTCTGACATGACCGATCACTTTGACATGATAATCGTTGGCGCGGGTGTCTCTGGCATTGGCGCGGCCGTGCATATGCGCGATAAATGCCCAAGCAAATCTATTTGCATTCTCGAATCCCGCGAGGCGGCTGGCGGGACATGGGATTTATTTCGCTATCCCGGCATTCGCTCCGATAGCGATATGCACACATTTGGCTATAAGTTTAAGCCGTGGGTGAATGCTAAATCCATTGCCGATGGCCCGTCGATTTTAAGCTACCTGAGCGAAACGATTGACGAACATGACCTGCGTAAGGATATCCGCTTTGGCCACAAAGTCATTGCCGCACATTGGTCAACGCCTGATGCTCTCTGGCGCGTGGAAACGCAAAGCGGGCAAAAACTAACCTGTAATTTCCTCTTTATGTGCGCGGGATATTATTCCTATGAAGAGCCGCATAACCCAGAACTCGCGGGCGAGAAAAATTTCAAAGGCGAAGTTGTTCACCCGCAGCATTGGCGCGATGATATTGAATATAAGGACAAGCGCGTCGTCATTATCGGATCAGGCGCGACGGCTGTGACGCTCTTGCCGTCTATGGCCCAAGACGCAGCCCACGTGACCATGCTGCAACGCTCCCCGACCTATATCGCCGCCCAGCCAGGCAAAGACCGCATAGCCAATTTCCTGCGCGCGATTATGCCCAATAAATGGGCCTATGCCCTGACGCGCTATAAGAACGAATTGTTTCAGAGCTATATCTATAAGGCCTCGATGAAAAACCCTGAGAAGATCAAACAGCTTCTCTTGGATAAGGTGCAAAAAGAATTGGGCGATGATTGGAATATCGACCCTGATTTCATCCCATCTTATTTCCCGTGGGAACAGCGCCTCTGCCTCTCCCCCGATGGGGATTTCTTTGAGGCCCTCAGATCAGGCAAAGCCTCTGTCACCACAGACCATATTGAGCAAATCACAGAGACGGGCATTACGCTTAAATCTGGCAAAACATTGCCCTGTGATTTAATCGTCAAAGCCACGGGCATTAACGTCGTCACAATGGGCCAGAGCGCCTTTACCGTCGACGGCGAGCCTGTCGATTTCTCCAAAAAATTCACCTATGAAGCGATGATGTATTCGGACGTGCCAAATATGGCGTCGGTCTTTGGCTATATTAATGCGTCTTGGACATTGCGCGCGGATTTGAT
This sequence comes from Maricaulaceae bacterium, assembly GCA_049607665.1. Lineage (GTDB taxonomy): Bacteria > Pseudomonadota > Alphaproteobacteria > Caulobacterales > Maricaulaceae > Fretibacter. The sequence goes on from JBMYWT010000029.1 coordinate 2,350, forward strand.
CGCGGAATATGTCTGCCGCATCGTTAATCATATGGATGCCAAGAGCCTGCGACAAGCTACGCCGCGCGCGCCAGAGGGCATGGAAGGCCATCCGTGGCTGACGATTTTCGACCCGGGTTATATCAAACGCGTGCTGCCCGAAATGCCCATGCAAGGCGACCGCGATCCGTGGCTGAATGAGCAAAACTACCGCCGCGATAAAAAGGTTCTCCCCAGTAAACCAATCGATGACGGCCATATGATCTTCTCAAACCCCACCGCCGCGCCAAAGATTTCCGAAGCCGCAGAGTAAAGCCGCCCGCGCGGCCATGCGTGATTAAACTCTAGCCGTGAAATGCTGATCTGCTATAGACGCGCTTTAATTGCCGTCCAGACGTATGAAATCGAGAGAGTAGAATCATGAGCCGATATAATGCCGCCGAAGTAGAGCCGCGTTGGCAAGCCCTGTGGGATAAAGACGACGTCTACCGCGCCCATGATGACGCGGAAGGCGAAAAGTTTTACGCGCTGGAAATGTTCCCCTATCCGTCGGGCCGTATTCACATGGGTCATGTGCGCAATTACGCGATGGGTGATGTGGTGGCGCGTTACAAAAAAGCGCAAGGCTATAATGTGCTGCATCCTATGGGCTGGGATTCTTTCGGAATGCCCGCAGAGAACGCGGCGATAGAGAAAAATGTCCTGCCCAAGGGTTGGACTTATGACAATATTGACGCCATGCGCGCGCCGCTTAAACGGCTTGGTTTTGCGCTGGATTGGTCACGTGAATTTGCGACCTGCGATGAGGCCTATTACAAACAGCAGCAATATATCTTCCTGAAATTTTGGGAAAAAGGGTTGGTCTACCGCAAGACCGCCAAGGTCAATTGGGACCCCGTCGATCACACGGTTTTGGCCAATGAGCAAGTTATTGACGGGCGAGGTTGGCGTTCCGGCGCGGTCGTCGAACAGCGCGATATGGATCAATGGTTTTTCAAAATCACAGATTACGCGCAAGAACTTCTCGAAGGGCTCGACACACTAGACCGCTGGCCCGAAAAAGTCCGCACCATGCAAGCCAATTGGATTGGCCGAAGTGAAGGCGCTACCGTAAATTTTGAGTGGAATGATAATGATGTTTGCCAAGACTTAGATTCAACCGCGCCTAAAAAACCCATTATAGGGGATAAAAAATTACAAGATTGGGCCGTTCTTAATCATCATGATGGACTTAAAGTTTTCACAACTCGGCCTGACACATTATTTGGAGCCAGCTTCATTGCCTTGTCCCCCGATCACCCAATCGTCAAAGAATTGGCCGCTTCAAATCCTGAAGTTGAAAAGTTTGTCACAGAATGTTCAGCTATTGGAACGTCTGAGGAAGCCATAGCCCAAGCTCCCAAATTGGGTTTTGATACTGGATTGCAAGTTCGAAATCCGTTTGGCTATGAAAAAATGATGTTGCCCGTTTGGATCGCAAATTTTGTTCTTATGGGATATGGTACGGGAGCTATATTTGGTTGCCCCGCTCACGATCAACGTGACCTTGATTTCGCCCGTAAATACGATCTACCCGTTTTACCTGTGGTTTTACCAGACGGTGAAAACTCTGAGAGTTTTGAAATTAAAGATGAGGCTTATACGGGCGAAGGAAAGCTTTTTAATTCAAGCGGTTCAGATGTTTATCCCGTTGACCTAAATGGCTTGTCAAAAAGTGAAGCTATTAGCGCAGCAATAGAAAAGCTGGAAGAAATCAAGCTAGGTACAGGCCAAGTACAATATCGCCTGCGTGATTGGGGCGTGTCGCGGCAACGTTATTGGGGGTGCCCGATACCTGTGATTCACTGCGAAGCTTGCGGCGTGAAACCTGTCCCCGAAGCTGACCTGCCTGTGAAACTCCCAGAGGATATTAATTTCGATAAACCCGGCAATCCGCTGGATCGTCACCCGACCTTTAAGGATGCCACTTGCCCGTCTTGCGGCGGGGCAGCGCGGCGCGAGACAGATACGCTTGATACCTTCGCCGACAGTAGCTGGTATTTCGCGCGCTTTGCGGGCGGTCAAGGCAATGGCCTGCCCAGTAATAAACCGTTCGACAAAGAAGCCGCCAGTGCATGGCTCCCCGTCGATCAATATGTTGGCGGCGTCGAACATGCCGTGCTGCATTTGCTTTATGCGCGGTTCTTCACGCGCGGCCTTCGGGATTGCGGCTTACTTGACCTCCCCAGCGGAGAACCGTTCGCGGGCCTCTTCACGCAGGGCATGGTGACACACGCGATCTTTACTGACCCTGACGGCAACTATGTTTTGCCAACAGATGTTGACGAAAAAGACGGCGGTGCGCTTGTGCATATGGAAACAGGCGCAGCGATCACCAAAGGCGACATTTTGAAAATGTCTAAATCCAAAAAGAACGTCGTCGACCCTGATGAAATCATCGAAGGCTACGGCGCAGACGTTGCCCGTTGGTTCGTCCTCTCCGACAGTCCGCCAGAACGCGACGTCGAATGGACCGAAGCCGGCGTCATCGGCGCGTGGCGTTTTTCCAAGAAAGTCTGGGCGCTGGTGGCCGAAACACCAAAGCTCGATCCGATGTCAGTTGCAAGCGGTGCCGCAGGCGAGGCGCTAGAGCTTCGCCGTTTCGCGCACAAAGCCATTGATAAAATCACGGCGGGCATTGAGGCGTTTCGTTTCAACACCTCCGTCGCGCAGATTTATGAACTGACCAATGCGATCAAAAAACACAGCGCCAATGACGCCGCCAAAGCCGAAGCCCTCGGTATTTTAATCCGCGCGATTGCGCCCTTCATGCCGCACCTATCCGAGGAATGCTGGCTGCATTTGGGCGGTGAAGGTCTGTGTTATCACGCGCCTTGGCCCGAAGCCGATCCGAAATTATTGGTCGATGACACCGTCACAATGCCGATCCAAGTCAACGGCAAACGTCGCGGAGAGCTTAGCGTTCCCAAAGACGCACCAAAAGACGAGGTCGAAGCCTTGGCCATGGCCGATGAAAACACGATCCGCGCACTCGATGGACTAACTGTAAGGAAGGTCATCGTTGTGCCGGGCCGAATTATCAATATAGTGGCGGGATGATGAAACAGATTTTTTTCAAACGTTCCGTTATTTTATGTGCCGCGCTTGTCTTGGCCGCATGCGGGTTTACGCCTATGCACGCCCCCGCAGGGTCTTCTTCGACGTTTAAAACGTTAAATATCGGCGTTGATTTCGCGGAAAATATTGATGTTGATGATAAAGAGGCCGCCTTTTGGATGCGCCAAGCCCTTGTTGAGCGTGTCGGCGAAACTGCAGCCCCGAAACATACGCTGCGCATAAGCCCGACATCTTCGCGCGGGGGTATCGGTATTAGCGGGGCCGATATTGCCACGCGTTATGACCTACGGCTGCGTACGAAATATGAGTTAGTTGACGAAAAGGGCAATATTGTCACCAAAGGCAATGTCAGTTCTGTGTCAACATTTAGCGCGGCGAGCGATCCCTATGCGTTGATTTCTGCTGAGAAAACAACGACGCGGCAACTTGCCGATGATGCCGCTGATCGTATCCTTGTGCGTATCGCCACATATTACGCCAACAAACGCCCTTAAAAGTTCGCCCTGATGAAGATCACAGGTTCACGTGCAGGAAGGTTTATTTCCAGCCCGCCTGATGATCTGATCGGGGTTTTATTGTTTGGGCCTGATCGTGGATTGGTGCGGGAACGCGCCAAAGCCCTCGCCGCAAAGTTCATCGCAGACCCCAATGACGCCTTTGCCGTGACAGTGATTACGGCGGATGATTTGTCCGGCGACACCGCCAAGCTCGCGGATGAAATGTCGGCGCTATCGCTCTTGGGGGATGCGCGGCTTGTGCGTCTGCGGCTTGATCATGAACGTAATGGCGCAGCCATTTCGAAAATTCTTAAATCCTTTGATACCAAACCCGAAACCGCCGAAGCGAAATTAATCATCGAAGCGGGGGATTTATCCACGCGCTCGGGCGTACGCAAAGCTTGCGAAGCGGCGAAACATTTCGCGTCTATCGGGTGTTACGCAGATAATGCTGCCGATGTGGCGAATATGGCGAAACGTGAACTTTCCGAACTTGGTATTGGGATTGACGCCGACGCACTTGCGATGTGGACGCCCCTTTTGGAAGGGGATCGCGGGCTTATTCGCGGCGAGATCGAAAAGATGGCGCTCTATAAAGGGTACGGCCAAGACGAAGGCGCGAGCGTGTCCGTCGACGATGTGAAAGTTTTGGCTGCTGGCGGGCAGACGGCCTCGATTGATGATATTATCATGGCGACATTGGGCGGCCGGACAGCCGAGATGGACGCGGTCTTTCGGCGTGCTATTGCGGGGAAAATCAACTCTGTTGTTATCCTACTCAGTCTACAACGCCATGTCACTCGCTTGCTTGAAGCCAAAACAAAAATGGAAAAAGGCGAAAGCTTGGACGGCGCAATGCGAAGCCTACGTCCACCCGTCTTTGGCATGCAGCAACGCGCTTTTGGCGCGCAACTTCGTACATGGCCAGAAGCCGCCTTACGCCGCGCGCTCAGCAGTTCGCTTGAAGCTGAAAAGCAAGTCAAGTCAGCAGGCAGCCCTGCCGATGCCATCGTCAGCCGCCTGCTTTTGGCGCTCTCTGAATATGCAAAACGCCGCAGTTAAATCCGCCCTGCGTCCTTCGAGTCCCGCTACTTCGTAGCGCCTCAGGATGAGGGCTAATTTATATATTTTTCCTCATCCTGAGGAGCAAAGCCTTAGCTTTGCGTCTCGAAGGATTGGTGATAGCAGAGCCTAAACCTACTCAGGAACAGGGAAACCTCGATCGCGCATGAGCGGTTTGATGTCCGCGTCGCGGCCTCTAAACGCACGATAAGCTTCGGCGGGGTCAATCGCGTTTCTGGGCGCGAAGAGATTATCGACGAGACTTTTGGCGACATCTTTATCGTAGAAACCACCTGGGGCTTCTTTGAACGCTTCGGCGGCGTCAGACGTTAAAACATCCGCCCACATATAACCGTAATACCCGGCCGAATAACCTTCGCCGGAGAAGATATGCCCGAAATGTGGGGAGCGGTGACGCATGACGATTTCGCTTGGCATACCGAGCTCATCCAGTGTTTTCTTTTCAAACGCATCGGGGTCTATGCCCGTTGGGTCAACCGTGTGGTAGCGCATATCAACAAGGGCCGAGGCGAGATATTCCGTCGTCGCGAAGCCTTGGTTGAACGTCGCGGCCTTTTTGATTTTATCAACTAACGCAGCAGGGATAGGTTCACCCGTTTTGTAATGGGTGAGGTAATTGTCGATGACTTTATCCGTGGAGAGCCAGCGTTCGAGCAGCTGCGATTGGAACTCTGTGTAATCGCGCACGCCACCGTTTAGCGTCGGGTAGGCCACATTGGAGGCCAAGAAATGCAGCGCGTGACCAAATTCATGGAAGAAGGTTTCCGCGTCATCCCAAGAGATCAAAACAGGTTCGCCTTCAACGCCTTTGATGAAGTTTGAATTATTTGACGCCAGCACGGTTTTTGCCCCGTCAAATGTTGTGTGGCTGCGATAGGTCGTCGCCCAAGCCCCAGAGCGTTTGCCTTTGCGCGCAAAGGGATCAAGATACCAAAGGCCGATGAATTTACCGCTCTCTTTGTCGGCGACTTCCCAGACTTTCACGTCGGGGTGGAAGACAGGGACGCTGCCCTCGGGGACAGGTGTGAATTTAAATTCGAACAACTCGCCCGCCACGAAGAACATCGCTTCGCGGAGTTTACCTAACTGGAGATATTGTTTCACCTCGTCGCTATCGAGGTCGTATTTCGCTTGGCGAACCTTCTCGGCGTAATAGCGGTAATCCCACGGCGCGATTTTGATGTCCGCACCTTCACTCTCCGCGAGGGCTTGCATGTCCGCGACTTCTTCTTTGGCACGTCCAATAGCGGCAGGCCAAACGGCTTCCATTAACTCAATTGCGTTTTCAGGGCCGCCCGCCATGCGGTTTTCCAGCACCCAAGAGGCGTAATTTTCATAGCCCAAAAGGCCGACGCGTTCGTTACGGAGCTGTAGGATTTCAGCGATGATCGCATTGTTGTCCGTCGCGTCGCCATTATCGCCGCGCGAATAATAATTGCGCCAGACAGTTTCGCGCAAATCACGCTCGTCGGAATAGGTCAGGAACGGCGCCATGGAAGAGCGCGTATTGGTCAGGGCCAACATGCCGTCTTTGCCCATTTCTGAGGCTGCGGCAGAGGCCGCCTTTATAAAGCTTTCAGACAGGCCCGACGTTTGATCCTTAGAGATGAAGGTCACATAACCTTCTTCGTCAGCTAGTACATTATTCGAGAAATCCGTATGCAGCGTCGCGAGGCGTTGATTGATCTCGGCATAGCGCGCTTTGTCTTCGGCGCCGAGTGTCGCGCCATTACGGGCAAACCCGTCATAGGTGAGTTTCAAAACGCGCTGCTGATCGGGACGTAAACCTTTGGAGGCTTTGTCATCATAGACCGCTTTTACCCGCGCGAAGAGCTCTGCGTTTTGCGTGATTTTGGAACTGAACGCCGAAAGCTTTGGTGCCATTTCGCCCTGCACTGCGCGAAATTCGGGCGATGACATATTAGAGCTCCAAATTCCCCAATGGGTAAAGATACGGTCGAGGTCTTTGCCTGTGCGCTCTAGGGCGGCGATTGTATTTTCAAATGTCGGCGCATCTTCATTGGCCGTAATAGCGTCAATTTCAGCCAGGTTTTGCGCCATGCCAAGCTCTAGCGCTTCTTTCAATTCTTCGACTTTCACAGAGCCAAATGCTGGTAGACCGCCATAAGGGCCTTCCCATTTCGCGAGCAAAGCATTGCCACTGTCGATAGGGGCGAGCGCCGCAAGAGGGTTAGAGTTTGCTGTGCTCATGCTGGTGTCCTGTGATGCTTGGCAGGCCGAAAGGGCCACTACGATAGCGAGGGCCGATACGGCCGATGTAAATTTACGCATAAAATTCTCCTTTGATCTCCCTTTTAGAACTGCAAACGGGCTAATGACAAGCCCGCCCTTTGACGCTAACCTTCTGCCTATGACGCAGATGACACCGGATCAAATCGAAGCGGCCTTAAAAGCCGGAATTATCACGCAGGCCCAAGCCGATGAAATGGGGCGAGATGTTATTCGCGACGTCAATGACGCCCAGATTGGCAATGAAGATAATATGCGCTTCGTGCGTAGTTTTTCAGATGTGTTTATCGCCATCGGCATTGGTCTTTTCGCCATTGGCTTGACCACGATTGCAAAAATTATGGGCGGGGGCCTCTCTTTTATTGGCGCCGCAGCCATCATGGCCTTTATGGCGGAATATTTTGGTAAAAAGAAACGGCAGCATTTACCGACTTTGATTACGGCGCTTAGTTTTCTTATTTTCACCCATTGGGGACTTGGCGGCGTTATTTCTGGCGGAAGCGGTATTATCGCAGCGCTTATTACGCTGATCGCCATGCTAGCGTTTTATATGCGTATTCGCCTTCCCTTTTGTATTGCATTGATTGCCATATCGGGCGTTTTCCTTTTCTTCGCCCTCGCCGATAAATTTATGCCGGGTCTTTTCCGCGCGCATTTAAGTGTGTTTTTCGTCATCAGCGGTATTGTGACTATGGCGGTAGCCATAATTTATGACATGCAAGATTTACATCGGACAACGCGCTTTGCGGATAATGCTTTTTGGCTTCATTTCACAGCAGCGCCTCTGATTGTGCACGGCATTGCCTATCAAGCCGCCATCGCCAATACAGAGCTTTTGTTTAATGTTGTACCTGTCCCCAAAGTCTCTAGCGGGGATGCTTTGCTCTTACTTGTGATCGTGGGTGTTGTCGGCGTCATTGGATTAGCGCTTAACCGGCGGGCTTTGCTGGTGTCCTCATTAGGTTATGCTGGTTTCGCGATCATGTTCTTATTTAAAGATAGCGGAATGGGGTTTGGAACGAGCTTCGCCCTCGCCTTTTTGCTTTTGGGTGCTGCGGTTATTTTCCTTGGAGCGGGATGGCACAGCGCGCGTAATCAACTGATTAAACTCCTGCCGAAATGGCGCATCTTTCCGCCTGCATATGATCCAAATTTCAAGGGCTAGGGACTTGATATCTGCGCCCGCAACGCCACATTAGGCGCATGACACATACACTCGATAATAACGAACCCGGCAGTTTCACGCCCCGCGAAATTGTCTCTGAACTTGACCGCCATATCGTCGCGCAAGCGGATGCGAAACGCGCCGCCGCCATTGCGTTGCGTAACCGTTGGAGACGCCGCCGAGTCTCGGATGATCTACGCGATGAAATTACGCCAAAGAACATTTTAATGATCGGGCCGACGGGCGTGGGCAAAACAGAAATCTCTCGCCGCCTCGCGAAATTGGCGCAGGCCCCCTTCATCAAAATCGAAGCGACGAAATTCACCGAAGTTGGCTATGTCGGGCGTGACGTTGAACAAATCATTCGCGATTTGATTGACGCCTCGATCACGCTGCTGCGAGATAAACGCCGCGTCGAAGTTAAAGCCCAAGCCGAAATGGCGGCAGAGAAACGCATCTTGGATGCCTTTATTGGCGAAAATTCTGGCGAAACCACGCGCAAGAAATTTCGCAAACAGCTCCACGATGGAGACTTAGACGATAAAGAGGTTGAGCTTGAATTCGCCGATAACGCTTCGCCGTTTCAGGGCATGGATATTCCGGGGCAGCCAGGCACAAGCATGGGTATGATTAACCTTGGGTCGATCTTCGGCAAAGGCATGGGCAAGACCAAAAAAGTCACGATGAAAATCAAAGATGCTCACGCGCCCCTGATGGCCGAGGAAGCCGATAAGTTGTTGGATGATGACGCGATCACTCGCGAAGCCGTGGAGCGCGCCGAAAATGACGGCATTGTTTTCCTAGACGAAATTGACAAAATCACAGCACGGTCTGGCGCGCGCGGCGCCGATGTATCCCGCGAAGGTGTGCAGCGTGATCTCCTGCCATTGATTGAGGGCACAACGGTTTCAACGAAATACGGCCCTGTGAAAACCGATCATATTTTATTCATCGCGTCGGGCGCGTTTCATATCGCCAAGCCGTCCGATATGCTCCCAGAGCTTCAAGGCCGCTTGCCGATCCGCGTGGAATTGCGCGCGCTAACCGAGGCCGATTTTATTCGTATTTTGACCGAGCCCCAAGCTAGCCTCGTTAAGCAATATAAAGCGCTACTCGCCACGGAAGATGTCACACTGGATTACACAGAAGACGGCATCGCGGAAATTGCCCGCGTCGCCGCCGAGGTTAATTCAAAGGTTGAAAACACAGGCGCTCGGCGTCTTCAGACTGTTATGGAACGCCTACTCGATGAGATCAGTTTTTCCGCTACAGACCGTGCGGGCGAAACGGTTGTGATCGACAAAGCCTATGTCGAAGCCCACGTCAGCGAGTTGGCAAAAGACCAAGACCTGTCAAAATTTATTCTGTAGCTTTCTAAGCGGTCGGCGCACGGCCCTTTAGGAACACATACCACGCGCCGCTGCCGCCGTGCCGAATATGGGCAGGGGCGTAGGTTGCGATGAGCGGGCGGATTGGCACTTGGGAAATCCATTCGGGGAAGTTGCGGCGAAGCACGCCTTCCATCCGTATGCCCTTTCCCGTCACTACCAAAACGCAGCGGTGATTACGGTTTGACGCGCGGATTATGGCCTGCACGAGCGCGGGCCGCGCTTGCGCCTGTGTTAGGTCATGCAAATCAATTTTGGCGTCAATCTCTACGCGGCCACGGCGGATTTTCTTATCTTGGTTCACGTCTAATGATTTTGGCGTTTTTCGCGCCGCCACAGCACCTTGCGGAGGGAGGCGTAACATCGCTGCAAACTCTTCGCGTGACGGCACAGGTTTAGCCGAGCCCTTACGGCGGGGCGCTACCGTTTTTGTCACGCGCTTCCAAATTTGGACTTCCTCGGGCGCAAGGTTTCGACCCTTTAGCGAAGACGATTTAGGTTTGCGCGGACCAGACATAGACTTAGGCGGAAGGCTGTTTCGCAGCCAATCTCGCGGCTAAAGACTTCGGTAAAAGCACCGTCCATTTCGCAGGGTGTTTCATAACGCCTGCGCGCGCGCCCGCATCATGCCCTGTACCGAAATATAGATCGCCGCGCATTGCGCCGCGTATGGCTTTGCCTGTATCTTGGGCGGATAATAGAAAGCCCGTTTCCGCACCTTTATAATCGCCCGCTTTTTTAGGGACTTTCCCCACCACCCAAAATAACGTTCCATAAGGGTGATAACGCGGATCAACAGCCATAGAGCCCATAGACGTCAGCGGCACACGCATCGCGCCCATTGGACCTTCGCCCGTTTTAATCGCGCGCTCTTCGAAGAAGATATAGCGCGGGTTTTCATTCATAAGCGCGCGCGTACGTTTGGGACCTGCCTTTTGCATCCATTTTTCAATCGTCTGTTTAGACGCTTGCTCTTTGGTCATTTCGCGGCGGTCTATAAGAACACGCCCGATTGATTTATAGGGCTTTCCATTATTCCCCGCATAGGCTGCGCGAAGACGTGTTCCATCTTTGAAGCGGATATGACCTGAGCCTTGGATTTGCATAAAGAACACATCAATTGGGCGGCCATAGGCAATTACGCGCGATGTGGAGGCGTTAATATTTTTACGATGTAGATGCGTTTTATGTTTAGCTTTTGGGACAGATAGGATTGGTTCTGAAAATTCGGCATTAGCTTTTCGGCGCACGGGTATTTCCGGCTGGTAATAACCCGTCAGCAATGCTGGTTTTTGCGCCGCGCTTGATAGGCTTGCTGTCGCAAATTCTTTTTCAAAAAACATGCGGGCTGTGTCTTTATTATCCGCGAGCTTCAAAGCCTTCGCGCATAAAGGGAGCCAATCTGAATATAGGCCATAATCTGGCAAATTCGGATTAATCAAAGATGTTGGCTCGGCCTTTTCCCAAACCCCGCAACTCCGTTTAAAAGAAGCCAAGGCCGGCAAGTGATTAGATGTCTTCCAATATGGCAAGGACGTTAGTGAGTTTAGCGTGCTTTCGGGTTTTATATCCGGCGCAGGCTTTTCTGGCGGAGGCGCAGGTGCGGCCTTGGGCGGAGTTTTAACAGGCGGCGTTGATTTAGGCGCAGCCAAAGGTTTTGCTTTGGGTTGATCCGCTGGATCCATTTTAGGTGGATGCGATTTCAGGAAATTTTGTGGTTGCGGCGTTGTTGCGCAAGCCGCCAGCGAGGCTAAAACCACCGCGCCCGTAATATGTTTCACCGCCGCTTTAAGCATGGGGCAAAACTACGCTTTTGTGTCAGGTGTAGGGTCGGCGGCAAGTTCATCGCCTGTTGACGGCGCAACGTCGTCAAGTTTCCAGTTTGGGTCTTTCGATCCGGCTGTGCGCGTATAACACCAAACTTCGTCAATCGTTGCCAGTACATTTGGGTCGCCTTGCACGGTTTCGCCATCTGCATTCACAAGTGCCGATGCTAGCTCGGCCTTGTAACGCACAGAGATTTTCATCGCCTTACCTTGCGTTTCGCCGTGGGTAATTTCCGCAGAGATAAGCCGCGCGAGATCTGTCACTTGGCGAAGATCTTTGCTTTCGCGTTCTGTAATGGCGGCCAGATAGACCTCATAGACTTTGGGTGTAAGCAATGTTTCGAGCATTTCTTTATCAGGCTCAGCAAAGGCTTCGAGGATCATCGCATATGCGCCTTTGGCCCCACTTACGAAATGGGCTTCGGAAAACTCTTTATCCATTTCGATAATTTTGGCGAGGCCCGGTATAGACGGAACCGTTTGAACCGCGCTGACCATGGCGGGGGCTTCGGGGGCCTGTGTGCGTGTCAGGTTTAAAGGCTCATCTGGGCCTTTCCCAACGGATTTACCCAAAACAGTATAGAGCATCACGCAAACAATTGTCGCAATGGCGGCATAGAGAATGACTTCATACATAGGATAATCCTGCCTTAGTTCGGCTTTGGCTGTGCTGAGGGCTTAAGGTAGTGCTTTTAAGATATTTCGCAATATCTATTCGTCTTATGGCTGCATATATGCCGCCCCTAAAGAGAGTTGCAGCTGGCAAGGCTCTATGATAGCAGCAGCGCAGAATAAACGGAACATAGATGTCCGAAATCCAGGAGTGAATATGGCTAAGACGCCGAAAAAAGACGCTAAGAAAGCGGCCAAAAAAGAAGACGACAACGTAGATCTCGAAGCGGCTATGCCGTCAGGCCCTATGCTTCAAGTTCTTGCGCAATATTGCAAAGACCAAAGCTTTGAAAACCCAAATGCACCCGAGAGCCTTCGCAATGGCTTAGACGCGCCGCAAATTTCAATTAATATTGAAATTGGCCGTCAAATGCTTAGCGACGATACGGTTGAAGTCGTCCTTATGCTCCGGGCTGGCGCAACACGTGGTGACCAATCCGTGTTTATTGCCGAGCTTGAATACGCAGGTCTTTTCGCCTTCCAAGGCGTAAATATTGAAGAAATTCAGCCTATGATCATGATTGAATGTCCGCGCCTTCTCTTCCCATTTGCGCGTCAAATGATGGCAGAGATGACACAAAATGGTGGCTATCCGCCTATCATGTTGGAGCCGCCGGATTTCGCAGCCATGTTCCGCGATGAAATGGTGCGCCGCGCCGCTGAATCAGGTGATGCCAGCATTAACTAAGGCTCGTTCAACACGGCTTTAAATTTATTAGGTAATTAAAACCCGCTTTTCGGCGGGTTTTTTATGCCAATTTATTGCGGCGGTTCCAATGACGGTGCCAAAGCATTTCATCCGACAAGCCATCAATATAGTTTTTATGTATCTCTTGCTCATCCTGAGTTGATAAAGGCGCAAGCGGCATAGGGCGCGCTTTGGCGACGGGTACGAGATAATCATTCGTCTTTTCTTTTGTTTCATCAAAGATAAAATTACGCGCTCGTCCGCCACGAAGCTCCAAATAAACTGCCGCCAATAATTCCGAGTCAACAATCGCGCCGTGTTTATCACGTGCGCTTAGCGAGATATCAAAACGCTTACATAAAGCATCCAAAGACGCTGGGGATCCTGGAAATTTCGAACGCGCGATTTTTAGCGTATCTATAAAACGGTTGTTTGGAATGGGGTTAAAACCCGCACGTTTTAATTCTGCGTTTACAAAGCCCATATCAAAATCAGCATTATGCGCCACGAGCGGACTATCGCCGACAAAGTCCAAAAAACCTTGGGCTTCATCTTTGAACAAAGGTTTTCCTCGCAAAAACTCTGTCGTTAGACCTGTGATTTCTGTGACCTTTTCAGGAACATCGCGCAAAGGGTCTAAATAGGCATGGAACGAACGCCCTGTCGGGAGCAGGTCTATGATTTCAATACAGCCGATTTCGGTGATACGGTCCGCGCCGCGCGCGTCAAAGCCTGTTGTCTCTGTATCAAAGACGACTTCTCTGTGACCTGTATCCTCTTCATATGACATTATGGTTTCGCCCTTAAATCTTTAAGGACAGCTTGCACTTGTTCGCGCGTATTTTCTAGAGACACATCCGTATAGATGAGGATATCTGCGCGTTTGCGTTTTTCACTATCAGGAAGTTGGCGGCCCAATAGGGTTTTAAATAGTTCGGCATTCATTCCGGCGCGTGCCATAACGCGCTGTTTTTGGATCTTTGGATCACATGTCACAACAACGGTTTTGGTGACATAGGTATCCCCGCCCGTTTCAAATAATAAAGGTACATCCATGATAACAATATCAGCGTCTTGCTCAGCCGCTGTTTTGAAAAACTCCGCCCGCAAATCGGCGACCATGGGATGGATAAAACTCTCTAGGACTGTCAGGTTTAATGGATCCGCTCGCATATGCTCCCCAAGGCGCGCGCGGTTTATCGCGCCGTCCGTAATGGCATCTGGGAAAACTGCGCGGATTAATGCAACGGCTCGTCCGCCTTTAGCGTAAAGACTATGCACGGCAGCATCCGCATCAAATACAGGGCAGCCTTCATCTTTGAACATTGCCGCCGTAGTTGTTTTCCCCATGCCAATGGAGCCTGTCAGCCCAAGAATAATCACGCAGAGGGGTCCTTTAACAGGCGCTTTAATAAAGGCGCAGGGTCAAGATCATGAGGCGGCGTAGTGCCAAAAAAACGAAGAAAAGACGGGCGTGCTTGCTCGATTAGCATATCAAGTCCGCCTATGGTTTTAAGGCCACGTTCTTGGCCCGATTTAATGAAAGGCGTGATAATTGGCGTATAAATAAGGTCATAGATAATCGCGTTATCTTCGGCCTTATCCAATTTTACATCTAAGACGGGCCTGCCTTTCATGCCGCCAGCGCTCGCATTTATGATAAGCCCTGCGCCGCGCATTATATCATGGCGTTTTGCCCATGGCACAGCGTAGAGATTGGGCGCATTTACATCGCTTGCCATATCAAGTGCTTTGCTATCTGTACGGCCACACAAGCGGATCTCTGGACATTGCATAGCGAGCAGCGCTCCAATGACCGCCCGAGACGCTCCGCCTGTTCCGTAAATTACGGCTGGCATGTTTTGGATATGTGACGGCCCCGCCGCGCGGATCAGCGGCGTGGTAAAACCGGCCATATCCGTATTATGCGCGATTAATTTACCGTCCCGTTTGAAAAGGCAATTTGCAACGCCCAATTTGGCGGCTTCCTCAGTGGTTTCATCCGCCGCTTCAAAGGCTAGTTTTTTAAGTGGTATGGTTACGTTTACGCCTGATATTGAGGTTCGCTTTAACGATTTAAACGCGCGCACGGCTTCGTCGGGCCGGACAGCAAAAGGTACATAAGCGCCTGCAATACCCATTTCTTTTAGCCAATAGCTATGGAGTTGCGGAGAAAGCGAATGATGGATCGGCCATCCGCAAACACCTGCCATTTTGGGTATGACTTTGCTCATATTTCTACTGCGCCTCGACTTCGCAGATAATCTAGCACAGGCAAGAGCGATAATCCAAGAATGGAAAAGAAGTCTCCATCAACATGAGAGAAAAGCTGCGCCCCACGGCCTTCAAATCGATAAGCGCCGACGCTTTTCAAAACCACGTCTCCTTCGGCCTCTAGATAATTATCTAAAAAGCTATCTGAAAAGTCGCGCATTTTAAGCGTTGTTTTCGCGATATGCCGCCAAACAGGAATGCCATTTTCACAAATCACAATTGCGCCTAAAAGGTTATGGGTTTTCCCGCGCATATCTTTTAATCGCTCGCGAGCTTCGGTCATGTCTTTGGGTTTATCAAAGAGCTTTCCATCCATAACCATGATCTGGTCTGCGCCAATAACGAAGCCCGGCGTTTCACGTGAAACCCTCATAGATTTTGCTTCGGCCAAAGCATCGGCAATATCACGAAGGCGGCTATTTTCAGCTAGCATCGCTTCTTTAATAGAGGCCTCATCTACGGGTTTTGTTTTCACTGTAAAGTCTATGCCGGCACCGCGTAGGATTTGCGCTCTGATCTCGCTTCCGGATGCGAGAATGATGGGCGGCACATTTGATATATTAGACATGGGTTAGGGGACTCATATTTTTTTTATCTTGGTGAATTTGATACAGATTGATAATTTGCGCGGCCGTTTCCTCGATAGAACGCCGCGTCACATCCACCACAGGGTAACCAAGTTTTACAAATTTGCGTTTCGTGGCTGTAATTTCTTCACGTACTTTTTGTTCATCTGTATAAGAGCTTTCATTGCTGCCCATGCTCTCAACGCGGTTTTTGCGAATTTGAACAATACGGCTCGGCGAAGCAAAAAGACCAACGATAAAAGGCTTTTTATAACTCTCGATAATTTCTGGCCATGCCATCCCGGGAACAAGCGGAATATTGCCCGTATGGTAGCCTCTATTGGCGAGGTAAATACTCGTCGGTGTTTTGGAGGTACGGCTTACGCCCAACAGGATAATATCCGCATTTTTAAGACCGGGTATATTTTGCCCGTCGTCATGACTCATGGCGAAATCAAGCGCCGCTATACGGTTATAGTATTCACTGTCCATAGTTCTTTGCGCGCCGATTTCTTGCATGACAGGCGCGCCTAAATATCGGCCAAGCATAGCCAAGGTCGTATCCAGAACAGATACAGCCGGAATATTAAGGGCTTCACAATGTTCTTCAAGAACTCGGCGGCGATCAGGGTCTAGCAATGTATAAAGCACAACACCGGGGCGTTCTTCTATATCCTTTAGCGCGCTTTCAAGCTGCGCTTCGGACCTCACCATCGAATGGAGATGTTCAAGCGGTGTCACCCCGCCAAATTGCGCCGTTGAGGCTTTCATCATAGCCACCAAGGTTTCACCCGTACTGTCCGAGACAAGATGAATATGAAAATAGATCACCGTATTCGGGTTGCGCGTCATAATTTACCTTGGAAAGTTTATACTGATTTGTCCACAAGCCAGATGGCTCCCTTTGGTAATAAATACAAAGCAAGCGTAAGATTTAGCCAACCCGTCAAGTTCTACACAGCGGTATTAACCCTTTATTAATATTGTGAATAATGGGGATAAAATTTTATCCAAAACTATCCCCTTTTTTATCCCCATGTAACCTCTATAATTTTATTTAGTTTTCTTTTCTTATACAAAGTTTGGTGCTGGTTTATTCAATCCATACAGTCTATATTTACATGTTCTTATTCATATCTTCTTAACGAAGCTTAACAAAGTCTTAAGATGGCCCACATATCAACGCAGGCTACTACTATCACTCTTTTAATTTCAAATTTTAGGGCCACGCTTTCGCGTGTTGATCTGTATAATGCCTAAACAATTACTCTCCGTTTTAAAGGCCAGCACGCCCCAAATGCCTCCAATATGGATGATGCGTCAAGCAGGTAGGCATCTGCCTGAATATATGGCGGTTCGAGAAACAACATCGTCTTTCATAGAATTTTGTTTCACACCCGAAAAGGCTGCGCAGGTGACGTTACAGCCTGTCGAGCGTTATGATATGGACGCCGCTATCCTCTTTGCAGATATCCTCTTGATTCCTATTGGGCTTGGCAGGGATGTGCGTTTTGAAAAAGGGGTTGGCCCCATCTTAGATCCCATTGATGCGTCTGATATTTCAAAGCTTACAATTGACGGCGCGGCAGATCGTGTCTCTTCTGTTTATGAAACGGTGTCTAAGGTCCGGGCGGGTCTCGGCGATGATAAAACACTCATCGGATTTTGCGGCGGGCCATGGACCGTGGCAACTTATATGCTTGAGGGCAAAGGGACGCCAACAAAAGAAAAAGCTATTCGCTTTGCCTATGAATATCCAGAGGCGATGGATGATCTCCTAGAGGCGCTTGCGATATCGTCTGCTGAATATTTGATTGGTCAGGCTAAGGCGGGCGCAGACGCGCTTAAGATATTTGAAAGCTGGGCGCAGGGATTATCCGCACCCCTGTTTGATAAACTCGTCATTCGGCCGACGCAAATGATTATAGACCGCGTGCGCGCGGCGGGCATTACCGTGCCGATCATTGGTTTTCCGCGTGCTGCGGGCCTTAATATTCATGCCTATGCGAGCGCCGTTGAGACGCAATGCGTGGCAGCGGGCACGGATACGCCGCTCTCAGAATTACGCCGCGTGGTTGGCACAGAGAAAACGATCCAAGGTAATCTTGATCCGCTAGCACTACGCATTGGCGGCGATGTTCTGCGAAAAGCGGTTAGCGCAGTTTTGGCGGACGCGGAGCAAGCAGGCGGGCCATATATCTTTAATCTCGGCCACGGCGTTTCGCCTGATGTGAAGATTGATAATGTCCATGCCGTGATTTCGCATGTCCGAACGGGGGACGGCGACTATGTCTAATTATTACGAATGGTTTCGCGCAGGGCATATTATCTTTGTGATCTTTTGGATGGCGGGGCTTCTCTATCTGCCGCGCCTATTTGTTTATCACAGCAAAGCCATATTGAGCGGCGAGATGGAAGAGAGCCTTAAGGTTCAAGAGCGTAATTTAATGCGCATTATTATGAACCCGTCGATGATTGGCGCGCTTATTTTTGGCGGACTGCTCCTGACGGTCCGAGCTGATGCTATGACGACAGGCTTTTGGCTGCCGCTTAAATTGCTCCTTGTTTTTGGCCTATTTGGATATCACGGAATGTTAAGTGGGGATTTGAAGAAATTTCAACGCGGCGAGCGTCCGCGCTCTGAGAAATTTTACCGTGTTGCCAATGAAGTGCCGTCTATTACGGCGATTTTCATTGTGCTTTTGGCGGTCGTCGAGCCGTTTTAAAGTCACTTGACGCCGAAATTTAATCGCGTATAGGCAAAGCATAAGAGCCGTCCGGCCACAGCGCATATCTGCGCACACCCCCAAAATACTAAAAGATTATACCTATATGACCGTTACACCCGAAAACCTTGAGACGCTTAAATCTATCAGCCTTGAGGATTTGAAAGCGAAAAAACCTGCGCAGCTCATAGCCTTTGCCGAAGCCGTTGGCATTGAAAACGCTAGCAGTATGCGCAAGCAAGAGATTTTCTTCTCTGTTCTCAAAGACCTCGCTGAGCGTGATATTGAAATCAACGGTAGCGGCGTTTTAGAAACGCTCCAAGATGGATTTGGTTTTCTGCGCGCGCCCGAAGCGAACTATCTTCCAGGTCCTGACGATATCTATGTCACGCCAAATCAAATTCGTAAATTTGGCCTTCGTACAGGTGATACGATCTCTGGTGAAATTCGTAGTCCGCAAGATAATGAGCGTTATTTCGCGCTAACGAAACTCACCTCGCTGAACTTCGAAACGCCTGAGCGCGCGCGAAACAAAGCCCACTTTGATAACTTAACGCCGCTCTATCCCGATCAGCGTTTTTCTATGGAAATCGATGACCCAACGCGCAAAGACCGTTCGGGCCGTATCATTGATATCGTCTCGCCGCTGGGTAAGGGACAACGTGCCTTGATCGTGGCCCCGCCGCGTACGGGTAAAACGGTTCTTCTTCAGAATATCGCGCACTCGATTGAGGCTAATCACCCTGAATGTTACGTCATTGTTTTGCTTATCGATGAACGCCCAGAAGAAGTGACGGACATGCAACGCTCGGTTAAGGGCGAAGTTGTTAGCTCGACATTTGATGAGCCCGCCACGCGCCATGTACAGGTCGCTGAAATGGTCATTCAAAAAGCGAAACGCCTGACAGAACACGGCAAAGACGTTGTGATCTTGCTTGATTCAATCACCCGTTTGGGCCGTGCCTATAATACGGTTGTGCCAAGCTCTGGTAAGGTTTTGACAGGCGGTGTGGATGCCAACGCCCTGCAACGTCCGAAGCGTTTCTTTGGCGCGGCGCGTAATATCGAAGAAGGTGGCTCGCTTACGATTATCGCGACGGCGCTGATTGATACAGGCTCGCGTATGGACGAAGTTATCTTCGAAGAATTTAAAGGTACAGGTAACAGCGAAATCGTACTTGACCGTAAAGTGGCGGATAAACGTGTCTTCCCTGCGATTGACGTAACGAAATCTGGTACACGTAAAGAAGAGCTTTTGCTTGACCCTGTTGAGCTACAGAAAACCTACGTCCTTCGCCGCATCCTTAATCCTATGGGGACAATGGACGCGATTGAATTCCTAATCTCGAAACTCAAAGATACGAAGAATAATTCGGACTTCTTTGATAGTATGAATACTTAAGCAGTTGTTTTTAGTAGGCGGAGTTTTGCAAAAGAAAACCCGCCTACTGCGCCAGCGAAGAGTTGTAAAACTAATCCAAAAGCATCTCGCGTTCCGCCAATAAGCGGGTCGCCAAAGAACACTTTCTGCATGAGCCAAAGCATGACGGCCATGGCTATAGTGCCTGCAGATATATAGATTATGCTGCGAGAGTGACCTACTTTTTTATGAAGTAGCTTTGCGGCTAAAAACGCAATTAAAAATGCGATTGCGATGAACACGCCGTAAATGCCACTAAAGTGCCATATATCATAAGATGCCATTGAAATAATTGAGCTGCCATCGATGGGCGCACCTATGTTTTTTAAACTTGCGAGTATGCGCAAAGTCGAAAATAGACTGCCTAAAACTGCCGTTATAATTGCTGCGATAAACCAAGCTGTTAACCGATGAAAGAATGTTTTCATAATATGCGTCCTTGCGCTAGGGTTAGAGCCAAGCAATCAGCCCGTCAAATAAGGATTTTATGATGCGTATTAAATCAATAGGGTTTTCAACGTTAAGCGGAATATGCCTAATAGGTCTAACAGCTTGTCTGGAATCTCAAGCTGCGCCGGTTTTTCTTTCTCTTACGCAAAATGAATTTACGATTGAAGTCTTATCATCAGAACTTGAAACACCGTGGAGCGTAGCAGAACTACCAAGCGGAGATTTCCTTATTACCGAACGTGATGGGGCATTAAAACGGTTGAGCGGCGGTATGCTGACGGATATTGATGGCTTGCCAGATGATATTTACGCGGAAAGCCAAGCGGGGCTTTTTGACATCGTTTTAGGCAGTGACTTTGCGCAAAACGGGACGGTTTATTTTTCATACGCACGTGGCAAAAAAAGCGCTAATGGTACAACTGTTGTTAAAGCGGTTTTAGATAATAACTCACTAAAAGATAAACAGCATATATTTAAGGCGGCTCCGTTAAAAATAGGTGGTGGACACTTCGGCGGGCGCTTGGCTGTCATGGAAAATGGCGATGTGATTGTTACCACAGGTGATGGGTTTCGTTACCGCGAAGCGTCTCAAGATACAGAGTCTGATCTGGGTAAAGTTATTCGTATCACTGAAAACGGCTCAGAGCATATTTCTATAGGGCATCGTAATGTGCAGGGCCTCATTTTTGATAAAGAGAGCGGAAACCTTTGGGCTCATGAACATGGCGCGCGTGGTGGTGATGAATTGAATTTGATCAAACAAAGTCTGAACTATGGCTGGCCGCTTGTGACGAAGGGCGTGGATTATAATGGCGCGAAAATAACGCCGTTTACCGAAATGGAGGGGATGGAAGAGCCCATTCATTATTGGGTACCGTCCATCGCGCCGTCAGGCTTGACGATTTACCGGGGTGATATGTTCAAAGAGTGGAATGGCGACGCGCTAGTCGGCGGACTTGCGTCTGGCGATGTGCGCCGCGTTGATCTGGAAAACGGGAAGAGCATCGGCGAGACCATTATTTTAAGTGATCTGGGGGAGCGTGTCAGGGATATTCGCACCGCCAGTGACGGTGCGATATTGGTGTTGATTGATGACCCGATAGAAGGAAAGCTTCTACGGGTTACGCCTAAATAAATAGCGCCTTAGAGGCTGTGCTGATTTGGGTCTAGGTCATCTTCGATAGCCTGATCCAAAATTGCAAAAACGGCGGCGCGTGATTTAAGTTTTGTACCTTTAAACGCGCCTTTATTAAGCTGTTTGAACATATTGCCCGCCATTGCGCCCGCCATTGGCATTTGCTCGGCTGGGACAGTGCGGTCAAAGAAACCAGCGTGAATGGCTTGTTTCGGCGCGAAGATTTCAGCGTTAATCACGCAGCGGTTAAAGTAATTCATCGGCAAGCGATAACGCGCCAATTCAATACCGAAATGGTGCATTGTCATACCGATCAATGTCTCGTTCAGGCCGACTTTATAGTCGCCATCCGCGATCATGCGGTA
Organism: Maricaulaceae bacterium; assembly: GCA_049607665.1. Lineage (GTDB taxonomy): Bacteria > Pseudomonadota > Alphaproteobacteria > Caulobacterales > Maricaulaceae > Fretibacter. The sequence goes on from JBMYWT010000029.1 coordinate 23,951, forward strand.
ATCACAGGCGAGCATCAAGAACGCGCCCATTGCGATTGTGTGCCCTGTCGAGAGCGCAATCACGGGACGCGGGAATGCCATAATGCGGCGCGCGAGTTTTGACCCTTTTGAGGTCAAAATAAGCGCTTCATTGGGCCCCGCCTGCATTTCTTTGAGGTTAAACCCGCCAGAGAACATTCCCTCGCGGCCCGTTAAAACGACGATAGCGCCAGCTTCTTCAGCTTTGTCAAAAGCAGCGTTAAGCTGCTTTATCATTTCCGTGGAGAGGACATTGGCTTTGCCGTCATCCATTTTGATGGTCGCGACGCCGTCATCCTCTGTGTAGGTAACAAGTTCAGTCATAGTGATGTTTCCTTAAGCCGCTTTACGGCCGAATTTGCCGTAGAATGTCTCGCTCGACTTGGCCATTTCGCGAAGAAGTTTAGGGACTTCGAATTGCGGGCCGTGCGCTTTGGCAAGCTCATCTGCACGCACTACGAAGTCAGCTGCACCGATGGTGTCAATAAAGCTGATCGCGCCGCCAGTGAACGGGGCAAAACCCCAACCAAAGATAGACCCCAAATCTGCTTCGCGCGGATCATGGACAATACCTTCGGCCATAGTGCGCGCGGCTTCGATGGCTTGCGTGTACATGATGCGGTCTTTGACTTCGGCTACATCAGGTTGCGGCTCTAAAATGCCGTTCTCAGCAAATTGACCGAGCTCTGGCCAGAGGTGCTTTTCGCGGCCTTCATAGACGTAGAAACCTTTGCCGTTTTTACGGCCATAACGTTCGGCTTTGAACATTGTATCGACAATATCGTCCATTTTACCCGCTACATATTGCGAGCCAAGATCCGTCTTTGTTTGCTCTTTGACTTTATAGGCCAGATCAATCGCGACTTCGTCTTGGAGAGACAGCGGCCCGACGGGCATCCCTGCCATTTTGGCAGCGTTCTCGATCATGGCTGGCGCTACGCCTTCGGCGAGCATATTATAACCTTCGGCCATATAACGCATCACGCAGCGATTGGCGTAGAAGCCGCGTGTGTCTTCGACAACGATAGGCACTTTGCGAATGCGGGATACGAAATCAATCGCGCGCGAAATAGCGTAATCAGATGTCTTCTCGCCCTTGATAATCTCAACGAGCATCATCTTATGCACGGGGCTAAAGAAGTGAATGCCGATGTAATTATCTGGGCGCTTTGACGCTTTGGCCAAATCTGTGATCGGGATGGTTGAGGTATTTGATCCAAACACAGCCTTATCGCCGATGACGTCTTCGGCCATCTCTGTGATTTTAGCTTTTAGCTCTGAGTTTTCAAACACGGCTTCGACGATCAAATCGACGTCTTTTAGCTTGTTATAATCGGTTGTCGCTTCGATACGATTGATGATTTTGTCAGCTTTTTCCTGCGTCGTTTTCTTGCGGGACACGCGCTTTGTTTGTTCTTTGACGGTGAAGTCTTTGCCTTTGTCTGCGCCCTCTTGGTCGCGGTCAATTAGGACAACTTCAATACCAGCCATAGCGGAGACATAGGCAATGCCTGCGCCCATAAAGCCTGCGCCGATGACGCCAACTTTGTTAATCTGGCCCTTTGTTTGACCTTCGGGACGGGCTTCGCCTTTTTCCAAAGCTTGCTTAGAGATAAAGAGCGAGCGGATCATATTACCGCTTTCGGGGCGGAGCAAAAGATCACAGAAATAACGGCTTTCAATCCGTAGCGCCGCGTCCATTGGAACTTGCGAGCCTTCATAAACGCATTTGAGGATATTGCTCATGGCGGGATAATTGCCGTAGCTTTCCTTACGGAGCATGGCATTCGCGCCTGCGAACATAGGCATGCCTTTTGGGGTAAACGGCGCGCCGCCCGGGAAACGGAAACCTTTTTCGTCCCAAGGGGCTTTGGCTTTGGGGTTGTCTTTAACCCACTGTTTTGCGGTGGCGACAAGTTCAGCCTCAGGCGCGCTGCCCTGCAAAATGCCCATGGCTTGCGCTTCTTTAACGGAGAGCTGTTTGCCTTGCAAAAGAATGGCAGAGGCGTTCATCAAACCGACAAGACGCGGAAGACGCTGCGTTCCGCCCGCGCCAGGCAGGAGACCAACAAGCGCTTCGGGCAGACCCATTTTAAGCTTAGGATTATCATTGGAGGCAAATCGTCCGTGACAGGCCAGAACGATTTCGAAACCGCCGCCGAGCGCAAGACCATTAAGCGCGCAAGCGACAGGTTTGCCGCATGTTTCCATATCGCGGAAAACTTGGTTTAGGCCATAAACGCCGTCGAAGAGTTCTTTCTTCGTGCCTTCGGGGTCTGTCTTTATGCCTTCGCGAGCAGACGAGAAATTGCTGCCCATTTCTGTCAGGTCAGCGCCCGCGCAGAATGTAGATTTACCAGAGGTAATAACAGCGCCAGTGACGGCGTCGTCTGTTTTGATACGGCCGATGACGTCCGTCAGTTCGCCCATGACTTCATTGGAGAGCACATTCATGCTGCGGCCTGGGGAATCAAATGTAATCAAGAGGATACCGTCTTGATCGAGATCGAGTTTAAAGTTTTTCATGTTCAGTCTATTCTTAAATATCGGTTGATTATACGCGTTCAATGATGGTCGCAGAGCCCATGCCGCCGCCCACACAGAGCGTGATGAGGCTGGTCTCTTTGTCGGAGCGTTCAAGCTCGTCTACCATTGTGCCGAGGATCATAGCGCCTGTTGCGCCGAGGGGGTGGCCCATCGCAATCGCGCCGCCATTGACGTTCATTTTATCGTGGCTCACGTTATGGGCCTGCATGAAGCGAAGCACGACAGCCGCGAAGGCTTCGTTAAGCTCATAAAGGTCGATATCGCCGACTTCCATGCCAGCCTTTTTAAGGGCTTTGGCCGCCACAAATTCTGGGCCTGTTAGCATGATCGTCGGTTCGCTTCCGATTTCAGCAAAGGATCTAATGCGCGCGCGCGCCTTTAGGCCAAGGGCTTCGCCCATTTCTTTGGTGCCGATCAAAACAGCAGACGCGCCGTCTACGATACCTGAGCTATTGCCCGCGTGGTGAACGTGTTTGATGGTTTCGAGTTCGGGATAACGCTGCACCGCGACATGGTCAAAACCTGGCATGACTTGACCCATCGCTACGAAGGACGGGTTTAGGCTGCCGAGGGACTGCATGTCTGTTGAGGGGCGCATGTGCTCATCGTGGTCGAGGATTGTGATGCCGAGTTGGTCTTTGACGGGCACGATAGATTTTTTGAAACGGCCTTCGTCCCACGCAGCTTTTGCGCGCTTTTGCGATTCCACGGCATAGGCATCGCAATCATCGCGAGAGAAACCATATTTCGTGGCGATCAAATCAGCGGAGATACCTTGCGGCACGCCGTAATGTTCAAAGTTAAAGCTTGGGTCGACCATCATCGCGCCGCCGTCACTGCCCATAGGGACGCGCGACATAGATTCGATACCGCCGCCGATCACCATATCGGACATTCCAGACATGACTTTGGCCGCTGCCATGTTACAAGCCTCAAGACCAGACGCGCAGAAGCGGTTGATCGTCACGCCAGAAACAGTTTCTGCGTAACCGGCTGTGATAGAGGCAACGCGCGCAATATCCGCGCCTTGTTCGCCAACAGGTGAAACGCAGCCCATGACAATGTCATCGACTTTGGAGGTATCTAAATCATTGCGCTCGCGAATAGCTTCGAGTTGCTGTGTTAATAGCGATAGCGCTGTGATCTCATGTAAAGATCCGCTCTTTTTGCCTTTCCCGCGAGGGGTTCGGACGGCGTCAAAAATATAGGCGTCAGTCATATTGTTTCCAGTCTGTAAATTTTTGTTGTCTGTTTGAATTAAGAGGGCGCTTTAAAGTGAGCGCGCGATAACGAGTTTCATGATCTCGTTCGTGCCGCCGTAGATTTTCTGAACGCGGCTGTCGCGGAACATGCGGCCAATACGATATTCATTCATGAAGCCATATCCGCCGTGTAGCTGTAGGCAGCGGTCAACGACTTCGCACTGTTTTTCAGTGACCCAATATTTCGCCATTGAGGCCGTGACCGTATCTAGCTCTCCGCGTAAATGTTTCGCGGCGCAGTCATAGGTAAAGGTCTTGGCGATTTGCACGATCGTTTTGCACTCGGCGAGTTCAAACTGCGTGTTTTGGAAGGCAAGGATCGGCTGGCCGAAGGCTTTGCGCTCTTTGCAATAATCAATCGTCATCTCTAGCGCGGCTTCCATTTCCGCCACGCCTTGGACGGCGATGTTCAGGCGCTCTTGTGGGAGTTCCGTCATAAGCTGTATGAAGCCTTGACCTGTGTCTGTGCCCAAAAGCGCGTCAGCAGGTATTTTCATGTCGTCAAAGAAGAGCTCGGCTGTGTCTTGGGCGTCCATGCCGACCTTATCAAGGATACGGCCACGGCGGAAACCAGGGAGGTCATCTGTTTCGACAACGAACAAAGATTTGGCGTGCTTGCCTTCGCCGCCTGTGTCGGCCACGACGATGATTAGGTTAGCTGTGCCGCCATTTGTGATGAACGTCTTAGAGCCATTAATAACCCAACCATTGCCGTCTTTTTTAGCGGTTGTTTTGACGTTCTGAAGGTCTGAGCCTGTGCCAGGTTCTGACATCGCAATCGCGCCGACATATTCGCCTGTCGCCATTTTCGGGAGCCATTTTTGTTTTTGCTCTTCTGTGCCATAATGTAAGATATAAGGCGCAACGATGGCATTATGAAGCGAAAGACCAAAGCCGTCAGTCGCGGTTTTAGCCATTTCTTCCATGATAATCATTTCATGGCGGTAGTCACCGCCGCCGCCGCCATATTCCTCGGGGATGGCGCAATTTAGAAGGCCCATCTCGCCCGCCATGTTCCAATATTTACGGTCGACGATTTTGTTCTTGCGGAATTCCTCTGAGTGAGGCGCCATTTCACGCGCGTAGAAACCATTGACGGCCTCGCGGAAAATGTTGATGTCTTCTTCGTCATACCAATCGGGGTTTTTGAAATCGAGTGCGGCCATGATGTGTTCTCTTCTTTGTTATCTGTGTTGTGTAGAGGGCTTAAAAGCTCTCAAAGTTAAGCGGTAGTTAAAGCTTAAAACGCGGACGCTGGGAGCGCCATAACAGGGTCTGCGCCTGTCTTTAGCTTGGCGAGATGCGCGTCAATTTGCGGGAGCATACGCGCCATAAAGAAACGGCCCGTGATGAGTTTATGCTGATAGAACTCTTCCGTCGATCCGTCATCGATGGCGGCTTGGGCGACAACCGCCATTTTGCCCCACATATAAGCCAGAACCGTCAGGCCCATCATATGCATATAATCAACGGAGGCTGCGCCCGCATTGTTCGGGTTGGTCATGCCGTTTTGCATCAGCCACATGGTGGCTTCTTGGAGTTTCTTTTGCGCGCCAGACAAACCTTCTGTGAATTCCGTTAGGTTTTCATTGCCTTCATTGGCTTTGATGAACTCTTGCATTTCAGCCGAGAGTGTCATTAACGCGCGTCCGCCTTTGCGGGCGAGCTTACGGCCGACCAGATCAAGGGCTTGAATACCGTTTGCGCCTTCATAGAGGAGCGTAATACGCGTATCGCGGACGAACTGGCTCATGCCCCATTCTTCGATAAAACCGTGACCGCCAAAGATTTGTTGGCAATCAACGGTGGTGCGCATGGCGATATCCGTCAGGTAACCTTTGATGACGGGGGTTAGCAGGCCGAGGTAATCATCACATTTTTCGCGAAAGGCTTCATCTGGGTGAACTTTTTCCAAATCTTCGTGAAGTGTCGCCCAGTAAATAAGCGCGCGACTAGCTTCGTTAAAGGCGCGTGTTTCCATAAGCATACGGCGCACATCTGGGTGCACAATGATTGGGTCGGCTGGACCATTTTCATTTTGCGGCCCTGTGAGGGCGCGGCCCTGGAGGCGGTCTTTGGCGTAGGCGGCGGCATTTTGATAGGCGACTTCGGATTGCGCGAGGCCTTGCATGCCTACGCCCATCCGCGCTTCGTTCATCATGACGAACATAACGCGAAGGCCTTTGTGTGCTTCGCCGATTAGATAACCTTCGGCGCAGTCAAAGTTCATCACGCAGGTTGAATTGCCGTGGAGACCCATTTTCTCTTCAATAGAGCCGCAGGTAACAGGATTGCGATCCGCAGGGTTACCATCGGCGCCAAGTTTAAATTTCGGTACAATAAAGAGAGAAATACCTTTTACGCCTGCTGGACCGCCTTCGATACGGGCGAGGCAGAGGTGAATGATGTTATCGGACATATCATGTTCACCGGCCGAGATGAAAATTTTCTGACCCGTTATTTTATAGCTACCGTCTGCCTGAGGAACCGCTTTGGTTTTCAAAAGACCCAAATCCGTTCCGCAATGCGGTTCGGTTAAGTTCATTGTGCCTGTCCATTCACCGGTAACCATTTTGGGTAAGAACGTTTGCTTTTGCTCTGGGGTGCCGCCAATTTCGATGGCTTTGATCGCGCCATTGGTGAGGCCCGGATACATGCCAAAGGACATATTCGCCGAAGATTGCATTTCGGCGACGGGCGCACCTAAAATACCAGGAAGGCCTTGCCCGCCATATTCGGGATCATTGCTTAGGCTGAGCCAGCCATTATCGACCATTGTTTTGAAGGCTTCTTTGAAACCCGTTGGCGTCGTTACAGAACCGTCAGCGTGACGAACACAGCCTTCTTGGTCGCCAACCACATTGAGCGGGGCGAGAACTTCGGAGGCGAACTTGGCACTTTCCTCGAAAATTGCGTCATATAGATCAGGTTCTGCGTCTTCGAAACGGGTATACTGCGTAAGTTGCTCAGCGTTGAGCATTTCATGGACGATGAATTTCATGTCGCGTAAGGGGGCGTTATAGCTTGGCATATTGGTTATCTTTCGAATTTATACTTTAAGTATGAGAGTGTTTTTGTTGTGAGGTATCGTCGCCTTCATTTTGAAACACATCATCGTCAAAGCTTTGACTTAAGACGCGTTCATAGGCGGCGGCATGTTTGAATACGGCGGGATCTGTATGATCCATGTTTTGAGTCACTACGTCGATTTGTTGGCAAAGCTCAGTTAGCTCACTTGTGATGATTTTAATATCTTTGCGGCGACGTTGTAGGGCGCGAATAACGCGCTCAAAATTTTCTTTACGTGCTAATAGCTCATCTCTGCTTGTAATCTCGCCATCGAGAACTTCGAAAACTTCGGCGATATCATCTAGAGAGAATCCATTGCGTTTGGCTTGCATGATGCGGCGTGTACGAATGTAATCGACAGGGCCAAAAACACGTGTGCCTGTTTCACGCTTTGGCGAAATAAGACCTTTATCTTCGTAAAATCTTATGGTTCGGGGTGTCACATCAAACAAATTAGCAAAGTCACGTATCCCCCAGCTTTTAGGCTCAGGGATGTCTAGTCCAATGTCTACGGCGCGAGTTGCGAGCATTTGCATGGGGCGCATGTATATCAGCTTTACGTTAACGTCAACGTCAACTGTCAAAATTTAAGATTTTGAGGTGATTTGGGCGCAGCTCCTTTATTGACCGCGCCTGCGGCCTGTGAGACATGGACTTATGTTGCTATCACGTTCAGTTACAGTTGTTTCTCTTTTAACTCTTTTGAGTGTGGAACAAACAGCATGGGCACAAGTCCAAAACTTAACGCCTCGTGAGAGAGTTGTGCAGTGGGTTTATGACAAGTTACCCGAAAGCGAGCGCGGTATTGATGCTGCTGAGGATGTTCAAAAAATAACAGACGACAAAACGTCTAAAGATGAAGAAGTTGCACTCGCTTCTGATGTAGAAGTAAAAGTTGAAGAGGATGCTGTTTTAGAGGTGACACAAGATGTGGAACTTGTGATTTCACCTGAACCTGAACCTGAACCTGAACCTGAACCTGAACCTGAACCTGAACCTGAACCTGAA
>JBMYWT010000030.1:0-31651 GCA_049607665.1 Maricaulaceae bacterium
TTTAGAAAGAGGCTCTATGGCCAATCGTTCTTATCTTTATTCTTTGAGCAATCGTCCAAAATCTTATTCGGACAGGCCTGATACAATTTCAGGCCTGTCTGAGTGGAATTATCAAATTCCATTTTTCTATTTACTTCTTTTAAGCGGTGATCCGCAAGTGAGTGCGTCACTTGTCTCTGATGGCTTTGAGGAAGAAGACGACCCGTCTGGGCTATATGCACTAACAGGTGATTTTGAGCTTGGAATGGCACGCGCGAAGAAATTCCTGTCTACCGTATCTATGTGCGCAAATCAGGAGTCAGGAATAGCTGAAGCAACCCAAGAAGCTTTGGAGTTTTTAAATGCGCATAAGGATAAATATTTCCTTTTAGAGACGATTGAACTGGATTGTATGTCGCCGTCTGATGGCCCTGATTATTGGAAAAATTGCGTTGAATATGTTCGCGGAGAGGCTATTCACGCGGGCCTTCAAGTGGATAAGCTCTCCAAATATAAATGGCGTGCGAAGAAGCAGCTCAAAGAATTCGAATTTTCTATGAACGCAGATTTTGATGCGCCGGATGCTCCAATGGGAATTGGATATTGGACGGATATTTTATATTTTGCATTGCAAAACAAAGCTGAATTTGCAGCAAACAATCCATAATAATTTTATGACGTAATCGACATAACAAAGGCGCAAACCCGTTTGGATTTGCGCCTTTTATTTTGCTTGGTTTTACTAGTCTCTACGCGAGGAAATTACTCCGCTGCGTCTTTGGCCCATGGGTCACGATTTGTACCTTTGGTGACATAGAGACCGTCAGATGCGGCTTGGTATTTTGCAACGTCTTTGATCGGGTTGTAGAATTGTTTGTACCATGCGCGAGCTTTTCCGAAGGGGCCATCGCCGACAACTTGCATAATTTGCAGGCAAGGCTCTTTATTGGCCCAGACGTCAAAATCTTGGAGCAAAGCCATCTTTGAGCCTTCTTGGAATTGAGGGACAGCCGCATTGTCTTCTTCACTTGGCGGGAAGTTTGGCGGTTCTACCATGAGGGCATGCCACGCATGAACTTGACCGTCTTCGATTGGCGTATGGGTGATGAGCATCAAGCTGTTATAATAGCCATCCATACGGCTGAGTAGAATACCTGGTCCTGTATACCATGTGTCATTCGTCATCACGTCATCAGAAAGCGTTCTGTGACCCGCCGCGAGGCGCTGGCGGATGACATGGCCTTTAAGTTCGTTCTCAAATAGTTCCATATTCGTTGAACCATGGATCGGGCCAAGATGAGCCTTGTCGCACATATTGTCGATGATTTCTTGAGGGTGACAGCCGAGTTCACCAAGGTCATCAATCTTCCAATTGACCCATTTCTCGTCGTCCCATTCAGGGAGCGGATGCGGTTCGTAATCAGGCTCGTTCTTTTCCTCGTCGTGCCACATCAAAATCACGCCGCCCCATTCACGGACGGGATAAGATTGAATGCAAGCTGCCTTTGGGATCGGTGCAGGTGAATAAGGGATTTCGTTACATACGCCATCCGGGCCAAATTTCCAGCCATGATACGGGCAGCGAATATCGTCGCCTTCGACTTGCTTGCCGTCCATCACAACATAGGAACTGTCGTTCTTCGCGAGGTGCGTTTTCATATGCGGGCAATAGGCGTTCATGACAACAACGCGTCCGCTATCGCCGCGATACATCACAAGATCGCGCCCAAAATAGCGTAGCGCCTTGGGTTTCTTTACGGCTTCATGGGCTTCGCCCACCATGAACCATCCGCGCGGGAAGGTGAATTCACCAATGCCGTAATCTGCTGTTTTTGCCATGTCGTGCTCCCTTAAGTCTTTCTGTAAGTTTAGTGCTAGCTAGCCGAAGCTGCAATAGTGTTTAATTCAGAGGCGTGTCCGCGCGTGCCCGCAGGGTCGATACAGGCCGTGCCGCCGGGTGTGTACATCATCGTCACGCATTGATTACACGCCGTGCAGCCAGAGCTCAGCGTGCTGCCGTTTTTCATGCCATTGATAAAACCTGGGTCGAACACAAGCGCGCGGCCCAGAGCCACAGCGTCCAAGCCCTCAGTCAGGGCCGTGTTGACGTTATCTAGCGTTTGAACGCCGCCCAAATAACAGAGCGGCATATCGACGGCGCTGCGGATTTTCTTGGCGTGTTCCAAGAGATACATTTCGCGGAACTGCACATTGGCGGGCTCCGTCATTTTTTGCATGGCCATACCAAGGCGGATGATCGGGTTCTTTGGCGGGCTGCGAACCTCAGTCGGGAGCGATGAGCCGAACATAGCCGTGATGGCTTCGACATTCATCCCGTTGGATAATACCGCCAAATGCGCGCCTGTCTGCTCTAGGATTTTCGCGACCTTTATGCCGTCGTCAATTGTGTTGCCGCCCTCGCGTCCATCGGTCTGGCTATATTTGACAATCACAGCCACGTCTTTGCCAACCGCGTCCAGCACTTTGGCGAGGACTTCGGCGGGGAATTTCATGCGTTTTTCAATCGTGCCGCCATAGGCGTCTTTGCGCTTATTATAAAAAGGCGAGATAAATTGCGAGAGCAGATAGCCATGTCCCATGTGAAGCTCAACCGCGTCAAAGCCGCTCTCGCGGGCATATTTCGCCGCGCTAACGAATTCCGCCGCGATCGTGTCCATGTCGTCGCGATCCATCTTTTTCTTGAAATAGCGATTGGACATCACGCCGACTTTGTTAAAGCCGCCAGAGGCCGAAAGGGGCTTGCGCGCGGCCATGATGTCTTTGGGTAGAAATGTAAAACACCCCGCATGAGTGATCTGCGCGCTGGCGGCTGCGCCGTGTTTGTGAACGCCGTCCGTGAGCGCGCGGAAGTCTGCCACAGTGTCTGCGCCAAGGCGCGCTTGATCGACGAAGGTTTTGCCGTCTGGGCTGGTGGCGCAATAGGCCACAGTCGAGAGCGCCGCGCCGCCTTCGGCCACACGTTCGTGGAATTGCGCGAGGCCCTTAGAGATTATGCCGCCTTTGCACATGCCTTCATTGGTCGCCGTTTTGATAAACCGATTACGCAGCTTTAGCGGCCCAATTTGAAGGGGGGAAAAAGCATCAACTTTTGCTGGGCTCATTATCATTCTCTTTTTCATCTCTTTGCTTCTGTCCTTTGCAAGGGCATCTATCTTTTTAAGAAGGGCAGAAAGCGGCTATTGCGAAGTTATTAGCATAAAAAATTACGATTACACGTGAAATTCTGTATAAAATGATCTAAATGCGTAAAAAATAGGTGAAAAAACTACGCACAGCAACGCAGCGAAAGCTTAAGCGGCGTCGTGAAACCAGAATAAGGGGCGCTCACATGGGCCAGCAATATCATCTCGCGGATTTATTCGAAATCGTCGCCGAGGCCGTACCAGAGCGTATCGCCCTGCGGGATGAGAGCGGGCAGGTCACATTCGCCCAGATGAACACGCGCTCCACCCATTTGGCGGCGGGGCTTTATGGCGCGGGCGTACGGCGCGGAGACAAGGTCGGACTGTACCTCATGAACGGCCCGCAATATCTGGAGAGCTTTTTCGCCGCGATCAAAATCGGGGCTGTGCCGTTTAATGTGAATTACCGCTATGGGTTTGAGGAGCTAAAATATCTCTTTGATAATGCAGACGCGAAGGCTGTGATTTACGGCGCGGAGTTTGGCGAAGTGACCGCGCGCCTTCAGGCTGATTTGCCTGCGTTGACGGTGGCTGTCTGTGTGAATGACGGGCAGGGCGAGATATCGCCGTCTGCGCATGATTATGAAAGCTTAATGCAGAGCGATCCGTCTACAGCCGTGTTTGATCGCCACGAAGATGATTACATGCTGCAATATACGGGCGGCACGACGGGAATGCCCAAGGGCGTGATGTGGCCGCATAAGGCGTTCTTCTTTGCCTGTCTCGGCGGAGGCGGCATGTATGCGCGCAAGCCGCCGATCACAGACCCTATAGAGCAAGGCGTGATTGCCAAAGAGAGCTTCCCGATCCGCATCCTGCCTGTTGCGCCGCTTATGCACGGCGCGGCGATTTGGACGGCTTTGTCGGGCATATTGGGCGGCGTAACAATGGTGCTCGACCCTATGCGCGGCGGGTTTGACGCCGAAGGAATATGGGACCGCGTGGTGCGCGAGGAAGTCAATATTTTGCAAATCGTTGGCGACGCGATGGCTGTGCCTCTGCTCGCTGCGCTCCAAGAAAATCCTGACCGTTGGGATCTCTCGCGGCTGATTCACTTTGGCTCTGGCGGGGCGGTGTTCTCGCAACACATCAAAGACGCGCTCAATGTAATCCTGCCCAACACAGTCATGGGCGACGGCATGGGGACATCGGAAACGGGCATATCAGGCATGGGCGCACCGACGATTGACGGCGGATTTATGCGCCTAGAATCGGGCCCAAATCAGCAAGTTATCGCGGACGGCCATATTGGCGCTGTCGGTGAAGTCGGCTATCTCGCGCGCTGCGGCCACACGCCGATTGGCTATTATGGCGACCCTGAAAAAACAGCCGAGATATTCAAAACCATAGACGGTACGGTCTGGGTGCAAACAGGCGACCAAGCTCGCCTTGACGAAGACGGCATGATTACCGTGCTCGGGCGCGGCTCGACCTGTATCAATTCAGGCGGAGAGAAAATTTACCCCGAAGAAGTCGAAGAAGTTCTGCGCGCTCACCCCGCAATTCATGACGCAGCGGTTGTCGGCATGGCCGACCCAAAATGGGGGCAAAAAGTCTGTGCCGTGATTTCTCTGTCGAAGGACGCGCAGGCTCCAAGCCTTGAAGATATAAAACCGTTTTGCCGCGAACATCTGGCAGGGTATAAACACCCCAAAGCCTTAAAAGTCGTGCCAGACATCAAACGCTCGCCCGCAGGTAAACAAGATTATAAATGGGCCAAATCCATATTCGCCTAGAGCCTTATGGCTTAGCCCTATTTGAAAGTTAAATGATATGACCGATCAAACTGTTCCAAAGTTGCCAAGCAGAGGCTATGCGTGGCTCGTTCTCTTGATGATGGTGCTGCTGTATTTTGTGAATGTGGCGGACCGTTATGTGGCGTCAGGATTGCTGGAGGAAATTAAGAAAACATTTGAAGTCTCTGATTTCTTTATGGGTTTCCTTGTCGGGCCAGCCTTTGCGATTGTTTACACAATGTTGGCTATTCCGATTGCGCGGCTGGCCGACCGTAAAAACCGCGTCAGAATTATTGCGGCGGGCGCGATTATTTGGAGCGCCTTTACTGTGCTTTCAGGCCTCGCGCAGACGCCATGGACATTTGCGGCGGCGCGCCTTGGCGTTGGTGTTGGCGAAGCGGCATTCCTTGCGCCTGCCTTTTCGCTTTTGTCGGATTATTTCGCCCCACAGCGCCGCGCGCTCGCATTTGCGATCTTAAATTTTGGCGTTTATTTTGGGCAAATTTTCGGTCTTGTAGGTGGCGCGGCGATTGCCGAGGCCTTTAACTGGCGCACAGCGTTTATTTCACTAGGCGCGCCAGGGGTTTTGCTCGCGCTCATTACGTTGATAGTCGTGCGCGAACCGATACGCGGACAGCTTGACGGCGGAGACGTTCCTGTTCAGAAGATAGCGCAAAAAGAAATTTCATTCCTAAAGCTCTTCTCAAGTCTATGGTCGAGGCGTGCTTATCGCTTCATGGCTTTTGGTACGGCCTTTGGCGGTTTCGCAAGTTATGGGTTTGGCATATGGGCACCAACATTATTCGCGCGCGCCTTTGATCTTTCTCTGACAGAGGCCAATAGCCGCTATGGCGGACCATCCTTCTTGGCCGGTATCATAGGCGCGATTGCGCTTGGGTTATTATGCGACCGCTTAGCGTCACGTGATGCGCGCTGGCCTTTCCGCCTTGCTGCAATTGGCTTAGCCGGTTTCTTTATCTCTATGTTTATATTGTGTTTCGTAGATAATGTTAACGTAGCTACCGCGCTGACATTCCCTGCGGGCCTTATGGCGGGCGGCTGGGTGATTGCTATTCAATCGGCTTTGCAGGATTTATTGCCAGCCAAAGCCCGCGCCACGGGCACGGCGATTTGGGCTTTTGCGCTTACCTTTACGGGGCTTGCTTTAGGCGTGTGGTTTGTCGGCGGGATGATTGATATATTCACCGAGCAATATGGCGATCAGGCGATACGTTATGCGCTGGCTTTAACGTTACTTGCGACGATCCCAAGTGTGGTCTTTTTCCTCATGGCGGGGCGCACCGCGATCGAGGATCGCGATACGCTGCTAAAGGAATTAGGCTAATAGCCACCTAGTGAAAGACGTAGCCTTTGGCTTCGGCCTGAGTGCGGGCGCCGTTTACAACAATCTCATCGATTGTGTTAGAAGCGGCCATGTCTTTCTTAATCTTGGCAACATGAGCGTCGCGTTTCTTGTTGAGTTCTTTGATCTCAATTTGAATCGTTTTGCGCTCTGTCGTCTTTTCTTCAATGAAGGTGATGCGCTCTTCCTTGCTTAGGCCTCGCATCTCTTCTGGGAGCTGTGTGTCTTCGAGCTCGATAATGCTCTCCGCGTCCTTGCCATATCCATCCACAATATCCCAACTTTCATTGGCGTAATTAGCCGATGATTTAGATTTAGTTCTGGCGATAACGCTTTTAGGACTCATGCTTTTTGCATTGGCATCTTGGGCCATTTGGCGCTGTTTTTGTACGCGTCCAGAGGCGCCGTAACCATAATAAGTTTTGTTAAGCGCTTCGTTCTTTTTTTGAATTTCATCATCATAAGGTGAGGGCACATAAACCGATTTTTCGTCTTGGTTGATGACCATATACATGCCGCCGCCGCAATCTGCGCCAGCTTTCCATTTGCCTTCAATGCCGGTTTGCTCATTGCCGCAATGGATGGTGTCGATAAGAACGTCGTTTTTACGCGCTATGGCGCAGGCGCTTTGATAGGAGACAGGCCCCTGTGTGAAGGGTTCGTTCCCAGCAATAATCATTAGGCGCATATCATCGCTGTGGGCGCTCCATTCAAGCTCATCCAGAGCACGTGTTAAAACTGTACCCGCATATTCTTGCCCGCCATTTGTACTTAGTGCGAAGAGCTTTTCAGAGACGCCGTCAAGGTCAGTTGTGAGCGGCAAAATTTGTTCCACATAACCTTTGGAAGCAGAAATGCTGTCATTGCCATATTGATAAAGCGCGAGTTCAATGACGGGCATCATGCCGTTCTTTTCGCCTTCGCCAAGTTCATTGACCAACATCCAGAGCTGTGATTTGGCTTGGTCGATCAAGCCATCCATAGAACCGCTTGTGTCTAGCAAAAGCGCGATTTGAATTTTAGGTTGACGGATGGGTCTTATTCTCTTGGCGCTTTGCGAGGCCTCTGCCGCAGAAAGAAGTGGCGTTGCATTGGCAGCAGGCATTAGTAATGACGGGGCGCAAATGATCCCGAGGGCGAGTATGGTTGTTGAAAGCAGAGATGAAGAACGTGACACAAGGGCTCCTTTTATTTGTGTTGTCATCTAATCTGATCTGAAATAAGGCGAAACTAAGACGCAAATATGTCCAGATATTGGGATTAAATTACAATCCCGTAAGTGATCGTTTGACCGCGCGCAGAGAATTTAAAATTCAACTTGGCGAAGCGGCTTAAATTATCTTAGGTAAAGATATGACATCGCAGACCCTTAAGCCGCCCTTTTTGAAAATGCTTTCTGATTTTGTTCAAGACGAAAATCAAGGCAGTTATAAAAGACCCGTTTCGGATATAAAGCGTTTGCCCGTATCTATTTACACAGACCCTGCGCGCTATGCTTTAGAGCAAGAACGCATTTTTAAAGTCGCGCCGATTGTAATTGGACATATCAGCATGATCCCCGCGGCAGGTGATCATTTTACATTTGATCATTTAGGCCAGCCGTTATTAGTTGTACGCGGGCCGGATATGGCCGTGCGCGTGTTTTATAATGTATGCCGGCATAGGGGCGTGCGCCTTGCTAGGAACGATAGCGTATCGCGTAGCGCAAGTTTTGTGTGTCCTTACCATAACTGGACTTATGGTCTTGATGGGACGCTCATAAGCGTCCCATGCGAAGAGAGTTTCGTGAATGATGATGTGAGTGGGCGGAACTTGAAACGCGTCGGGAGTGGCGTATCAAGCGGGTTTATCTATGTCTCGTGTGATCCAAGCCTTAACCCCGAAATTCCGTTAGACTTGGATCCATATATGAAAGAATTTGCGGAGGACTTCGAGGCTTTGAAGTTTGCTGATCAAGTGTTCTTCGACCAAAGCACGCGAACTGTGAAAGCGAATTGGAAGCTTCTTATAGAAGCATTCCAAGACGGCTATCATGTTGTGCGTTTGCACCGTAAAACTGTTGGGCCACTATTCCTTGATAATGTGGCCGATATTGAACGTGTTCAAAACAACCTGCGTGCATTGGTGGCGCGTAACGGCTTTGCAGAGCTTAAAGGCAAAGACGCTGAGGATTGGGATGTGCGTAACGCCGTCAGTCTCGCGTATTTGCTAAGCCCTAACTCTGTGCTTGTTATTCACCCGGATTATATAAGTCACCTTGGTGTTTATCCGAGAGCGCCAGACGAATGCATTGCCGTGCATAGCTGCTTCATTGACGCGCATCCTAAGTCAGAAAAAGAAGCGGCACATTTCAAACGCGCCTTTGAAATTATTGATGAAGGCGTCTTTAACTCCGAAGATTTTTTTGTTTGTGAACAAGCGCAAAAGGGCATGGAAAGCGGCGCGAATGATGACTTTCCGTTAAGCGATTTCGAGATTGGAATTAAGCTCTTCCATGAAATATTAAATGAGCAGCTTGCGTAAATAAAAAGCCCTCGCCAATACGGCAAGGGCTAGAAAAATTAGATTTTGGGAACGCTAGAAGTCTATACCAAGCGAGATGCCATATGTGGCAGGCGCGCCAAAATAACCATTGGTTAGACCGCCAAAGCCAGGGCCGAAATCGATAAAGTTTGTAAGATACTCTTTATCAAAAATATTTTTACCCCAAATCGCGAGCTCTACATCTTTGCCGGCAAACTCAATGTCTTTAAGGGAGAGGCGGCCATCGACAAGTGTGCGTGATGGGGCTTGCGTATTAAAGGCGTGCTGAGGCGCTGTAAGCGTAAGTGAGTAAGGGTAGGTGAAGTATTTTGCGCTGTGGTTTACATCAGCACTAAGAGCCACTGTGCCCCAACTCGTTTTCATTACGTCCCAGTCAACGCCCACAGAGGCCGTTGTTTTCGGAGCGTGCGGGAAAGCGCGATCATCGGCGACATCTGTGCCAAATTCGATGAACTCTTTATACTCAACGTCCATAAGACCGAGACTGCCTCGAACAATAATATTGTCGGTGGCTTGAAGCATGCCTTCAAGTTCAAGTCCCTTGATCTCGGCGCGGCCCGCATTACGAATATCCGACGCGGCAGCGCCCTGAGCGGTAAAGACGGAGAGCTGCATGTCTTTGTGCTGGTTTATAAACACAGCGCCATTTAACTGCGCGCGATTGTCAAGGAAACGTGTTTTCGCACCGATCTCAAATGAGTTGATAGTTTCTGCTTTGTATGGGCGGGTCGTTTCCACAACAGACCCTGCTTCGCCGTTAAATCCGCCACTTTTGAAACCTTTCGCGTATTTAGCGTAAGTTTTGATATTGTCATTCACTTCATAATTGATCGTGACTTGGGGTGACACATTGTCAAATTTGGCTTTGGCCTTTGTGCCGGCGGGGACAAGGAAGATATCGGGTGAGCCGAGCAAAAGGTTCGCGCGGTCAATGCTTTTCTCTTCTTCTGTATACCTTAGGCCACCTGTGAACGAGAGTGACTCCGTAAGGTCAAAGTCAATTTGTCCGTAAAGCGCAATAGCGTCAGTTTCAAATCCATAGCGTGAATCGAAACGGTTAGCTCCGCCAAAGAAGGTTTGCGGGTTCTTCGTGTCGCCATCATCTTCGAAATAATATGCGCCGAGCACGTAATTTATCTCGCCGGTTTCGCCCGTTAATTGGAACTCTTGACTGAGGCTGTCATAGCTAGAGAGACGCTGCGTATGCGCGAGCGGTAACGGAGAGCCGTCAAGGTCAAGCGCGTCATCCCAGCTCATATGACGTTTGGATGTGATCGACTTAATCTCGCCTATGCCAGTGTTGAATGTGGCGGTTAGATTGTGTCCTTCAACGCGGCTTTTTTCAAATACAGGGCCGTCAACAGTGCCGGTGTCTTGACGGTCAGCATTGACATAAAGGTCAAGCGGGAAGCCAAAATACTGTCCACCAAAGGGGCCGCCGCCCACATAAAAGGGTACGGCAGGGTCGAAGATGTTTTGCGGGCTTACTGAGACGATTTGCGAGAAAGTTGGATCTTGATCCGCGTCACTGTAATCGAATGTATAATCAAGCGAGATGTTTTCTGACAAATCCGAACTTAGGCCCAAAAGAAAACTTTTCTTATTTAGGCTTTGAAATTCATCCGTCGATAGCGGGCCCGCCGTTGTAACGCCCGGGAAAGGATTCGCAACGCCGTCAACAAAACCGTCACGCTTTTCTATCATCGCAGATACTTTCGCGCGCACAGGGCCGATTTGTCCGAAGTTGACAGTGCCTTTCGCCATACGGGCGTTGTAATTGCCATAGCCGACTTTAAGCTTACCGCCGAATTCTTCTGTGGGTTTGGCCGTGATAACGTTTACGGCGCCCGCCAGCGTGTTCCGTCCGTAAAGCGTGCCTTGCGGGCCGCGTAGAACTTCTAGGCGTTCAATGTCCGCCACATCAAAAATAGCGCCCTGCGTTTTACCAATATAGGCACCGTTTAAATAGATACCAACCGTGGGCTCCCACGATAAAGCGGGATTGATGGTGACGCCGCCGCGAATAGAGATTTGTGCCGCTGTTGTATTACCGGGTGTGTTCTCGATTTTCAGGTTTGGCGCAAGAGAAGATAATGACTGAATATCCGTGATGTTACGGCTCTCAATGTAATCTGCGTTTACAGCTGTTACCGCAATTGGTACATCCTGTAGGCTTTGTTCACGCTTTTGCGCAGTGACGATAATTTCGTCGAGCTGCGCGCTGGCTGGCACGGCCATGGCGAATGAGAGCGCAAGCACAGAGGCTGTGCTCAGTCCGGCTTTATATGTCATCTTCATAGTCTTCTCCTTTGATGTCGTCTTTAGAAACAGTATGAGCCGCCATTAGCGACAAGTACAGAGCCCGTCACGAATGACGCGTCATCGGATAGCAAATACGCTACAGCCGACGCGACTTCGTCTGGTTTTGCCATGCGCCCAAGCGGTACAGATTGCTCCATGCTGGTGATCCATTCTTGCGGCAAGCCGTTCATGATGGGCGTGTTTGTCGGGCCGGGGGCGACAGCATTTACGCGAATGCCGCGCGGAGCGAGTTCGCGCGCAAGCTGACGCGAGAGGCCAATAAGCGCGGATTTTGACGTCACATAATGCGGAGAACCTTCGCCCGATTGCGCAGACGTCGAAGAAATATTGACGATAGAGCCACTATTTCCATCTTCAGCCATAATACGCACAGCTTCGCGGCAAACGTAAAACGCGCCGTTCAAATTCACAGCCATAACGCCCGCCCAGCCGTCATCTTCCATATGGATCAGGTGGTCGACAAATGTCGTTGGGGCCTTACCGGCCGCAAGCTCTTCATTGCGAGCATTCATTGAGGCGTAAAATTTATCCGACCCGTCGCCGCTCGCTTGGCCGATACCGGCGTTGTTTACGGCAAAGTCAATCCGTCCAAACTCTTTACGAGCTTGGCGTATGGCCGAGATAACCGAAGCGCTATCACCGACGTTCGTTGCGATAGCGAGATGATCTTTGGGGTTATCAAAAGTCTGTATGAGCTTTTCGGCTTGGTCAGCTTTAAGGTCAAGAAGGGCAACGCGCGCGCCTTCAGCGGCAAGGCGTGTTGCGATCGCTCCGCCAATGCCTTGGCCGGCGCCTGTTACAATTGCGGCTTTTCCTGCAAGTTTCATATGTCTCTCCCAGATCTAGTTATGAAGGAACGTAAAGTTCATTAGTTTTGCCGCCGTCGACGGGGATGCTTGCGCCTGTTACGTATGACGATTGATCGGAGGCAAGGAACAGCACTACATTTGCAACCTCTTCAGGGCGGCCAATACGGCCCATGGGGTTGGCATTCGCAATCGCTTCGCCTGCCGCTGGGTCGGATTTAAAATAGACTTCTGTGCCGGGCGTCATGATCGGGCCAGGCGTGACTGTATTTACGCGCACATTTGCCCGGGCGCCCTCCATAGCGGCGAGGCGGGAGAAATGCGAGAGCGCGGCTTTGGAGGCAGAATAGCCTGACATGCCTTGCATGGCGCGTTCACCGTTAACGGATGATATATTGATGATTGACCCGCCGCCATTTGCGCTCATGTGCGCCATAGCTGCGCGCGTTCCCATATAAGGCGCGTCCATATTCACACGGAAGTTTTGCTGGAAGGCGTCAAGCTCTGTGTCTGCGATCATGCCGTAACCAACATGGGGAGCATTGTTCACAAGAACATCAAGCCCTTTGTCTTTGGCAATACCGGCAATCATTTTGGCATAACCTTCTGCATCAGAAACGTCTTGAGCCACGGCTTCTGCTGAGCCGCCCGCGCTTGTGATTGCGGCTACAACCGTATCCATTTTATCCTGTGATCTTGCGCATATAACGACATGTGCGCCTTGCGCTGCGAGTGTTTCTGCGATGGCGCGGCCAATACCGTCACTGCCGCCGCTGACTATGGCTGTTTTGCCGTCTAAAGTTTTCATAACGTCCCCAGATCAAATGTGTTTATATGTTGATGAAAGGTTTGTGTCAGACAAACAGTTTTCATCGTATTTTCACACTACCCTAATTCGAATTGCGTAAAAAACAATCAAAAAAAATACGCAATCTGACTACATTAGAGGATTGAAATAGGGTTTTGCGTAATATACTCTATTTTAATTGTGTAATTAAGGTGTTTGTGCGTTGGCAGTTTCTGATCCTATTCTTGAGGCGTTGATGGCGCCAAATGCTCCGTTTGAGGTTGTGGAGGCCGAAACTGATGGACGCATGGTGCGCGTGTTTAAATATGCGCCGGAAACCATTGCGGATGTTTTCAACCGCGCCCGTGAATTTGGCGATGCAGAATTCATTGTATTAGGGGAACGCCGTTTAAGTTTTGCTGATTTCTTCGCTGCGGCGGATACTCTGTCATCATATCTTGCTCAGACGGCGAAAATAACGCCCGGCCAATCAGTTGCGATATGTATGAAAAATTCGCCGGAATGGATGGTGGCGTTTGTCGCTATTATCAACGCTGGCGGCGTCGCGGTTCTCATAAACAGCCGCGGGATGGGCGATAGCATGGCTCGCGCGATTGCGGACGCTGACAGTGTTTTTGTGATTGGTGATGAAAAGCGCTTGTCGCTTTTAAAGCAGGCCGGTTGCGATTTGCCGTCTCTGACGGATGATCAAATCAAAAGCCTGCCAAAAAGCGATATTGCGTTCACAGCTGTTACGCGCGGCTCGGAAGATACGGCAGCAATGTTTTTTACATCAGGCACCACAGGACGTGCCAAGGCCGCAGCGCTAAGTCATTTAAGCCTCGTGACAGGCACAATGAATACGCAAATGGCTATGGCAACGGTATTTTCTAAAATGGCGGCTAGCTACGGGATTGATATTGAAACGCTGCGCTCGCAAATGCCTCAATCTTGTTCGCTCTTGGTCTTTCCTTTGTTCCACACCAGCGGATGTAGTGCGGTGTTCTTAACCGCGCTGACGAATGGCGGAAAGCTTGTGATGATGGATCGCTGGAATGCAGATGATGCACTGGCTCTGATTGAAGCCGAGAAAGTCACAGCCTTTGGCGGCGTACCGACCATGCATTGGGACTTATTGCGCTCGCCAAAATTTGATGAGCATGACCTTTCATCGCTTATGTCGCTTTCTTGCGGCGGACAGGCTTTGCCTCTGAACTTATTAGGCGAAATCAGAGAGCGCTTCCCGCGTGCTTTTATCGGGGCGGGTTACGGCATGACGGAAACGAGCGGCGCGATTGCGCAGGCGAACGGCGAAGCTTTCATCGCAAACCCTAAGGCGTCAGGCCAAGTGTTGCCTATGGTTGACGTGCAAATTGCCGACGATGATGGAAAGGCTTTGCCTGTTGGTCAGGTCGGAGAGATTTGGGCCAAGGGCGCGACCCTTATGCAGGGGTATTATGGACGACCAGAGGAAACCGCAAAATCAATGTCAGGTGATTGGTTTAAAACAGGTGATGTTGGCCGCCTTGATGATAATGGCTATATCTACATTGTTGACCGTAAAACTGACATGGTAATCTCCGGTGGTGAAAACATATATTGTGCCGAAGTAGAGCAAGCTTTGGGGCAACATGCATCCGTTTTGCAAGTCACAACTTATGGCGTGACAGACGACCGTCTTGGCGAACGATTAGTGGCGAGCTTTGTTGTGAGTGATCCTGAAGTTTGTGCTGATACATTGAAAGCTTTCGCAAAAGAAACACTAGCGAGTTATAAGCTGCCGACAGACATAACAGTTCAAACAGAGAGTTTTGAACTCAATGCTATGGGAAAAGTGGAAAAACATAAAGTACGCGATGCCTATTTGGCAATGCAAGGAAAATAGGAAAAACAATGCCTTATCCAAAAGATATTAAAGTAATTGATACCATGCTTGGTATTCCCACCCACGCGGATCGCTCGGGGTGGTATGATAGTTTTCGTCCGTTGCTGAACGATCAACAAAGCCGCGATATGTTCAAAATGCCCGCGCAATATATGTTCAAAGACATCCCCGAAGCGGGCGATGATGTCTCCGATTTCGTCAAATGGACGACGGAACAGATGGACAAGCATAATATTGAATATGCAATGGTGGGTTTTAACGAGGACGAAACCTCAGTGAAGGCGAAGGAAGCGTATCCTGATCGTTTCTTCTTTGATGTACCTTGTAATCCTAACAATGGCATGGACGAAGTGCGCCGCGTGAAACGCTTGCACAAAGAATTCGGTATTAAGTCTGTTTCGGTTTTCCCTGCTGGCACATGCCCGCAAGTCGCGATTAATGACGCGCGTATGTATCCGCTGTACGCGTGCTGTGTGGAGTTGGATATTCCGATTGTATTGAATGTAGGCGTGCCTGGCCCGCGCATTCCCATGCACACGCAAAAAGTTGAGCATTTAGACGAGGTCTGCTGGTTCTTCCCAGAGCTGAAAGTCGTCATGCGTCACGGCGCAGAACCGTGGGAGGATTTGGCCGTGAAGCTTATGATTAAATACCCAAATCTTTATTATTCTACATCGGCATTTGCGCCGAAACATTACCCCAAAGCGATCATTGATTACGCCAATTCACGGGGGTCAAATAAAATAATCTATGCAGGCTATTTCCCAATGGGCCTTAGTCTTGACCGCATTTTCAAAGATATGGAAAATGTTCCCTTCAAAGACGAAGTATGGCCTAAGTTCTTAAGAGAGAATGCAATGAAAGTCTTCAACCTAGGAGAGACATCATGAGTGATAAGAACGTCGCTGTCTGGCAGCAATTAGAGGGCCTTAAGGGGCAAGACCTCACGGATTGGCGTATGTCGTCGGTAAAGAATAATTCTACCGATGCGGAACGTAATCTTCATACCCTGCCGCTCCCCTTTGGTTGGTTCATGCTGGCCTATTCTGAAGACTTGGAAGTTGGGCAAGTCATGCCTCTGCATTACTTTGGGCAAGAGCTAGCGCTTTGGCGCGGCGAAGACGGTAAACCACGCGTGATTGACGCCTATTGTAAACATTTGGGCGCGCATATGGGCTACGGCGGACGTGTCAAAGGCAATAGCCTTGAGTGCCCGTTCCATGCGTGGGAATATAATGAAGAAGGCTCCGTGACACATGTGCCTTACGCGGAGAAAATCCCGCCAAGCGCGGCGCGGCCTTGCAAAACACAGTGGCCAATTGTTGAAAAGAACAAACAAATTCTCGTCTGGTATCACCCATTCGGAGAGGCGCCGAAATGGGAGGTCGAAGAGTTTTCGCAAGTTCACGACGATGACTGGACGACCTATGATAAATATGACTGGATTGTTCACGGCCCTGTTCAGAACATGGCAGAGAACGGCGTCGACTCGGCGCATTTTCAGTATATCCACGGCACGGCGGATTTCCCTGATTCCGATTTTGAATTTGATGGCCATCGCCGCCTCGCAACAGTCGAAGCGAAAATGCCAACGCCTAAAGGGGTTGTTGATGGTGCGATTTCTTATGGCACTATTGGCCCAGGCCAGAGCTGGACAAAGTTCACCGGTATTTCAGAGACCTTGATGATCGCAGGTATTACGCCGATTGACCAAGGCCGCACACATATCCGCTTCGCTTTCACTCAGCCCAAAGCCGAAGCCGAAGGGCCTATGGCGAATGTCGCCAAAGCTATGCGCCGCGAAATTTGTAAGCAGCTCGATCAAGATAAAGTTGTCTGGGATCGTCAAAAATACAAACCAAAGCCGTCTATCTGTGATGGCGATGGTCCGATCCTGCCGTTCCGTAAATTCTTCGCGCAATTCTACGCTGAATGGGGTGATGATAAGAAAACCATCACGAAGCTAAAGATTGATAAAAAGACAGGTTAAAAAATTTGGGGCGGCTATGTCGCCCCAATGATTAAGTCCGCCGCTTTTTCTGCGATAGCAATGGTTGTCGCATTTGTATTACCCGAAATAATACGCGGCATCACAGAGGCGTCGACGACTCGTAAATTTTTCACGCCATTAACGCGTAAGGCAGGGTCAACAGCCGCCTTAACATCATTTCCCATACGGCATGACCCGACGGGGTGATACATGGTTGTCCCAAGTTCGCGCGTGAAAGCAAGAAGGTCTGCGTCATCCGCCGCCAATGGGCCGGGAAGGGTTTCTTGTTTAATCGCAGAAGCAAGGCTGGGCATTTTTACAATATCTCTTGCGATATGCATGGCTTTGAGAGTTAGGCGCTTGTCTTCTTCTGCTTGAAGATAGTTATGTACAATGTCTGGCGCCGCGTGTGGATCCGCTGAGTTCAAGCGGACATAGCCTCGGCTTTCCGGACGGACTTGTGCGCCGCCAATCGTTAAGCCAGGGTAATCTGTAAGCTTTGTGTCTTCACCTTTACTGGCTGCTTCAAGATCGCCTGTCACGGCAAGGCAGTGAAACTGTAAATCAGGGCGGTCTAGCGCGCTGTCACTTTTCATAAATGCACCAACTTGCGCAGCGGGAATTGTCATCGGGCCTTGATGTGTCATGTAATATCGCAGCACGTTTTTGACCATATTCAGCCCCGTAAGCTGCGTATTATAAGTGTAAACGTTTGGGTTCACTTCCCATGCCATGGGCGCCATATAATGATCATGTAAATTTTCTCCGACGCCAGCATTATCGGCAGTCACAGAAACCCCCATTGATTTCAAATGTGCTGCGGGGCCAATGCCAGAAAGAAGTAAAATTTGCGGGCTTTGATATGCGCCAGCGCAAAGCAAGACTTCGCAATTTGCATCTATGTTTTGGGTTTTGCCTTTGTAATCGACTTCGACGCCTGTTGCTCCCCCATTACGGGTAAGGATTTTGCGCACATATGCATTTGTCATAACCGTTAAGTTTTTGCGTTGTTTTACAGGCTTCAGATAAGCTGCCGCTGTTGAGCATCGTTTGCCGTCTTTCATCGTGACGTGGTAGTATCCGACGCCTTCTTGTTTGAGGCCGTTAAAGTCATCTGTACGCGGGAGGCCATATTCCTCAAACGCCTTTATCATCAAGTGATTGGTTGAATTATCGTGGCGGATATTGGTGACGGCGAGGGGGCCTTCTGTGCCATGCAAAGCGCTCCCGCCATGTTCAAAGCTTTCCGAACGCCGGAAATATGGGAGTATATCCTGCCAGCCCCACCCTGTGCAGCCAAGGTTTGCCCATGTGTTGTAATCTTCGGCGTGGCCGCGAATGTAAATCATCCCATTAAGCGAGGACGATCCGCCCAAAACCTTGCCGCGCGGCAGGGGAATTGTGCGGCTGTCAATATGTGGCTCTTCGCTGGAGAGGAACTTCCACGACAGCTTTGGGTCATGAAGGCTTTTGCCATATCCAATCGGCATATGAATTGACGGGTCTGTGTCTTTGCCACCTGCCTCTAGCAGTAAAACGGTGACAGACGGATTCGCAGAGAGGCGGTTCGCCAAAACGCACCCCGCCGAGCCCGCGCCGATGATAATATAGTCAAATGCCGTCATTCGTATGCCTTTAGCGATTACGCATTCAGATATTTCATTGACAAAAATTTAGCAAATTGCGTAATAAAAGATAGGAAGAATTACGCATTTTAAGATTTTTGCTTAAAATATACGGTTTTGTCTATATTGTAAGAAATGCAATTATAGCGATCATAGGATAGAGTATGAGCGACGGCCATTTTGAATTTAGCGATCTTGATATGTCTATTATCGAAATTTTGAAACAGGATGGCCGTACGAGCAATCAAAAAATTGCTGACATGCTCGGCGTCACAACCTCTATGATTGCGACGCGCATTCGCCGTATGGAAAATGCTAAGGCGATGAAGGTCGTGGCGGTGTCTGATTTTACCGCCTTTGATTACAATGTGCTGTTGCCGATTGGCGTGGACGTTAAGGGGCGGCGCGCGAATGATGTGGCGGATGATTTGGCCAAGCTTGATGAAGTCGCCAGTGTGCAGCTTGTGACAGGTAAGCATGATATTGAAATCCTCGTGACGCTGTCTGACTTGTCGAAAATGTCTGATTTTCTTTTGAGTAAACTTTCGCAGATCAAAGGCGTACGCAGCCTCGATCCTTCTTTTGCTGTCGATATCATTAAATATGATTTCGATGTGGCGCCGATTTAGGGACAAATGATGATGCGTAATTATAAAATTGACGAACTCGACCAAGACATCATTCGGCTCCTTTCGGAGGATGCCCGTCTGTCCAACCGCAAGATTGCGGCGCAATTAGGTTTTACCGAAGGCACGATCCGCTCGCGCGTGAAACGGCTAGAGGATGAGAATTATATCCGCTTCACGGCGGTGACGAATATGTCCCATCTGGATACGCCGCAGCTCGCTTATATCGGTATCCACGCAGAGCAGGATAAGATCAAACAGGTCGCCAAAGAGGTAGCGGAGTTTTCAGACATTAATGCCGTGATTATCTTGCTAGGGCGTTTCGATATTCTGGCGATTGGCCTCTTTGAAGGGCTGGGCGCTGTGCATCAAGCCGCAAGTAATGATATTCTTGCCCTCAAAGGCGTACGGCTTGTCGAGGTCGCGGCCGTAGTTGACGTCGTGAAATATGACAACAGAATTGCCAAGATTATGACGCCAACATCGAAATCATCGGCTGAGGACGAATAGGGCTAGACGATTTTATTTCGCCATAGATTCCGCCGCGCGGCGACCCGAATAAATACCGTCCGCAATAGATAACCCGCTAATGTAGTTCCACGAGGCGACGCCGATTGCGTTGCGCCCGCCCGCATAGAGGCCCGCGATCGTTTTGCCGCTTTCGTCTTTGACTTGGCCTGTGCCTTCGTCAACGACAAGCCCGCCGAGCGTTAGCGTCGGGCAAGGGAAGAGTTTCGCGCCTAAGCCGATGTTGATGGCGTAAAACGGCCCTGTAGCGATCTCGCCCATATCATCCGTTGTTTTGCCGTATGGGTCATCGCGCTCGCCCTTTGCGGCTTTGTTGTAATCCGCGATTTGCGCACCGAGTGCCGCCGCGTCAATGCCAATTTTATTCGCCAAAGCGTCAAGCGTTTTTGCCTTTTTGGCGCCAGCATAGACATTGAGGAGGGCGAGCATTTTTTGAAAGTTCAGCGCCTTCTTGCCCTTCACCTCAAACAGAGCCTGTTTGACCATAGGCTTGTCGAGGATAAGCCACGCATCGCCGTTTTGGTTTTCGGTCATTTCAACGCCGAGCGTCGCGCCGTAAACCATTTCATTGATAAAGCGCTGACCCTGCATATTTACAATCGGCCCGCGCGCAAAAGAGAGCGGCGGATTGATGAAACGCCACGCCGTGACGCGGTCCATATTGCCCGCTGCGCCGCCTGCCGTTTGGCCAAGGCGAATGCCTGCGCCGCTATCGCCATCCGTGCCAAGAGGAAAGGCGCGTGAATATTTCGGCGCGTAATGATCGACCATTTTGCGGTTAAAAATAAATCCACCCGCCGAGAGCATCACGCCCTTATTGGCGCGGATATAAAGCGCGTCGCGCTCAATCTCTAACGTCTTAGCCGTCTCTAAATGCCGCAGCGCCTTGCGCATGAAAAACTTTGCGCCCGGCATGATGGGCGGAAAGAGCATCATCAAGCGTTTGGCTTTGGCGCGATATTGCAGATATTTTTCGCGCGCCGTTTCGCTGGAGAAACGATAGACTTTCACGCCAATCACGCGGCCCGTTTTATCAACAATCATTTGCCGCGCTTCGGAATAAGTCAGCACCTCTAGCCCGCGTGATTTCGCGCTTTCCAGCAGGGGTTCAAACAATGATCCACCGAGGTTCGTCGCCTTGCGGCCTTGCTCAATCGGGACATAGCCTCTGTGTCCGCGCGCGGCAGGCGCAGCCTTTGCGGCATAGGTTGGGACGAGGGAGTTATCGCTGTGATAGAGGAAGTATTCGGGTGCGGGGTAGGATGTTTTCTTTGGCCAAACGGTCGAGCGTAAATCAACGCCGTGCCCTATCATCCAATCAATCGTCGGCGCGCTTTTTTCGCAGAAGTCTTTGAGTGTTGCATCGGTGATAATATTGCCGACTTCCATCTTCAGATAGTTAAACATATTCTCTGGCGTGTCTTCAATGCCAGCTTCTTTTTGTAGGGCCGTGCCGCCGCCCGCATAGATCACGCCGCCGCTGGCTTTGGTCGCGCCGCCACCTTCGAAACGGTCAATCGCGATGACGCTATGGCCGAGCTCGATGGATTGTAGCGCGCAGGCCACGCCCGCACCACCGACGCCGATGACAACAACATCAGCCGCCTGATTCCATGTTACATCATCCGCGCTTGAAACCTGATGCGCGTCTTCAATTTCTGATAGCCAATTTGCGTCTTGTGAATTCACAGCAGATCCCCGATTCATTAGTTATGACCCATATAAAATACGCATTTTGATATAATCACCAGTAAAAAACATAAAAAGGCGTAGAAAAACAAGAAAATATTGCGCACCTCGCATTATCTGTTAGGTTTTTGAAAAATTCAGGGAGGACGCTATGTCAGAACCAAAAGTCGCAATTGTAACAGGAGCAAGCCGGGGAGCCGGTAAGGGGATCGCGCTCGGCCTAGCCGAGAAAGGCATGACCGTTTACGTCACGGGCCGCACTAAGGAAGTGGGTAAGGCCAAAGGGTGGGACGGCACGCCGCTCCCTGGTACGGTTGAGGAAACGGCGCAGGCTTGTACGGACGCGGGCGGCAAAGGCATTGCGGTGATCTGCGATAGCGGCGATGACGCGCAAGTTGCGGCCCTGTTTGAGCAAGTCAAAAAAGAGCAAGGCCGTCTTGATATTCTCGTCAATAACGCCGCCTATATTCATCACCAGTTGATTGAACAAAAACCGTTTTATGAAAAAGAACTCGACGCGCAATATATTCTCGATGTGGGATTGCGCTCGGCCTATGTCGCGAGCTGGCACGCCGCAAAGATTATGGCAGAGCAAAAAAGTGGTTTGATTTCATTTGGCTCATCCTTTGGCGCGAGCTGTTACATGCACGGCGCGGCGTATGGCGCGCAAAAAGCGGGGCTTGATAAACTCGCGCACGATATGGCTGTCGACCTAGAGGATGTGAATGTACAGGCTGTGTCGATTTGGATGGGGCCTCTTTTGACAGAACGCGCGCTCATTGCCGCCGCAGTTCACCCAGAACAATATAAAGAGTTTATGGCCGTGGCCGAGACGCCGCAATTCACAGGGCATATTCTTCACGCGATCGCGAGCGACCCGAAGGCGCAAGAGATTAGCGGGCAAACGCTCATCGGGGCCGAAGTCGCCAAAGACCGCTATGCTCTCAAAGATCGCGGCGATAAGCAGCCGCCGTCTTACCGCGAAATGCTTGGCTCACCGAATGAGCCAAATCCCGCTCGCGTTTACTAAAACAGGCACTCATTATGGCGCTACATAAGAACACACTCGCCGTGATCATCGCCGTGTCGATGGTCTCCGCGATTGGGGGCTTGGTGTTTAACACAATGCCGCTCCTGCTAAATGCGGTTTCAACTGCGCTTGGCCTATCCCCAGAGCAGCTCGGCAATCTGTCTTTGTGTGCAGGGATTGGTTATTTGGTTGGAACGTTGACCGCGCCTTTATGGGTGGAGCGCGTGAATTGGCGGCGCGCAGCCTTTGTGATTATTGTGCTGGCGGCGCTTTCATTCGTGTCCGCCTCACAAGTAGGGGCGAACTTATTATTTGTGTCCTTCACCGCCTTTGCTTTTTTCTGCGCGCTCGCGATTGCGCTCGCCATGCGCGTTCTCGCGGATATGCCAGATCCAGAGCGAGCCTTTGGCATGCGGCTATCGGTTGAGCTTATATCTATCGGGGTTTTCCTCGGTATATTGCCCGCCTATTTTATCGCCAAATCGGGCCTATCTGGCGCGATGTTCGGCCTCGCGGGGTTCACGGTATTACTCGGGTTGGGGGCATTCTTAATACCTGAACGCTCAACGTCTGTGGCGGCGGCGCAAAGTAAGGGGTTTCCCTCATGGGCGCAGGCTAGCCGTAGCTGGCTTATGCTCGGTGTTTTCCTTATTTACCTGCTCGCCAACGTTGGGTTGTTTTTCTTTTTAGCTGTCATCGCCGAAGACTTTAAACCATCCCCAGAACAATTTGGCGTGATGTTTTCTGTTTTAAAATGGCTCGGCGGCGGAGCTGGCTTATTAGGGGCTGTGATCGGCGCGAGAGCGGGCGTGAAACTGCCGCATCTGGCCGCGTTAATCATACTCCTTATCGGCGTTGCAGGGCTTTTCCTTGCGAAGACATTTACCCATTTTATGATCGCGTCTTGGGTTTGGGAGTTCGGATTTACGCTGGGCTGCCTATATCAAACGGCTGCGATTGCGCGCTTTGATATCTCAAACAAACTCGTCGTTTTGGTGCCCGCCGTGTTCGGTGTTTCCATGCTATTGGGCGGTAAGATTGCAGGCCAACTTTTAGAAGGCGGCAGTGCAGCTCCGCTCTATATTTTGGTGGCCGTATGTTCTCTCTTGCCGTCGCTTTATGTTTTGAGTTTACGCAATACACACTCTGCGAATACATAATCTACAAATACATAACCTATTCGGACGGAGATCTAAATGTCCCAAGCTATTCTTGACCGTTATTCGGTTCGCGCTTTTTTAGATAAAGCTGTCCCGCGCGCAGAAGTCGAGGCCATTTTGAAAGTGGCGCAACAATCCCCTAGCGGGGGCAACCTCCAGCCTTGGCACGTTTATGTCACGGCAGGCGAAGACCGCGCGGCGTTCCTTAAGAAGGTACAGGCCTCAATCAGAGCCAATCCAGCGGGTGAGCCTGATAGCCCTGATATCTATCCACCGAAGCTAAAGGAGCCCTACAAGCAACGCCGCGCGCAATGCGGTTTTGATATGTATTCTGCATTAGGCATCCCGAAGGACGACAAGATGGCGGGCATCATGCAGGTGATGAAAAACTTCGAGTTTTTCGGCGCGCCCGTCGGTATTTTCTTTGCCATTGATAAGACAATGGGCCGCCCGCAATGGTCGCATATGGGCATGTATATTCAGTCGCTTATGCTCGCCGCTGTTGAGCGTGGCCTCGGGACATGTCCGCAAGAGGCGTGGATGCTGCGTCACAATACGGTGCGAGAACATTTCGAAATTCCCGAACACATGGATGTCTATTGCGGCCTCGCGCTTGGCTATGCGGACGAGGACGCGCCGATCAACAACTACCGTACGCAGCGTGCATCACTGGATGAAGTTGTTACATTTAAAGGTCTGTAATGTTTAAAAAAATATCTCTACTCTCTGCCTCTCTATTGGCATTATCGGCTTGCGCTAATGACACGCCAACGAAAATTGCCGAGCCAGAAGCGCGCCAAAGCGTACACGTTTCGGATACTGATTTTCGCAAACAAGAGGTCGCCAAGGACAAAAACGGCGTAACCTTACCCAAGGGCGCAACTGCGCAAACTCGCGCCGCCCAAGCGCAGGCGCGCGCTTCTATGCCCAAAGACGCCGCCAAAGAAAAAGACTTCGCGACACGCGGCTTTATCGCCACTTGGCCGAAATCTCAGATCAAGAAAAACAAAGGCGGCATCAGTATCGATCTAGCCGCAAATGATTTTATGACGGGCGAGGCGCCTGATACGGTGAACCCGCTCCTCTGGCAGCACGGCGAGTTTATGGGGCTGAATGAGGGCCTGTTTAAAGTCACGGACGGTATTTACCAAGTGCGCGGATTTGATGTTGCCAACATCACCTTCATCGAATCTGACACGGGTTATATCGTTGTCGATCCGCTCAATGCGGGCGAGACAGCGGCAGCGGCCTATGAGCTGATGAAGCAGCATGTTGCCGACAAACCCGTCGTTGCGGTGCTCTACACCCATTCCCATTCCGATCACTTTGCGGGTATTTCTGGCGTGGTGGATATGGACGACGCCATGGCAGGCAAGGTGAAAATTATCGCCCCAGAAGGCTTTATGAATGAAACCGCCAAAGAATGGCTTACGGCGGGTAACGCTATGGGCCGCCGCGCCTTTTATCAATTTGGTATGTTCCTCCAAAGCGATGAACGCGGTTATGTTGGCGCGGGGCAGGGGCCAGGTATTTCGCTTGGGGAGCATAATCTCGTGCCGCCCACAATCGAGGTGACATATACAGGAGAGACGCTAAATGTTGACGGCCTTGATATTGTCTTTCAGCTCACGCCCGGCGCCGAAGCGCCCGCAGAGTTTAATTTCTATATTCCGAAATACAAAGCCGTCTGCATGGCCGAGACAGTCAATGCAGGTATTCATAATGTTCAAACCTTGCGCGGGGCGAATGTGCGCGACGCCAAGGAATGGGCCGATTTCCTCACCGAGGCGCAGTCTATATTTGGCGAGGCCGAGAGCCTGTTTATCACCCACCATTGGCCGCGTTTTGGCAATGAAGAAATTATTGAATATATAGGCAAACAGCGCGATGCCTATAAATATCTGCATGACCAAACTGTGCGCATGATGAACCAAGGTCTTACGCCTGACGAAATCGCAGAGAACTTAGTGCTCCCCGAGAGCCTTGGCGGAGAGTGGTATAATCGCGGCTTTTATGGTTCGCTCTCGCATAACTCCAAAGCTGTTTATGATAAATATATGGGCTGGTATAATGGTATGCCGTCTGATTTGAACCGCCACATCCCAACTGAACGCGCCAAGCGTTATGTCGCCGCAATCGGCGGGCCGGACGCCGTAATGAAAGTTGCGGGCGAAGCGTTTGACGAAGGCGATTACCGCTGGACGGGGGAGCTGTTACAGCACCTTGTGTTCGCGGAGCCTAAAAACCAAGACGCGCGGGAACTGCTGGCCGATAGCTATGAGCAAATGGGCTATCAAGCGGAGAGCGCTGTGTGGCGGAATATCTATCTTTCGGCGGCGCGCGAGCTTCGCCAAGGCGGCGCAGATGTTTATACGGGCGGCGAAGAAGATTACATCATGGGCGGCGCCTCGGATGAGCAAATCCTTGACCTGCTGGCTGTGCGCCTCATCCCTGAACGCGCCGAAGGAAAAAGGCTCTCGATTAATGTCGAATTTGAAGAGACGGGCAATGCTTATAATGTGCGCCTTGAAAACTCCGTTCTGGTTTACCGCAAAGACGCGCTTGACCCTGATGCGGGAACAGTCACGGCGTCGCGTAAGGGATTTTTGGCGGTTTCGCTTGGGTTCTTGACGCTCACCAAGGCCAAAGTTTTGCGCCTTGTGAAAACGGACGGCGACGCCAAAGCTATCCAGGAAATCGGCGAAATGATGGATAAACCGTCGCTCGATTTCAATATTATTGAACCCTAGTTTAGCCCAAGTTGGAGCCTATGATGAAACAGTTTTTAATCTCTGTCAGCGCCGCAGTTTTGCTCGCGGCTTGCGGAAATAATACGCAAACCCAAGAGCAAGCCTCGGGCGATATCGCCGTAGTTGAGGCGGTAGAAACAGCGCCGCGCGGCACGCTCCCGCTGCCGCCACTTCCTGATCTCCCAAAGCCGCAAAGCAGCCTAACGGCCAGCGATAGCGGCGGTATCTATTTCCCAACCAAAAGCCCTTATGATTTCGCGCGCGTTTTACATGGCTATAGCGACCTCGCGGAAGCCACAGGCAAAGGCACACTTGTCCTGCCAGAGGGCGCAAGCGCGGACAGCCCTGTGCCTGCTATGGTTATTCTGCACGGCAGCGGCGGCATTTCAGAGGGCCGCGAATTTGAATACGCCAAGCTCTTCGCCGAGAATGGTATTGCGTCTTTCGTGGTGGATTATTACAGTCCGCGCGGCGTCAACGAAGACACACCTTATGTGATGAAAACAATGGCTGCGACCGAGATTGATATCATAGCTGATGCCTATTCTGCGCTGAAAGTCCTCGGTACTCACCCCGCTATTGACGCGAAACGCATTGGCGTGACAGGCTATTCTTACGGCGGGATGGCGACGCGTTACGTGCTTGATGATCGCCTAAAGAAAATCATGGCCCCAGACGTGCCGCGCTTTGCCCTTCATATAGATCTTTACGGGCCGTGCCACCAAACGCTGGGACATGGCGGCACGACGGGCGCCCCTTATCTCGCGATCTATGGCGATAATGACAATAGCGTTGATCCTGCTCTTTGCGCCCAAGTCCAAGGCCAGATTAAAGCGGGCGGAAGCTCCGTTGAAAAACACCTCATGCCGGGCGCGGGTCATGCGTGGGAAAACACCATGCCGCAGACCACATTTGAGGGCGGATTTGTAGATGGCTGTGAGTTTTCCTTCGACCCGAAATCAGGCGTATTCCTTGTCAACGGCGAAGCAGGGGAGCTGCCGGAGCCTGACATGACACGCGCTGAACGCGCCTTTGTCCGCGCTAAATTGGGCGAATTGGCAGGAACCTGTGTGGGCTATGGCTATCTTGTCGGGAGTGATCCAGAGACGGATAAAAAGTCCAAATCGATACAGCTCGCCTTTATGAAGCGCGTGTTTGGGCTTTAAACTTAACCGTTTTTAGTGAAGTGATAGCCAAGTGCAAACAGGCCGATTAGGCCAAGCCATCCTAGCTTGGCGAGGCGCGCGTATTTGGGGTTTTGGTGATTCCATAATCCCATCACGCCAAACGCGCCCGTTGCGCCTGCGCCGAGTATCCAAAATCCCGATAGGCCAGCAAAACCAAGTAATCCCAAAAGACGGAAGCCCATGCCTGAGTGTGTTTTTTCGACGGGGTGTTTAAGACCGATGAGTCCAAGGAAACCAATAAGACCGAATAGGCCAGCGAGTTCTAAAAACAACATCATGCGGTAGAGGCCCCGCCATTAAGCGGCACCGTTTGCCCTGTCATCCACGCGGCCTCAGCGGAGCATAAATAAACCGCTGCTGCGCCGACATCTTCGGGCGTTCCCGCGCGGCCGATTAATGTGTGAGCGGCAGCGCGTTCATGGCCTTCGAAATTGTTCATTGCCCCAAGTGAAAGCGCGTTCACTGTCACGCCCTCCCGAGCGATTTCGGCGGCCAGCGCGCGCATATAGCCAAGGGCGGCTGCTTTGGCTGCCGTGTAATGTGATAGCCCCATTGAGACGCCAAGGCGGTGGCTTTCTGATGTCACAATCAGAACACGGCCAAAGTTTTGCGCTCTCATAGCGGGAAGCAATAAGCGGCAAAGCCCGCGTACAGCATGAAAGTTCAATGCCATTTGCGTTTCATATGCCTCGTCGCTCAGCTTGTCAGCATGGGCAAAACTGGTTGGCATAGAAATGGGAACACCCGCATTATTTACCAGAATGTCAATTGTTCCTGCCGTTTTCGCCATGTCTTCGCGAACAGATGCATCTGTGATGTCTCCTGCCAAAGGCGTTACTTTTAGGCCCGTATCAGTAAGCTGTTTGGCGGCGGCTTGAGCGCGGTCTTCGTAAAGATCATTGATGTAAACATACGCGCCTTGCGCCGCGAGAGCTTTGGCGATGCCAAATCCCATGCCTTGGCCTGCGCCTGTGATGAGGGCTTTGCGGCCTGTGTAATCAAACATAATTTTCCCCTAAAATTTAGCCCTGAAGACTTACTCGCTGAAACTATCCGATGAAAACTTGGCCGCCATCCAGCGCAATGGTTTGCCCCGAGAGGTAACGTCCGCCGTCGCTGCACATCATCGCCACGAAAGCGCCGATATCCTCTTCGCATTCCCCGACATAGCCCAGCGGGATACTGGCTTGGAAATGCTCGGCCTCGACAGGGTTTTTCTCCATCCACCATTTCAGCGCAGGGGATTTCGCGTGCGGCATGATGGCATTGACGCGAATGCCTTCCTTGCCCCATTCATTGGCGGCGGCGCGGGTGAGCTGCTGCGTGGCGGCTTTGACGGCGGCGTAAACCCCATAAGTGCCAACGTCCCAGCGTTTCATCACAGAGCTACAGAGATTGACGACATTGCCCTTTGTTTCTTTGAGGTGCGGATAAGCCATTTTCATCAGGCGGAATGTCGCCAGCGGGCCAGACTCCCAATTACCGTTCATCTCTTCGTCCGAGATCGAAAGCAGCGGCCCGCGCGCGACCTCTTGGGCGTTATTAACGAGGATATCGAGCTTGCCGAATTCCGCGATTGTGGCGTCGAGCGTGGCTTGTAAATCATCATTTGATTTCACATCACAGCGCAGCGGGAGAGCCTTCACGCCGCGCGCGCGGATTAGCTCTGCGCTGGCTTCGCATTTCTCTAGCGTGCGGCCCGTGACCACAATATGCGCGCCTTGTTTCGCGAGCGCCAGCGCAATGCCTTGGCCCACACCTTGTCCACCGCCCGTGATGAGCGCTACTTTGTTTTTTAACATTACCATAGCTCCGGTATTTCTGATCCTGTGACGTCGACGAGTTTTTTAAGGAAGGCCTGCGCGCCGATAAGTTCTTCCTCTGTAAAGTGTTTCACGAGCTGCTCCTCAAGCGCCTTGGCCTGCGCGAGGAGGGAAATAAATGTGTCGCGCCCGCTCTCGGTGATGTCGACCTTATCACCGTCAGGTGCTGCCCAGCCTTTGCGCAGCAGCCGCGCGAAAATCTCGCTATCGGGGCTGTGGCCTGTGTGCTCTAGGCGGCTGATGATGTCGTCTTGCGAGAGCGCCCCGCTCATGGAGAGGAGCGAGAGGCAGAAATATTCAGGCTCGCTCATGCCAATGGCCTTAAACGCTTTGCGCGTCGGGTAAGAGCTTTGGAAATGCGCGCGCGACAAAAGGTAGAGCAGGAAGTTATCTGTGAACTGCCCTTGGCCTAAATCAACGCTCGGCTCGCTCGGCGTTTGGGCAGCCTGTTTCTGTTTGGCATCCGCGTAGCGCCCGCCGTGAAAGACGAGGACAGGCAGATCATGCGCCTGATAATCGACAACTTCGCCGACAAAAATAATGTGATCGCCGCCTTCATATTGGAAGGTCGTTTTGCAGCGAAACTGCGCGGCATATTCGGGAAGCTGTGGAAACCCTTGATCGCACGGCGTCCAATCTATGCCTTCAAATTTATCACTGCTAGGGCGGGCGAATTGATTAGACAGACCGCTTTGGTGGGCGGCCAGCACATGGACGTTAAATCCACCTGAATTTTGATAGGCAGGCATGGATTTCGCCGTCTTGGCCAGCGACCATAATATAAGCGGCGGATCAAGCGAGACGGAATTAAAACTACTGGCTGTGACGCCGACGGGTGTGCCGTCTTCTTCGGCGGTAGTTACAATGGTCACGCCCGTCGCGAATTGTCCAAGCGCGTTACGAAATGCATTAGGATTAGTCACAGATAGCCTCAGTTTGCGTAATAAATATGCCTTAAAATTACGCAATTTAAACAAAAAGTCAAAAAATATCGTGGAAATGCGTAAAATATATGGCATATAAGTGCGGCATCACAGGAGCGCCCTATGACATCACTCGAAGACCGTATTGACAGACTGGAGTCGCTGGATGCGATACGCCAGCTTGTGTCGAAATATTCGCTCTCGCTGGATATGCGGGATTTGGATGCTCATGTGAATCTCTTTGCCGCTGACATCCGCGTCAGCCGCGAGACGAGCGGACGCGCCGCCCTTAAAGGGTGGCTGGATGATACGCTGCGGCTGCAATTCACGGGCACGTCGCACCACATTGGTAATCACGTCATTGAATTTGACGATGCCGATCACGCACATGGCGTTGTTTATTCCAAGAATGAGCATGAAACCCCGCGCGAAGATGGCGGCACCGATTGGGTGATTATGCAGATGATGTATTGGGATAATTACGAGCGCATAGACGGGCAGTGGGTCTTTCGCCGCCGCCTGCCGTGTTATTGGTACGCGACCGATTTAAACAAGCCGCCGACGGGCGAGCATAAAATGCGTTGGCCTGATCGCGGGAGCTATGAGGGTGCATATCATGAGCTATTCCCGAGTTGGGAGATATTTTGGAAAAACCCGCCCAAGGATGGCGTCACCCCCGAAGTTGCCGCTCCTGCGCCTAGAAATGAGTTTTTGAAAACAATGCGGGCAGGGCATCCTGATCCCAGAATAAGAGTGCGATAATGACTGACCTTTTTGCCCCGATCACGCTCGGCGATATTGACTGCGCGAACCGTATTTTCATGGCGCCGATGACGCGTTCTCGGGCGGATGAAAACGACGCGCCGACGGAAATGAACGCGCTCTATTACGGGCAGCGCGCGGGCGCGGGGTTGATTATCACCGAAGGCGTCTACCCGAATATAGACGGTAAAGGTTACGTCCGCACGCCGGGTATTGTGACAGAAGAACAGATCGCAGGCTGGAAACTGGTGACTGAGGCGGTTCATGCTAAGGGCGGTAAAATCGTTATGCAGATCATGCATTGCGGCCGTGTTGCGGCGGCGGCGAATAAACCCGAAACCGCCCGCACGCTCGCGCCTTCTGCTATTCAGGCCAAAGGCGAATTATACACGGATGCGGCGGGAATGCAGCCGCTTGAGATGCCCGAAGAAATGACGCCCGTAGAGATCAGCCAGACAATCGAGGACTACGTGCAAGCGAGCCGAAACGCGATTGCGGCGGGCTGCGATGGAGTGGAGCTTCACTGCACAAGTGGTTATCTGCCTGCGCAGTTTCTTTCGACGGGGACGAACCAGAGAAGCGATGAATATGGCGGTAGCCTAGAGAATCGCCTGCGTTTTGTAACGCAGGTTTTGGAAGCTATGTGCGCCGCCGTTGGCGCGGGGCGCGTCGGGATACGGATATGTCCTGGCAATCCTTTTAATGATCTCTCTGATGATAACCCCGAAGAGACATTTGCAGAATTATTGAAGGCCGTGAATCCTATGAAACTAGCCTACCTTCATGTTATCCGCATGAAGGCAGGCGTAGATAACATCGCCCTTGCGAACACGCATTTTGACGGTCCCATCATTTTAAATGATAGCTATGATTTGGAGCGCGGAAACCGCGCGCTTGATAAGGGACAGGCGTCCGCCATTGCCTTTGGGCGGT
>JBMYWT010000031.1:0-31296 GCA_049607665.1 Maricaulaceae bacterium
GGACACGACAGGCGCGAGCAAAGTCTGCGGGCCAACACGCCAAAAACGGTAGACTTCTTTCTTATAAAGCGTCCACAGGCCAAGCCAATTTACACGGCCAAATTTGCGCATATCGGGGGATTGTGTCCCCATTTTAGCCATTTGCCCTGTCTCTGACATATATCCAATCCCCAAGCGCAATATCTATGCGCGCCATAAGCTATACCTGCGAGTATCACGAGGCCTCGCGCACGCCAAGTCACAGAATTCGCGTTTTTTAGGCAAATTTTACCTGCACTATATATTGATTTATGTGGATATCCTTAAACTTTATCTTGTGGTTTTTAACCTTTTGTTTACTTTATGTTGTGTGAGGGGCGAGAGGGGTCTGCGCAGTAATACTATATATAGCTTGTCGTAAATACGAGCAAAAAGACATGAATTCACCGAGAAGACGCCAATCTTCACGGCTTCATGTCTTAATTGAAAAGGGATAATTATGGCGTGGACAGAAGATCGGGTAGAAGTACTCACGAAATTATGGGCAGAAGGTCTAAGTGCCAGCCAAATCGCAAAACAGCTCGGCGGCGTAACCCGTAATGCTGTGATCGGCAAAGTGCACCGCCTTGGTCTCTCTGGACGTGCGAAGCCGTCTCGTCCTACGGCTCCACGGACAAGCAAACCCTCTGCGCCTCGGACAAGAACCGTTGCGCGAACCGCGCCCAAACCCAAAGCGCCGCGCGTGGCCCCTATCGCGCCGCCGCCAGCCCCTATCGAAGCGAAGCCTCTACCTAGCGGAGAATACGCAACGATCCTGACGATCCGTGATCATATGTGTAAGTGGCCAATTGGCGATCCGTCGACGGATGATTTCCGTTTTTGCGGCCGTAAAACAGATCCTGCTGCGCCTTATTGCGAAGCGCACTCCTCTGTGGCCTATCAACCGAGCCGCCGCCGTTACCCCGGTCAGAAGACAATCGCCCAACCTACATTCCGGCGCTTAAAATAATTCAAACATTGCTATAAATCACCCTCACTTGTGTTTATAGCTCATCCCGCCTGGCCCCCGCCAGGCGGGATTTTTACTATTTACTCTACCTAATAATGTGGATCGCATGAGCGAAACAACGTCCATAAAAATGCCAAGCACATGGCGCGGTGAACTAAAAGCGCTTCTCGTGCTAGGTATACCTATGGGCTTAACACAGCTCATTCAGTTCTCTATTTTCACAGTCGATGTCATCATGATTGGCCGTATTGGCGCGGATGATTTAGCCGCCGCCGCGCTGGGTAGCGTTGTGTTCTTCCTCATGTGGATGATCGGATCAGGGCCAGTCATGGCTGTCTCTCCGCTTGTCTCTCAAGCGCTGGGCGCGGATCAAAACAACCGCCAAGACGCGCGTCATTCTGTGCGCATGGCGATGTGGGTCATTGGCTTGATGACGCCATTTTTGTTTGTGATTTTTATCTTCACAGAACCAATCATGGTTGCGCTGGGGCAAGATCCTGTCATCGCGAAAAAGGCTGCTCATTATATATGGGCGCTCGCGATTAGCTGGCCCTTTGCGCTTTGGGTGATGACGCTGCGCAATTTCCTCGCGGCGATTAACAAAACCGCCGTGCCGTTAATGATGGTGATCACCGCCGTGGCCCTCAATGCGTTTTTCAATTACATTTTTATCTTCGGGGCCTTTGGCGCGCCGCGATTAGAACTCGTTGGCGCGGGCGTGGCGTCTACGCTCGCCACCATTTTAAACTTTCTATTCTTCGTCGCCTATATCCATTGGGATAAAGAGGCACGGCAGTTTGAGATTTTTAAAAACGTGTTTCAACCCATTTGGCCACGTTTCAAAGAGGTCATCACCCTCGGTTGGCCCATGAGCATGACAACGATTTTTGAAGGTATGCTATTTAATGCCTGCGTGCTTCTGATGGGGCTGATCGGCATTCTCGAAATGGCCGCCTATCAGATCGCGCTTAATGTCGCCGCGCTCGCCTACATGATGCCGTGGGGACTATCGATGGCGGGGGCCGTGCGCGTTGGTTTGGCGGCAGGGGCGAAAGATCACGGCGCAATTAAGCGGGCCTGTTTTACAACAATGGGCGTCTCGGTCGCCATGATTGGCGCAGCCGCGGTTGTGGTTGGGTTTTACCCAGAAATCATCGCGGATGCCTACCTCTCAATGGAGGCCGAAGGCAATGACGCCGTGCGCTTGCTCGTGATATCCTTCTTGCCTGTCGCCGCCGCCTTTATGTTTTTCGACGCCGTTCAAGTCGCAGCAGGGCAGCTCCTACGCGGCCTGAAAGATGTCGTCTGGCCGATGTGGCTCTGCGGGATTAGCTATTGGGCTATTGGGTTTACCGTTGCCGCTTACCTGGGACTGCGCACAGATATGGGCGCAGTCGGCATTTGGTATGGCCTGCTGGCGGGGTTAATCGCGGCATCGATTGTTTTAGGCTTGCGCCTCTGGTGGCTTGTCTCACGCAAGAAATATATTGGCGCTTAGGCGGGGTGCACGCGTCTCATTGTTAGATTAATGCGCCCACCTTTGGGGACAAGCGCGCTTTCGCCGTAATAGACTTTGCTGACGCCGTGATAACAGAGCCGTGACGCGCCTGCCAAAACAACCACATCACCTGAAAATAATTTCAGTCCATGTGTCGCCCCGCCGCGCTGCGGCCCGCCCAAACGGAACATGGCCGGATCACCGAGGCTAACGGAGACAACAGGCGCCTTGATGTCCTGTTCGTCATTATCAATGTGCATCCCCATTTTAGAGCCTTCGCGATACCAATTAATCAGGCAGGCTTCGGGCGGGACAGTATAATCCGTGACGTCATACCATAAATCAAGCAGCGCTTGCGGCAGCTTTGCCCAAGGTGCGCCTGTTTTCGGATGGCCCGCCTGATAACGATAACCGCCATCCTTATCCGACACCCACCCCAGCGAACCAAAGTTCGACAGCGCCACAGACATAGGTGTTCCTGTGCGCGGCATACGCGGAATATAAAAGGGCGCTTGCTCTGCCCCTGCTTTGACGGCCTCAATCAAAGCTTGCTGCTGCGCCGCGTCAAAATAGAGCGGATAATGCGCAAATCCCTGCGGTAGCTCTGCCGCCTCTTTGCCCTTTGATTTTGCCTGATCTCGCGCCATATCGCCTTCATAAAACGAGAATGGCCCTCGCGGAACCGATGAGCGTGACTTTTTTGCAAAAACTGACAAAAATATCAAGATTCACACAAAGAATCTGCCGCTTGGCCTTGCACAGATAGATTCAGGCCCCATATCGCGATCAACGGGCAATCGCCCATTCATTATATTAATCCGAGGACGCAGGGCGCCCTCACAAAATGGAGCAGACTATGTCAAAAGTAATCGGTATTGACCTCGGCACCACCAACTCTTGTGTGGCCGTAATGGACGGTGATAAAGCCCGTGTTCTTGAAAATGCAGAAGGTCAGCGCACGACGCCGTCCGTTGTTGCATTCTCTGATGATGGCGAACGCCTGATCGGCCAAACGGCCCGCCGCCAAGCAGTAACAAACCCAGAGCACACATATTACGCGATTAAGCGTTTGATCGGCCGGCCGTTCAATGACCCAATGGTCAAAAAAGACGCCAAGCTCGTCCCTTATGACCTTGTTAAAGGTAA
This sequence comes from Maricaulaceae bacterium, assembly GCA_049607665.1. Lineage (GTDB taxonomy): Bacteria > Pseudomonadota > Alphaproteobacteria > Caulobacterales > Maricaulaceae > Fretibacter. The sequence goes on from JBMYWT010000031.1 coordinate 3,633, forward strand.
AGGCGGCGACGCCTATGTTCAGGGACGTGATAAATCATATTCACCGTCTGAAATTTCAGCGATGATCCTCACGAAGATGAAAGAAACAGCCGAAGATTTCCTCGGTAGCGAAGTCAGCCAAGCCGTTATCACGGTTCCTGCTTACTTTAATGACGCGCAACGCCAGGCGACAAAAGACGCGGGCAAAATCGCAGGCCTCGAAGTTCTTCGCATCATCAACGAGCCAACTGCTGCGGCGCTAGCTTATGGTATGGACAAGCAAGACGGCAAAACGATCGCGGTTTACGATTTGGGCGGCGGTACATTTGACGTCTCGATCCTTGAAATCGGCGACGGCGTCTTCGAAGTAAAAGCCACTAATGGTGACACATTCCTTGGCGGTGAAGATTTCGATATGCACATCGTTGAATATTTCAACGCTGAGTTCAAAAAAGACAATGGCATTGATCTGAAAACAGATAAACTTGCCCTTCAGCGTCTTCGCGAAGAAGCGGAAAAAGCCAAGAAAGAGCTGTCGACTGCCTCATCATATGAAGTGAACCTTCCCTTCATCACAGCCGACGCAACTGGCCCGAAACACTTCAACATGAAATTGACGCGCGCTAAGCTTGAAACACTTGTTGGCGATCTTATCAAACGCACTATCGCGCCATGTAAGAAAGCGCTCGCGGATGCGGGCCTTAAGGCTGGCGACATTGATGATGTGGTTCTCGTGGGTGGTATGACACGTATGCCAGCCGTACAAAAAGCGGTTAGCGATTTCTTTGGTAAAGAGCCGCACAAAGGCGTGAACCCTGACGAAGTTGTGGCTATGGGCGCGGCTATTCAGGCGGGCGTATTGCAGGGCGACGTGAAAGACGTTCTCTTGCTTGACGTGACACCGCTCTCACTAGGTATCGAAACCGAAGGCGGCGTGTTTACGCGCATGATCGACCGCAACACGACAATCCCAACCAAGAAGAGCCAAGTCTATTCAACAGCCGCTGATAACCAATCGGCTGTGACCATCCGCGTCTCCCAAGGTGAGCGCGAAATGGCGGCGGACAATAAATTGCTCGGTCAATTTGATCTGGTCGGTATCCCGCCAGCACCGCGCGGCATGCCGCAAATTGAAGTGACATTTGACATTGATGCCAACGGTATCGTCAATGTATCCGCCAAAGACAACGCAACAGGCAAGGAACAGCAAATCCGTATCCAAGCCAGCGGCGGTCTGTCCGATGCAGACATTGACGCAATGGTCAAAGACGCCGAAGCCAATGCGGATGAGGATAAAGCTCGCCGTGAACTCGCCGAAGCGAAAAACCAAGCTGAAGCGCTTACGCACAAGGCTGAGAACGACCTGAAAGAGCACGGCGATAAAATCACCGAAGAGCAAAAGCAGGACATTGAAGAAGCTATCAAAGCCGCGCGCGAAGAAGCCGAAGGCGACAACGCCGAAGCGATCAATGAGAAAGTTCAAACGCTCACAGCTGCTGTCATGAAAATGGGCGAAGCTATCTACGCTGCCGCTGGTGCCGACGAAGACGGTCCAATGTCAGCTGCAGACGACGCAAGTGACGATGATGACAATGTTGTCGACGCTGAATTTGAAGACGTCGAAGACGACAAAGCGTAAACGGTTTATCCGGAACAATTGGGCTTCGCCCTTTTGCTTTACTCCGGGCGCTATCCCCATATGCGCCCGGAGTTTTCATTTATACTAAATGAAATATAGCTGCGAAATATAGCTTAAAACATAGCAATTCGAACACGATCATGGTGAAAGAAAATGGCTAAACGCGATTACTATGAAGTCCTAGGCGTTGATAAAGGCGCAGATGAAAAAACCATGAAGTCCGCCTTTCGTAAAGCGGCTATGGGATGTCACCCTGATCGTCACCCTGATGACCCCGGCGCAGAAGCGCGCTTCAAAGAACTCAACGAAGCCTACGGTATCTTATCTGATGCGGATAAACGCAGCGCCTATGACCGCATGGGGCACCGCGCCTTTGAACAAGGCGGCATGGGCGGAGGCGGTGCTGGCGGTTTCCAAGATTTTGGCGACATCTTTAGCCAAATATTTGGCGGAGGCGGCGCAGGCGGTGGTTTTGCTGATATGTTCGGCGGAAGCGGCGGACGCCAACAGGCAGCGCGCGGATCAGATCTACGCTATGAAATGGAAATCACACTTGAAGACGCTTTTGCCGGCAAGGACTTGGAAATTAAAGTGCCTATCGCTGAAGATTGCGATCGTTGCGATGGTATTGGCGCTGAACCCGGTGCTAGCGTAGAAACATGCCGCACATGCGGCGGCGCAGGGCGCGTGCGGGCGCAGCAGGGCTTTTTTACTATGGAACGCCCATGCAGCACATGTGGTGGCCAAGGTGAATATGTCTCTGACCCTTGCCGAGGCTGTGACGGTGCAGGCCAACAGCGCGTACAAACAGAACTTGATGTATCTATCCCCGCAGGCGTTGAAGACGGAACACGTATTCGCCTCTCGGGTCAAGGTGATGCAGCAGCCAAACGTGCGGGCGGCGGCGGGCGCGGTGATCTCTATCTATTTATTTCTGTAAAACCGCATAGCCTCTTTGAACGCGATGGCGCGCATCTTTATTGCCGTGCCCCCGTCCCGATGACAACAGCGGCCCTAGGCGGCGAAATTGAGCTCCCGACGATTGATGGCGGACGGGCAAAAATCAAAGTTCCCGAAGGCAGTCAATCTGGTAAGAGAATGCGCCTGCGCAATAAGGGCATGAGCGTCCTGCGCAGCGCACAACGCGGCGATATGTATGTCGAATTATCTGTGGAAACACCGGCTAAGCTTAGTAAACGCCAACGTGAAATCCTTGAAGAGTTTGCCGCAGAATCTGGGGAAGATACTAATCCGCAAAGCCAAAGCTTCTTTGATAAGGCACGTAATTTTTGGGACGATTTAGTCGACTAAACCGCTGAATTAATCGACTTTTAAACGGCGGAACGTACTTGCGCCCGCCGTGATCGACCCCCACATATCGTCCGTCTCAGCCGCGTCATCAACGTCGCGGGTCAAATGCCAGAGCGTTTTAATAAATTCGCCTTTCGCGTCTACGCTATGCTGCCCCGCCCATGCGGTGATGGATCCATAGCCCTTAAAGTTGACCGTGAAGGTCAATTGATCCCCTTCAGCAAACCCCGTCAGTGGAAACTTTTGTCCTTTATCAGGCTGGCCTACATTCGTTTGGTAATGCCCTGTTAGGCGGCCATCCGGCAAAGTTTCCAGAACCGCCGCAGAGCCGCGATCATTTTCCCATGTGCCATCAAAGAGGCTAGCAGGAGCATTTTCCACTATACTCTCGAGCGGTTTATCCAAAGCCTGCGCGCAAGCGGATAGGCCTAAAGATAGCATGGTGCTTATTGCGATAGATGATAAAATGCGCCGCATATTAAACGCCCACCACGCCAAGTATAAGATAAATCGCCGTCGTTATTCCGCCGCCGATAAGCGCATAGGGAAGCTGCGTTCGGATGTGATCGATATGGTCATTACCCGTTGCCATTGACGTTATGATCGACGTATCCGATGTGGGCGAACAGTGATCCCCAAAGACGCCTCCACCCAATGCAGCGGCGATTGCGAGGCTAACATTCGTGTCCATGCCCTGCGCGAGCGGCACGGCAATGGCGATCATAATCGCGAATGTCCCCCAGCTCGTCCCCGTTGAAAACGCAACGAAACAAGCAGTCAAGAAAATCATCGCGGGTACGAGGGCGGGGCTGATAAAGCCTTTGGCGACATCTGCCACATATTGCCCTGTGCCGAGCTCTTTGCAAAGCGTCCCGAGCGCAAACGCCAAAACCATCAATATCGCTAGCGGCACCATGCCTGACATCCCTTTTAGGGAAAGGTCAAACATTTCGCGAATGCCCATAATGCCGGTCGTTTTGTACATCACAAAGGCAATCGCGCAGGCGAATGTTGTAGCATAAAGCACGGACATTGACCCTGAACCAGATTGTAGCGCCGTAAGAAGGTTACCATCTCCAGCCTCCCAACCTGTATAAATCAGGAATGTAGGCATCAATAGAACCATGGCCGCAATCGGAATAATCATATTTCGGGCGCGCGGTGTGGCGCCCTCTTTGGCCTCCATCTGGCTAAGTTCTCCGGCGAGCATCGGCACAGCCCCATCACGAATGAGCGCGCCTGTATCGCGCGTTCGCGTTTCGGCACGCTTCATTTCGCCAATATCGCGCCGTGTGGTGATGACAAAAACCAACGTCAAAATCACAATCATCGGATAGAAATTAAATAGCGTCGCCTTGAGGAGCTGCCCGAATGGCGCCTCTAATCCCTGTGCCAATAAAAGCCCCGTAATAAACGCGCCCCAAGCATTAAACGGAATAAGAATACAGGACGGCGCAGAAGAACTATCCGCGATATATGCCAGTTTTTCGCGTGGAATATTCAGTTTATCAAATACAGGACGATAAAGCGTTCCAACCGTCAAGATCGAAATATTGCTTTCGATAAAAAGAACGAGCCCCGTGGCAAGCGCAAGCAGTTCAACTTTCACGCGGCTGCCGCCTTTTTCCGCAGACGCTTCCAGACGCGCGAGAAGGCGATTAATGAACCCTTGTACGCCGCCAGAGCGTTGAATGAGCGCAATCAGCGCGCCAACAACCAAGGTGAATATAATAATCCGTGTATTCCCCGCATCAGAGAACACATCCACTAGTGCATTGATCGTATCATATGTCCCCTGAAGCGGGTTTCCGCCGACAATGATGACATAACCGATCCAAAGCCCCGCCAAGAGCGAGAGAAAAACTTGCCGTGTTAAAAGCGCGAGACCAATCGCCAATAAAGGCGGGATGAGAGATAAAAAACCATATTCCATGGACTCTTCTTAGCGAGCAAAAAGAGCAGGCGATAGGGAAAAGGCGATTAACCTTTTGGCTGTTCACTCATTATCGCTATCGCTTTCGGGCGCGGTCTCTTCGGAGGGCTTATCCTCTTCAAGGAGCTTATCGAAACGGCTGGCGAGATCTTCGTCATCATGCGCCGCCTTATCATCTTTATCATCCTTGCGTTTCGCGGCGAGATTTGCCGCCGCCATCGCCGATGAAGACACAGCGCCTATGATTTTAGATGTTAAACCGGCGCTTTCTTTATCTGCATCTGCTTTATCTTCGCCAGACTTTCCGGGTGCTGGAGCTTCCTTTTGTGCGGGCGCATCCTGTTGTTCAAGCGTGTCGTGGGCCACATCGGTCTTATCATCCGTCACAAGCGCTTCTTCCGCCTCTGGTTTAACCTCTGTATCCTCACCTTTTGGCGTACACCCCAAAACAGAACGGCTAGCCGCGCCGGTTTCAAAACGCGGATGAATAAGTTCACCCGTTTCACCAAAACTATAGACCATGCGGCGCCAATCTTGATCTGTGTAATCAAACGCATCCCCTTCGGGATCAAGATCCGTCCAGTCGGCTTCGCTTGGCGCAGAGGCGGCGCGTTCCAGCCAATGGCGCGCATCAACTTTATTCCCCAAAGCCGTTTCTGCGCGGTACGCCATTTGGCACAAACGCGCAGACGGCGCGTCAACTGAAACGAGATTATTCAGTGCGCTCAGCGCTTCGACCCCATTACCATTATCCAAAGCTTCCCCCGCCAGTAAAAGCGCGCTTTCGGTGTGATCGGGATTTTGTTTCACAAGACCTGCGATGCGTTTCGCGCGGTCTTTGGAGTTTAGCATATCCGTAAATGCAATCGCCAACGCCGGATGCGGGCGTTTTGACCAGGCCTTTTCAATAACGCTAATGGCTTTCTTTTTATTATCATCACGCAGCAAAAGCCGCGCTGCAAGAGCTACGCCTGGGGCGAAATCAGGTACATCCTGAGCCGCGCGCATTGCCAAATCGAGAGCCACATCAGGCGTTTCGCCTGCATCGGTTAGATGATCTGCCTGCGCCGTTAATAAGACGGCCCGTCTACGGCGAATAATATCTTTATCCAAATGCTTGCGGCGTTCCGCACGATCAAGCGTGGCGGCGGCATCCACCCATCTGTGGTCGGATACTTGCGCCGTAAAGAGTGTGTCAAACGCCCAGCGCGCCGATTTATCGCCATCATATGCGGCATCCGCTAGCTCAATTGCGCCAGAGAAATCACCCGCAGCTAAGAGATGTTGCGCAAGGCCCCGCCGTCCTGTGGCATGTGTTTTTTCATCTTCCAGCATAGCGCGGTAATGTGAAATGGCTTCTTCGTTATCTCCGCAAGCTTCGGCCGCTTGAGCGGACACAATTTGGCCTAAAGCCGCGCTGCCTATAAGATTTCGCGCACGTGCAGAGATTTTGCGTGTCTTTTCAACATCCCCGGCCGCGCCAGATAAAAGCGCTTCTTCCATAGCATCAAGGGCTTGATTCCGCTTGCGCAAACCCATTCCAGATTTAAGCCGTCCGGGAAGCTGAAAAAGCCAATTTAAAAATGACCAGAGAACAATGATGCCGATCAACCCAAGCAAGCCAATAACAATGGCGGATTGCAGGCTAAGCTCTACATTAAAACTTAGAACATCCCGCTTGCTTGTTGATATAATCGACAGCACCGCGCCTTGGTCGATGTAAAGAAGCATGGCCACAATAAGCACCATGAACATCACAATCCCGATAATATATTTCAGCATCACTTTTTCCTTATGCCTATTGGCGTTTTACCGCCTTTATCCAATCGCTGGCAAGCGCCACGCCTTCGGGCGGTAAGCTTTGCGTTAACGCCAAAGCCTCTTGGATATCATCTGTTTCAATTGCGGCCATAATCGCCGTCAATTTCTTTGTCGCCATGTCTACATCATCCGGATCACGCACGGTGATATGCCGTCCCAATGTTTTGGAAATCCAACCTGCATCTTCTTTGGTTTCAACCTGCGTTATCGCTTCGAAAATAGCGTCTCGCGGATATGGCGGGAGAAGCACAGCCTCTTTGACAATGATTGGGTTTGCCGCCATTTCCTTGGCCGTGGCGATGTCTCTTTGCAGCGTTTCCAGACGTTCATAGAGCGCCGCAATATCAGATGTAGATTGTTGTTGCGTGCCCGTATTTGCTGCGATTTGCTGTGAATAATCATCGCGCAATGCCGTTAAGGCCGTTTCAAATTCTTCTAGCGTAACGCCATTAAAAGCAGGCGGCGGGGCAGTTTCGTTAGATGCAACAGCGTCATTTGATTCTAAACTAGGCGGCTCCATAGAATCATCCGGACTATCAATAACATTTGGTTCTTCAAATACATTAGGCGCGCCTTCATCATCGACCGTAGACGGCGTCTTTTGTCTCTCCGTTAGGCGCAGTTCCAAATCGGCGATACGGTTTTCAATGGCCGCAAGATCAATGCTTTCAGTCGCGTCATCCTCTTTGGGCCCTGCGGCTTTTACCTCTGTCATATCCGATTTCAGACGTGTCACATCTTTTGACATAGCCGCCTTGCTATTTTCCAACGCAGTTAGTCTTTCTAGCAAGGCGCTATCATCAAACGTTGCGGTCGGCGGCGGCATAAGGCGGGATAAGCCCCATCCACCGATTGCGCCCAAACATATACCCATCACGGTCAGCGTCAGACCTGCGCCCCAGCCCAAATAGCGGCGCGATTTAACCTCTTCAACAGGCACGTCATCGCTCGCGTCGAAGTGCTCTTCGTCTGTAATATGTTCGGGTTCATCCTGCATATCCGCTTGGGATATCACATAATCCTCAAGAGAAGGTTCAGACTCGTCTGTTTTTTTGCCGCTATCGCTCATGCCGCATCTTACCGCGTCTTTGGGCGCTCCCGCAAGCTCTGCTGCGCGGCTTTCAGCAGTGCATTTTGTGTCGGTTTATCCGCCACATAGCGTTTCGTGAAATCCAATGGCGCTAAAACGTCATCAATATCGGGGCTTAGAGAAATAGCTGTTATATGGGCTGTATCGGCCATGAAACCCACGAATGTTTGCGCAGTCATAGGCGAATAAAAAACTATGAATTCAATGTCATGCAAATTTATATCAGGAAAACGCTCTACGGGCGTGGATTGGTAGTAAATATCACGGCGCGCTTTCCGACCTTGGCGCTGCAAAGCCCCGACAATATCACCGCGAACATGAGAGCCTGAGACATGCACATAAAGCCTGTTTGTTGCCGGATCACTTGCGAGCATGACGGGAATATCACTCCCGCGACCATCCGCTGAGCGTATATTAGAAAACCCATAGCTGCGAGCCAGCTCGGCGGTGGCATCTCCTACCGTCACAACAGGCCAATCCCGAGAGGACGCTTGCGTGCAAAATGCGTTCACACCATTTTTCGAGGTAAAGATTAAAACCGCATCATCTGGCGGCAAAGCCGGGATGGTTTTCGGCGGCGTTATTTCCAAAAGCGGCGCTATAAGAGGCGTAAATCCGACGTTTTTAAAGGCGGCAGCGCTTTGCTCTGCGCCCGGCTGGCTTCGTGTAATCCAAATACGGTTCACACCTCATCCCATGTGATTTGGCCTTGGGCCTCTTGGCGTACCTCTTGGCCGATTTCAAAAGCCGCTTTGTAGATATCCATCTCTGGCGTGAGCGGAATTTTTACATCCCGCGAGAAAGATGTTTGCCCGTCATGCGAGAGCAATTCTCCGCGAAAATGCATATGTCCTTCAGTAATTGTTCCTAGCGCGGCAATGGGCGTACGGCAGGAACCATCCAGCGCAGCGAGGAATGCCCGCTCTGCGGTGATAGCGTGGCGCGTCGGCATGTGGTCCAGCGCTTTGATGAGGTCATAAATACGGCTATTTTCCGACGCCATTTCAATGCCAATCGCCCCTTGTGCAGGCGCAGAGAGCATCATCTCGGTGGGAACATTTTGCGTTATCACATCCGCTTGCCCTAGGCGGTTTAGCCCCGCAACCGCCAAAAACGTTGCGTCGCAATCTCCGCGCGCGAGTTTTTCAAGCCGCGTCCCAACATTCCCGCGTAATAATGTAAATGTCACGTCGGGACGAAGACGAGCGAGCTGTGCGCGGCGGCGCAAAGACGCTGTCCCGATCACGGCCCCCTTAGGTAAATCCATAAGGTCATCACATTTATGAGAAATAAACCCATCGCGCGGGTCTTCGCGCTTCAATACGGATACGATCTCTAGGCCCTTTTGCGACACCGTTGGGACATCTTTCATGGAATGCACGGCAATATCAATCCGGCCATCTAGCAAAGCCTCTTCGAGTTCTTTGGTGAACAGACCTTTGCCGCCAAATTCAGCCAGAGACCCTTTTAATTTATCGCCTGATGTTTTGAAAATTTCAATCTGAACCACATCATCAGCAAAGCCATGTTTCTCAATTAGCAAGCTTTGCACATGGCGCGCTTGCCAGAGCGCCAAGGGCGATCCGCGCGTTCCGATAATTATCGGCTTTATTTCATCATGTGATCGTTGCAATGGCTCGGCTCTCACGTTATCGGTCAGGCTATGGCTTTAGCCCCTGACACCTATAAGACGCAAGACAAAGACACGCTTACGATGCGCGCCAAAACGGCGCTTATCCTTGGCATTGAATCCAGCTGTGATGAAACGGCAGCTTCCGTATTGCGGCGAAACGCGGATGGAACAGTCACAATTTTGTCTTCCATCATCGCGAGCCAAGATGACGAACACGCCAAATTTGGCGGCGTAGTCCCCGAAATCGCCGCCCGCGCGCACATGCAAAAAATTCAGCCTATCATTGGCGCGGCTATGAAAGAGGCAGGCGTAGCATATACCGACCTTAACGCCATTGCCGCAACGGCTGGACCGGGTTTAATCGGCGGCGTCATTGCGGGCCTGATGGCGGCGAAGGGTCTGTCTTTGTCACTTAACATTCCGCTTATTGCCGTGAACCATCTTGAAGGGCACGCGCTCTCGCCGCGCCTCGCCGAAGATTGCCCTTTTCCATATTTATTACTGCTTGTTTCGGGCGGCCACACACAGCTTTTGTCAGTCAAATCGCTTGGCGATTATACGCGCATTGGCAGCACAGTCGACGACGCAGCAGGCGAGGCTTTTGATAAAACAGCCAAAGTCATGGCGCTAGGTTTCCCCGGCGGGCCACATGTCGAGAAAACAGCGCGCAATGGCGATCCAAAATCTGTCCCCTTGCCACGGCCCTTTGCCAAAAAAGACCATGCGAATTTTTCTTTCGCGGGCCTAAAAACGGCTGTCGCTCGCGCCTATGACGCCTCAGGAAAAACGGATATGGATAAAGCCAATATCGCTGCCAGTTTCCAGCAAGCCGTCTGTGATGTCCTCACGGATCGAACGGCCCGTGCCATGACGATTTTCACAGATGATATAGGGCCTCAAACTGAGCCATACCGTTTTGTTGTCGCCGGGGGCGTCGCGTCAAACACGGCTATCCGCGACAGCCTGAAAACACTTTGCGCGAACAAAGGATTTAACCTCCTTGCGCCGCCCTTAACTTATTGCACAGATAACGCCGCGATGATTGCGCTAGCGGGGGCGGAGCACTATATTAGAGGGGAATATGATGACCTCTCGACTAAAGCTTTGCCGCGCTGGCCACTCGATAGCCAAGCTGCCAAACATGCGCCCTCAAGCGGGTCAGGACGCAAAGGGCCCAAGTCGTAAAAGACCAAAGCCGTAAAACAGGATAAATATGACAGATAGTTTTAAGCATATGGGCGTAATTGGCGGCGGCGCTTGGGGGACAGCTCTCGCGCAGACTCTCGCTAGTTCTGGCTGCAATGTCACGCTTTGGGCGTTTGAGGAAGATTGCGTCAACGCGATTAACGCGCAGCATGAAAATACGCTTTACCTCCCCGAAGTCGCTTTACATAAAAGCATTCGCGCCACAGGCAATATGGCTGACCTCGCGGCATGTGGAGCTGTTCTAGCGGTTGCGCCCGCCCAGCATATGCGCCGCACATTAGAAAGCTACGCCCCGCATGCGCCAAACGGGCAGCCTATCATTTTATGCTCTAAAGGTATTGAAATCTCCACGCGCAGTTTCATGACCGATGTGCTTGCTGATGTTATCCCGCAGGCCCAAGCGGGCGTTTTGTCCGGACCTAGCTTTGCGATTGACGTGGCCAAAGGCTTGCCTACGGCTGTGACCCTTGCCTGTAAGGACGAAGCCTTAGGACAGAAATTGATTAAATCAATCGCAGCGCCCACATTTCGCCCTTACCTAAGTGATGATATTCTGGGCGCTGAAATTGGCGGAGCCGTGAAAAATGTGCTAGCTATTGTCTGCGGCATTGTTCTTGGCAAAGAGCTTGGCCGTTCTGCCCACGCGGCCATCATTGCGCGCGGATTTGCAGAAATGCGCCGTCTTGGTACGGCACTTGGCTGCAAACCCGAGACTCTAACAGGCCTATGCGGGCTTGGGGATTTAGTGCTTACATGTTCATCCGAACAATCACGAAATATGTCGTGTGGCCTTGCGATGGGACGCGGGCAATCCGCCGAAGAGATTTTGAAAAACCGTCAGTCCGTGACCGAAGGCGTTGCCACCGCGCCCGCTCTCAAACAGCTCGCGCAGGAACTTAAGGTCGACATGCCGATTTGTTTTGCCATGGCGGATATTTTATCTGGCGAGCTGACAGTTGATGCCGCCATTACCGCGCTCCTCTCGCGCGAACATACATCCGAAGTTTAGGAGACCCTCATGCAGTTTTTAATCTACGCAGAAGATAAAGCCGATAGTCTGGATATCCGCAAAGCCAATCGGGATGCTCATCTCGCGTTTCTTAAGGCCGGTGACGGCGCGCAAGTGTTAGTCGCAGGACCGTGGCTTGACGAGGAAGGCGTTATGCGCGGAAGCATGTTGATCGTGGAATCTGAAAGCCGCGAGAACGTTGAAACATGGCTATCACACGACCCATATGCCAAAGCTGGGCTGACAGAGAAAGTCATTATACGACATTATAAATGGGTTATTGGCGCACCAGCCGCATAGTTATTTTACACGAAAAAGGTTCACACTACCATTTTCCAAGGCAGGACCAATGGGCTCCAAAAAATCAGGGATATTTTCGGACATTAGCCTAGCATAAAGCCCGTCCATATTTCTTAAAACGAGTGTTTCTGATTGCGGCGATGTTCCACAAAAATGCACATAATCAACCTTCGCTTCACGTAAAATTTCATAGGCTGTATCCGGATCGGATAGGCCAATACCTATTTGCATTGCTATTCCTTGTGGGTTGCGGTGATAATTCCCACTTAGTGAACGATGATGCGTGTGTAATAATATTTTCGAGCCGCCATTACTCGTAGCTGCGACAAGACCCGGCGGCAACTCACTTAAAGCCTTAATAACGTCATCCGAATAACATGCTTTACGAGCCTCTTTAGCCAGCTTAGTTATTTCACCGACCTCGCCTGCTAACAATGTTCCAGGGGCTCCCCATATAAACTGCATAGATAGCAACCCACAAAAAATATACCTTAATGATGCCATACGTTCTTGGGTAGATTTTTCATGTCCCCAAACATAAACTCGGCTTATCCAAGCCGCTAGCGGTAACATCGCAAAAAGATACGCAAAAGGGTAAAACCTTACTTGGTAAATCATCAAACCCAGAGCTGAAATCAACAAGCCCGTAATTAATACACGAGACGACCATTTTGGGTTTTGAAGATGTGACCTAATTGACAACCACAAAGCCAAAAGAGGTGGCCCTAAAAACATAGGCAAGAATATAGACCTTCCTTCTTTATTCCCCCAAATAGGTTTGGCTTCATTTACACTGGCTAGCCAAATATTTTCAACTTCAATTGGCAGGGCTGCAAGCGGGTTTGCAAGGCATTGCGGCGCTTGCAATGTAAGAGTAAGGCCACACACAAGACCTAAAATTACTAACCATGTGAATCGTCCTATGGTTCCTAATTGTTTTCCACGCCACCCAAGAATGGCCAACCCTAACCCGCCCATGAGGCCCGCCATAACTGTGATACGCGAAAGAGAATCGCAATAAACTTGCATATAATCCGCGGGCGACGTTACCAGAAAGAAAACTATGAGCAGCCCTAAAGTCAATCCAACCCCAAAACCAATAGACGCATTGGAGGCTTCTTTGCCTATGACAAGCCAATTAAGCGCTACAAATGCACATATCACGGCAATAAAAATATAAACCTCTACGCCGACAGCAATAGATAGGGCGGCTGTAAATCCAGATATAAAGAAACTTTTTTGATTTTGCGTTGGGTCAAGCGCAAACGCAAACGAGAGCGCAACCAAACCAATTTGAATATTATGGTGATCAATGGCTCCAGGTCGGAAACGATAAAATGCAATTGCAAAAACCACCCCTAAAACCAAAATGAAAAGCGGGGTTTTTGATTCAGCAATGTTTTCGTTTACCCAAAAGTTTGCGCCTTTAACCAAAGCAATTATCAAAAAGGTAATCGTCAGTGGCGGCCATATTGAAATAGCATATCTAAGTGCTGTTTCTTGTGACGAAAAAAGTTCGAAAAACTTAGTCAAAATGATAATCGGAATATCTGGTAACCGCGACCAGTGCATATCCGTACCACCAAACAGCCCTAAGCGATATTGATCAGTTTCGTACCAACTTTGTCCTGTTAAAAAATCCCGGATTTGAACAAATCGCATTTCATCGTCAGGATCAGGACCAACATGTCCAAATTTTTCAGCAACAATCGACTTAACGATAATAATTATAATTAAAAATAACGAACTGCCTGCAACCGCAAAATTAAAACCCGATGATGTCGCAGGTAGTGTAGAGTAAGGTACCGAGCTTGTTATATCCTGATCATTCATTTTACACGCATGGTTTAGTTATCTTTGGGGAAACTTAACCTTGAGTCCTTAAAGATTACATAAATTAGTAAGCTTGCAATTTTTTAACTTAGGACATATTGGATAAATTATGATGCAGCATGATTTTGGTGATCTTAACATTGCAGTTTTATTGCCATGTTACAATGAAGGCAAAGCCATTGCAGGCGTTGTCTTGGATTTCCGAAAATTCATCCCAGCTAGCCGCATTTACGTTTATGATAATAATTCTTCAGATGACACTGCGGTTCAAGCTGCGCGTGCTGGCGCAATCGTTATTCCGTCACCTCGGCAAGGTAAAGGCAATGTGGTACGGCAAATGTTTGCGGATATTGAAGCAGATATTTATCTTATGGCGGATGGGGACGGCACTTACGATGCCACCATGGCACCGACACTCATACATACCCTTCTAAAAGAACGTGTTGATATGGTTGTAGGAACACGGCGCGACGTCACCAAGGACGCTGGCCGTACCGGCCATGCTATGGGGAACAAGCTTTTCAACATTGTCTACCAGACAATATTTGGGAGTGATTTTACAGATATTTTTTCAGGTTACCGCGTCTTTACACGTCGTTTCGCCAAAAGTTTCCCCGCCATGTCTCCTGGGTTTGAAATCGAAACAGAAATGTCCGTACATGCATCGATATTACGATTACCAATCAAAGAAGTCGAATGTGATTATGGACGCCGCATTGAAGGATCTGAAAGTAAACTTTCAACCTTTCGAGATGGATTTCGCATTTTACGCATGATTGCAACATTAATGAAAGAAACACGTCCATTTGCTTTCTTTAGCTGTGTTTCATTTGCTCTGGTCGGATTTTCATTCCTGTTAGCTGCGCCTGTTCTATTAGAATTTATCTCAACGGGACTTGTAACTCGTATGCCAACATGGGTCTTATCTATGACAGCCTTACTGGGGGCCATGATGATGTTTATGGCAGGCGTCATTCTGGATAGTGTTGCAAGGGGCCGCAACGAACAGAAACGTGTCCATTATTTATCTATTTCTCCTTCGCGCGGGGAGCAATATATGGGTCAAGCCACGCGTCTACATGAACGCCGACACGCGACAAATAAAAACACCGATACCGCGATTACATCTGCGTCACCTCAAAATTACAAACTGATACAAGATATCAATTAAGCCTAATGAATCGCGAAACCACAAACAAAATTCGCTTCGTTTTGGAAGATGTAATACCTGCCATCTTGCGTGATAGCCGCCTATTTAAAGGAGTAGCCCGTCTTGCTTGGGGGCATCACATTATAGACCTTGCTCGATTTCGAGAACGCGCCGTCTTCCTGTCTGATGAGGAATATGAAGCACTTTATAAAAAACACCCGCGTGTACATGAAGGCTCTGATAATTCTCAAGCATGTATTAAACACATTACACAAAATATTCTTGGAGAATCTATTTGTGACGTCGGTTGCGGAACAGGTTATCTCCTGAAAGAAATTCACAAGACAAACCCCAAGTTATCACGTTTGACAGGTGTCGATTTCGCGATCGATGATGCGGGTAATTTGCCAAAAATTGAATATATTGCCGCTAAAATAGAAACTTTACCGTTTGCAGATAACGAGTTTGATACGGTGGTTTGCACTCATGTCATTGAGCATGTTTTAGACTATCGCGCCGCCATTGCTGAATTACGCCGTATCACGAAAAAACGCCTTATCATAATTGTCCCACGTGAACGTGAATATCGCTACACATTTAATCCGCATTTCAACTTCTTCCCGTACACACATAGTTTTTTGCGCGCCATGCAACCTGTTCCTAATGATCATATAATTTGCGATATTAAGCGCGATATTTATTATCATGAAGATATGACGGAATCACCAATCAACGCGACCATACAAGCCGCAGAATGAAAAACCTTCCTCCCCTAATTATCGGCCTTCTCTTTGGTACGCCTATAATGATCGCCATCGGGCAAGTTTTATTTAAAATGACAAGTGAAAGATTACTTGCACGGGGCCCTAACGCTTCTTTTATATCCGCATTTTTTGACCCAATATTTATAGCAGCACTTACACTATACGGTAGTGCGACCTTAGTCTGGCTTCTTGTGTTGAAGGCTGTCCCGCTGTCTTATGCATATTCATTTATGGCATTGACGTTTGTAGCGGTCCCTATTTTTGCGGCGCTTTTTCTAGGCGAATATATTGGTCCACGTTATGTTATTGGCTCAGGGTTAATCATTGCCGGCCTTATTGTGGTTCAAACTTAAATCAGATGTATCTAATGATGATTAGGTTCAGCTCGCGGAGAATTATCACCTCCTGACATCGAAGCTTTTGTACTCTGTAATTCAACGCGTCCAGAACTTGAATATGTCACTGCGATTTTCTCACTTGATGCAATCTCTGCCACCGGTGTTGTATCAGTCATAAAATATTTATAACCAACAACGGAAGACAGAAGCATTGTGCCGAGGCCGAAAAAACCTAAAAATTTACGTTGAAAACGTGACCGAGTCCCACGTTTATGCAAACGAATAGATTGAATATCAAAATGACCTCTTTCAGCATTCAAATCAATATCTTCATCTCCAATAATTTTGATATGTTTCGGTTTCACCATTTGCGTGCCACGACTATTCTCTTGAATATTCAATGCAACTGATGGCGACACTTCAGTCTCCAATCGTTGAATCGCAGGTTCATTAACCCCAATTTCAGCCTCAGCTTCAATCTTAACATTCTCAATTTCGATATCTGGTTCGATCAAAACGTGAGGCGTTTTATTTAATTGCACCTCAGGCTTTAAAGAGTTTTCATTCAATTCTTGTTTGTCTTCAGTGTCATCATTTAGTGTTTTCAACGCATTCAGCGCATCATCTGGCTCGCCATCATCATCTAAGACCTGCAATGCCTCTTTTGAGATACTCTCACGTGTCTTCACACGTGAAAGATCAGCTTTAAGGTTTTCAAGATTGGTTTTATGTTGTTTTTCTAAGTCTATGTATTGTTGATTTTCTACATCATATTGTTCAATAGCATCAGATAAATCACTCGCTTTTATTTTTGCAGAATCGTATTCTTGTTGAGACGTCTCCGCACTTGAATGTTCTATTTTACGCTGCTCGTCTAAAGCCGTTAAAATGTCACCTGCTTTTTCTAAACGTTCGCTTTCTTCATCCCGTACAACTTTAGCATCTCTCAATGCATCTTTAATTTCACGTTCATCGTCTTTCGCTTGTTTTAAAGCAGCTTCAGCAATTGTATATTTTTCAAGCGTATCTTCATATGTTTTCAAGGCATCATCATAAGATGACTTCGCTATTTTTTCTTCAGTTTCCGCACCATGAAATTCAACATCTAAAGACTCTGCTTTATCATGCGCATCTGCAAGTTGTTTTGAATACATATCCAAATCAGCTGTTAAACGTTCATACTCAACACTAGCAGCAGCTTGTTTTTCCAAACATGCTGAATTATCTGCTTCAACTTTTTTTAATTCATTGCCTTCGTTTTTAATACTTTCAGACAGATTGCTGCGGCGTTCAACAGTTAGGTCCAAAACAGATGTAATATGTTCACGTGCAGACGCAACTTCGGCGGCCCGCTTCTCGGCCAAAGCAATTAAACGTGCTTCTTCCGCAAGACGCGCTTCTTCGGCTTTCCTCCGCTCGATCGCGCGGTGCTCGACCTCAAGTCTACGTGCATTATCGAGACGCAACATTTCTGCCTCATCAAAGGCTTTAGCCGCCCGTTCAACATCTGCAATATGTTCGGCTTCGCGGCGCAATGCATCTTCAGCACGTTGCTCAGCTTCACGTGTTTTCTGCTGTGCCATTTCACGAGCACGTACAGCCTGTTGCATCTTTGCACGATACTCATTTGCCTGCTTTTGCGCATCAAAAGCGCGTTGTTCTAACTCTGATTCAAACTTTTTTTCGGTAACTATTTCCGTTAACGAAGGTTTGGGACCGTCTTCATTCGCATTGCGTTTTAAGAACCAATCCAAAGCATTAGATTTACTTTCTTCGATTGCAGCAGGTTCAAAATCTTCGAACTCTGGAGCTACGATATGGATCGGCTCGACTTCAGGCGCCAGCCATATAAAATCACCTTTAAAATTTAAGTCACTCGAAGCGATGTAAATATGATCACCATCACATATATCACCGGCAAACAAGTCTGGTATAATAATATCGCAACCTGTTTCCGATGAGAAACAATCAAGCAGTACGGATTTCTTGGTATCTTTCCAACCAATAGGGGATAACCATAGAGATTTTTCACCCTTAGACTTACTACGCACAGTAAGAAGAATTTGCTCTTGGTTTAAATCTACATCAACTTTCAACGACAAAATTGGTGTATCACGACGCTGAGCTATCTCAATAATTTGTGTCGGCATATTTGATCTCTACTCGCTCAAAGCAATGTTTTCAATCTACCCTGTAAAGCAAAAACTGTGCCAAAATATAGACACCTTCATTCCAAAAGTAAGTTTACAATATGAGATAAATTTAAAATCAGGCTTATACTCATAACATAGAGTAAAATTCTTTAAATATTATTTCGTTTTAAACTTCAGCTCATGTTCCAGGAGCCATTGTTTGCGCGATAGGTTTCCGGCATAGCCGCCCAAATGTCCGCCTGTGCGGATCACGCGGTGGCACGGGATAATGATGGCAAGGCCATTTGCTGCATTCGATCCCGCCACAGCCCGCACCGCCTTTTCATTACCGACCGCGCAAGCCAGCTGCGCGTAGGAACGCGTTTCTCCAAAAGGAATATCACACAGGGCCTGCCATGTTTGTTTTTGGAAATCCGTGCCAGACGTAATCAAAGGCATTGTGAAACCTTGGAGATCACCTTTGAAGTAGGCGGTTAACTCGTCTCGCGTTTGATGGCTGATCGCGGTTTGTCCCGGCACAATGGCGCGGCCTTGTAATTTAGTAAGCTTATTAAACTGGCGCGTAATATGTTTGCGATCAGTAAACTCAAGCAGATATAAAGCCTCTTCGCTGGCCACAGATATCATTGGCCCAAGCGGCGTATCAATCCAATCAATACACAGCGGGTCGCCCTTAACATTTTTAGGTGCGGTTCCGAAAGTTTTGGAAAAGGCTGCGCGAAAGCCTGGCGCACTTTCATACCCCGCCTCTAATTGTGCATTTATCACGCTCTCTCCTTTGCGAAGTGTTTTCGCGGCATCGCCAAGGCGGCGGCCGCGCGCATATTGCGCGAATGTTATCCCAAAACGCGCTTTGAAATGACGGCGCGCCGTAGATGGATCTATGCCGGATGCGCTTAAATCTTCTTCTGACCAACTGCGGCTTATATCCGATTCGACGAGATTGATCAGAGTTTTAATTAAGCCCGACGCTTCGCCCGGCAGGCGTAAAGGATGGCAACGCTTACAGGCACGATAGCCCGCGTTTAACGCCTTTTCCGCATCAGGGAAAAATTCGCAATTTTTACGCAGCGGCAAACGTGCGGGGCATCCGGGACGGCAAAATATACCCGTCGTTTTAACCCCCATATAAATCAGCGCTGCTTGGCCGAAGTCTGCCTCGGTTTGGGCAAACATATTATAATATTCATCATTGCTCATTTTCATAGGGCGCTTATAGCATAGGGAAATAGACAGGGGCGCGAAAAACAGGCATTGTATTTTTAAAATTGCCGCTGAGCGCAAAATAGAAACATATTATGAGCATACATTTCCACAAACACGATATCCCCGCCGATCTTGATCTTGGTAAATCCATTGCCGTGGATACAGAAACGCAAGGCCTTTCTATGGTGCGCGACAAGCTCTGCCTCGTACAGCTTAGCGCAGGGGATGGCGATGCCCATATCGTTCAAATGGACAGGAATAGCTATGATTGCCCGAATTTAAAGGCGATGCTTAGCAACCCAGAGACCGAAACGATTTATCACTTTGCCCGCTTTGATGTCGCCGTTTTAAAACGTGACCTTGGTATTGATGTCTCTCCAATTTTTTGTACGAAAATCGCTTCTGGCCTTGTGCGCACCTATACGGATCGGCACGGCCTAAAAGATATCTGCAAAGAGCTATTGAGCGTGGATTTATCTAAACAGCAACAAAGTTCAGATTGGGCCGCAGATGAGCTAACCGACGCGCAACTCGCCTATGCGGCTTCGGATGTTTTATATTTGCATCAACTTAAAAACATTTTAATGGCGCGTCTTTCGCGTGAAAATCGTTTGGATATCGCCAAAGCCTGTTTTGAATTTCTACCGGCACGCGCCGCGCTCGATTTGGGTGGCTGGGAAGATATGGATATCTTCTCGCATAATTTAAAACGGCAAAATTAATTTAAAATTTTCCAATAAAAAAGCCGCCCCTTTAAGGCGGCTTTTTTATTAATCCAAATAGATTTTACATTTTTTGATCGGGCTGCACGATTGTCGAAGAAAGGTTCTCTAGGACTTCTCTAGCATTAAAGGCATGTTGCAGGCTGGGGGCGCTCCCGCGTCCAAACATAACTTCGGCAGACGCCCGGTAGCGTGTGATTTCGCGTACGTCATAATCATTAAAGAAAGGGTCATAACCCATCCCGCCGAAACCAAAGCCAAAGCCAGCACGTCCATAGCCCCTTGTCCCGAAGCTATTATATCCAATGCCATAACGTGGGCCGTAAAAAGAGGAGTAACGATGTCCACGACTCCAACCATAGCGTGGGCGATAAAAACTATAGTCAAAGAAGGGATCATACATACCGTAGCCCATAGACGGCGATAGACGGCGGCGCGTTTTTTCTTCAGTGTCACGTTCCGTCAATGTGAAGTGATCAAAGCCACGCTCCACGGTCATTTCCGCCGCGCGGTAAAGCAAATAATTTTCAACTGTTTCGCGGTCGGTCAGGGAGTTCCCCCCGAAGCTTACGCGGGCGCGATCATTCTCTATCAAAGTTTGAGAGAACCCATCAAACGCACCGGGCGCAGAGGCCGGTTGATAGGGCGTTGCCGTCGCGCAAGCGGCCAAAACGGCAGCACAGGCAGACATGGCGATATAACGTAATGTTTTCATATAAGGCTCCATAAAGCATACTCTCTGTTCCGCCCCAGAACAATTCCTGTCCAACCTAGCAAGAAGGATGCCTTTTTTCAATGTTCAGACTGTATTTGTTAATCTTTAGGTAAGATTTTGCCTTGTGAAGGCCCCATAAATAGGCGCCACACCACCCAATATGTCAAAATGAAAGACACGCATAACGTTCCTATGCCGTATAAAAGCGGTAAAGCGCTTTGGAATACAAAAACAAGGCTGACAGCTAGCCATGGTAATATCAGCGCCAATCCCATCCAAAACCCGCGTTTAGAATATCGGTCATTACGCGTGCGGCGCGCCAGAAACGCCAGTAAAAAAAAGGGCGCCGCCAACAAAGTGCCAAACCCCATACATAGCGCAAAGGCAGATAAGAGATTAAGCACGCCCTGCCCAGTTTGCACAAATCCAAAAAAGAAATAGAGCGCGAGACCCAAAATCACGCCGCCCATCGCGAATGATAAAACCATTACCCCAAGGTCAAATATCGTCACATTCCGCTTCGGAGAACGAATAGGCGTATTAGGGGTATGAATAGGCGTGAGGGTTTCCATATTTATGATGTAACGCGAAGAATGATAAAGACCAAATCAATCCTGAACATAATACACGCAATAAAAAACCCTGCCCAAGGGCAGGGTTCCAAATTCACATTTTGTCGACTGAGGCCTTAGTGACCGCCAGCCAAAACAGCGAGCAAGAGAAGCGCGATGATATTTGTAATTTTAATCATCGGATTCACGGCTGGGCCCGCTGTATCTTTATACGGATCACCGACTGTATCACCTGTGATAGACGCTTTATGAGCCTCTGAGCCTTTACCGCCGTGATGGCCGTCTTCGATGTATTTCTTGGCATTATCCCAAGCACCGCCGCCGGCTGTCATGGACAACGCAACAAAGATACCTGTGATGATAACCCCGAAGAGCATCGCGCCAAGCGCAGAAAGCGCAGCGCTTGGGCCTGCAATCGCTTGAATCGCGAAGAACAATACGATTGGCGATAAGATCGGCAGTAGTGACGGCTTGATCATTTCACGAATGGCCGCTGTTGTTAGAATATCAACAGCTTTCGCGTAATCAGGGCGCTCTGTACCCGCCATAATACCTGGCTTTTCTTTGAATTGACGACGAACTTCGTCAACAATCTTAGCCGCCGCACGGCCAACTGATTGCATCGCAAAGGCGCCAAACAGATAAGGCAAAAGACCACCAATAAACAGACCGACAACGACATATGGATCAGACAGGTCAAATGAGACGTTCAGACCATAAAGAACAGAATCTTCACTGGCATTTGCCGCAAAGAATTTCAAATCTTGCGTATAAGCTGCGAACAGAACAAGCGCGCCAAGACCGGCAGAACCGATGGCGTAGCCTTTAGTCACAGCCTTTGTGGTGTTACCCACAGCGTCAAGCGTGTCTGTTGTATTACGGACTTCGGGGTCCAGTTCTGACATCTCGGCGATACCGCCAGCGTTATCAGTCACAGGACCGAACGCATCAAGCGCCACAATCATACCCGCAACACCCAGCATAGCCGTCACGGCAATCGCGATACCGTAAAGACCAGCAAAGCTATGCGTCACAATGATACCCGCAACGATAACAAGTACAGGCAAAGCTGTCGCTTCCATAGACACGGCAAGGCCTTGGATGACGTTCGTGCCGTGACCTGATTCAGACGCGGCTGCGACTGATTTTACAGGACGGTAGCTTACGCTTGTATAGTATTCCGTGATGACAACGATCAGGCCTGTAATCACAAGGCCAGCCACTGAACACCAGAAAAGGTCCATGCCAGAAAATGCTTTATCGGCAGCAAATTCTGAGCCTGGAATTTCTCCCAAACCAATTGTTTCTTTAATTACAAAATAAATGGCTGCCACAGAGAGAACACCTGTAGCAATCAAGCCCTTATAAAGCGCGCCCATAACATTCACGGACCCTTTTGACAGACGTACAAAGAATGTACCCGCGATAGATGTGAGAATACAGACCCCGCCAATAGCCATTGGCAAGAGCATAAGATCAGACCCGATCGAACTCTTCGCAAAAAGGATAGACCCCAGAACCATAGTCGCAGCCAAAGTCACAACATATGTCTCGAACAAATCGGCGGCCATACCCGCGCAGTCACCCACATTATCACCAACATTATCAGCGATAGTCGCGGGGTTACGCGGATCATCTTCGGGGATGCCTGCTTCGACTTTACCGACCAAATCGCCGCCCACGTCAGCACCTTTAGTAAAGATACCGCCGCCGAGACGTGCGAACACAGAGATAAGCGATGCGCCGAGTGATAGAGCCACAAGGCCTTCAACAACAGCGCGGCTTTCTGTGCCATGCCCCATTGGACCTGTAAGAATGTAATAATAAACTGCCATGCCGAGGAGCGCGAGACCCGCAACAAGCATGCCCGTTATCGCGCCCGCTTTAAACGCTATATTAAGGCCAGCGCCCAGACTTGTGCGCGAGGCTTCGGTTGTACGAACATTCGCCTGAACGGAAACGAGCATACCAATATAGCC
Source organism: Maricaulaceae bacterium (assembly GCA_049607665.1). Lineage (GTDB taxonomy): Bacteria > Pseudomonadota > Alphaproteobacteria > Caulobacterales > Maricaulaceae > Fretibacter. The sequence continues at coordinate 26,986 of JBMYWT010000031.1, forward strand.
CGCTGCGCCTGACAATACCGCGCCGATAACAAAACCGAGCGGAGCAACTTCATTTTTAAATAATACAAAGAGCAGGATCGCGACAACAACACCCACAATAGCAATCGTTTTATATTGTTTGTTTAGATATGCCCGCGCGCCTTCTTGGATCGCCCCAGCAATTTCGTTCATCCGTTCATTACCCGTAGAGGCCTTCATCAGCCCCGCACGGGTCACAAACCCATAAAGTACAGCGACAACACCCGCCGCCATGATTAAATAAAGAGTCATATTCTCTCCTCAATTTATTGGGCTTTTCGCCCATTTGAATTGAAGTTGGCCGTGCCTTATTTTCAGACACGCTTCCCCTCACATAAAGTGAAGTTGGCCGCGCCTCATTATCGGGCGCGCTTCCCCTCGCGTAGTATGAAGTTGGCCGTAGATACTAAACCTACGCTTCCCCTCGCGGTTAATGGATAGGGTGTGACAAAAAAGCAGGTCAAAATCAAGGGGGAAAGCTACCGATTGTAGCCTAACTCTCAAATATAGAGTGTAAGACGATCAAACACTTGCAAGACATATGCAAACAGCGTCATAATGCAACCTATTGAAAGAAGTGCAAATCGTTCAATTTGGCCCTTTCGGGCAAATCATTACTACGGTGAAGAGTGATAACAATTTGATCATCCACAACACGCTCAAATATAGTAAAAACTTGCCCACGCTTGGTTAAATTACCTATATGCGTCAATCGTTCTGGTAAATCTTCAAGCCGTGCCGTTTCGTAAACCAAATGTGCTGTTTTTATGGGTTCAAAGTGATTTTGAAGATCATCACCATTAATTTTCCAAAAAGTATGTTTCGGAAGGCGTAATTTCGCCCGAACTTCTCCGCTACCATATAAACGACTAAGCGTGACATCATCTACAGACGACATATGCCCGCTTATATAAGCATGAGGCGCGCCATATTTTTTGTAAGTAGGTTTTAAAGCACGTGCAGCAGCAGCTTCATTAATATCAAAATATGTTGCAGAAAAAGACGCTATCTCACTTCGCGAAAACGTCTCATCATATACGTCATTATTTGGTGTTGCGCAGGCCGCTAGCCCAACAACGCTAAGCAGTAAAAATTTTAATTTCATAGCTCACTATAACAAATTTTAGCAGTTTTTCAAAATAAGAGAAAAGTGCCGCATCACACAGAGCTTGCAATGCGCGCGGGGCGTATTAGACAGGCGGCCATGACTGACCAAAGTAAAATCCGTAATTTTTCCATTGTGGCCCATATTGACCATGGAAAATCGACGCTCGCCGACCGTTTGATCCATTTCACGGGCGGGCTAACCGACCGCGAGATGAGCGAGCAAGTCCTTGATAATATGGACATTGAAAAAGAACGCGGCATTACCATTAAGGCCCAAACCGTGCGTCTTGAATATAAAGCCAAAGACGGCGAGACCTATATCCTCAATCTGATGGATACGCCCGGCCACGTTGACTTTGCCTATGAAGTCTCCCGTAGTCTTTCGGCCTGTGAAGGCTCGCTCTTGGTTGTCGATGCCTCGCAAGGCGTAGAAGCGCAGACGCTCGCCAATGTTTATCAAGCGATTGATCACGACCATGAAATCGTGCCTGTCCTAAATAAAATCGACCTGCCCGCCGCCGAGCCCGAAGCTATCCGCCAGCAGATCGAAGACGTCATTGGCCTTGATGCCTCTGAGGCCGTTTTGGCCTCGGCCAAATCAGGCATTGGCATTGAAGAAACATTAGAGGCCATCGTGCAGCGCCTCCCTGCGCCCGCCCATGGCGACCCCGAAGCGCCGCTCAAAGCTATGCTCGTTGACGCATGGTATGACACTTATATGGGCGTGATCGTGTTGTTCCGCGTGATCGAAGGCCAAGTCAAAAAAGGTATGCGCATCCGCACGATGAGTACGGGCGCGAGCTATGTTGTCGATAAAGTCGGCGTATTTAAACCCAAGCCCACAGATTTAGACGTGCTTGGCCCCGGCGAAGTCGGCTTCCTAACGGGATCAATCAAAGAAGTCGCAGACGCGGCTGTTGGCGATACCATTACCGAAGACAAACGCCCGACGGAAACGCCGCTCGAAGGGTTTAAACCCGCGCAGCCCGTTGTGTTCTGCGGGATCTTCCCCATTGACGCCGCTGATTTCGAAGACCTGCGCGCCGCTATGGGGCGTCTTCGTTTAAATGATGCCAGTTTCAGTTTTGAGATGGAAACCTCGGCCGCGCTTGGATTTGGTTTCCGCTGCGGCTTCCTTGGATTGCTGCACTTGGAGATCATCCAAGAACGCCTAGAGCGCGAATTTAACCTCGACCTTATCACAACCGCCCCGTCTGTGGTCTATACTATGGCGATGACGGACGGCAGCGAGCTACAGCTTCATAACCCCGCCGACATGCCCGACGTGATGAAAATCGACCACATCAAAGAACCGTGGATCAAAGCGACCATCATGACGCCAGATGAATATCTCGGCGGCATCTTAAAGCTCTGTCAAGATCGGCGCGGCATCCAAACGGGTCTTTCCTACGTGGCAGGACGCGCCATGGTGGAATATGAGCTGCCGCTCAATGAAGTCGTGTTTGATTTCTATGACCGCCTAAAGTCCACATCAAAAGGTTATGCCAGCTTTGACTACACCGCCATTGGCGTGCGTGAAGGCAATCTCGTGAAGATGAGCATTCTCGTCAACGCCGAACCCGTAGATGCGCTTTCTATGCTGGTTCACCGTGACCGCGCCGAGAGCCGGGGCCGCATGATGTGCGAGCGCCTGAAAGACCTGATCCCGCGCCACCTGTTTAAAATTCCAATCCAAGCGGCCCTCGGCGGACGTATCATTGCCCGCGAAACCATTGCCGCCATGCGCAAAGACGTAACGGCGAAATGTTACGGCGGCGATGCCTCGCGGAAACGCAAGCTCCTCGATAAGCAGAAAAAGGGTAAGAAACGCATGCGCCAATTCGGCAGCGTAGAAATCCCGCAAGAGGCCTTTATTGCCGCCCTGAAAATGGACGACTAGGCTTTAGCTCAATCTGGCGTACATTAAAGAGCAACGCCCAGTTTTTTCTATTTGTGATATGAGCTGGGCGTAGATTACAGCCCAGAGTTATACAGCATTTTTACAGCATGCATACAGCATCCTTACAGCACTGATGCAGCAGGCCTACAGCACTGTGAACGCACCCTTACAGCAAAATTACAGTATTCTTGCAGCATAAACACAGCCGCGTAACAGATGTTACAAAACCGCGGCGACACTCCGTCCTAAACCCTAACCCGCGACTTGGCCGCCGTCCATCGTCAGGAGCGTCCCTGTCATTTTTTTCGCCGCATCAGAGGCCAGCCAAACAATCGCTTCGGCAACCTCTTCGGGGGCCAAAGTTCCGTCAGGCAACTTCGGCGCATTACGCATAACAAGCGGCCAGTTGATCTCGCCTTCAGGTGGGGTCTGCGATGTCATCGGCGTGTTGACGTGGCCGGGGCAGACGGCATTGACCCGCACGCCCGACGACGCGAGCTCCACCGCGAGGCTTTTGGTCAATCCCGCCACGCCGTGTTTAGACGCGGTATAGGCGGCCGAATAGGGTATCCCGATCAACCCCGCCGTCGACGCCGTATTGACGATCACGCCTTTGGTTTTCGTCAAATGCGGAATGGCCGAGTGGCAAATCGCAAAGGTCGCGTTCAGGTTAATCTGCACGATGCGGGCAAAGCGTTCGGGCGCGAAATCGGCGGACACGCCCCAATCGAGCGCCCCCGCAATATTGCACACAATATCGAGGCCGTCACCTTTTGCCGCCGTATCCACCAACGCCGCGCAAGAGGTAAAATCCATCGCATCAAAGACGCATGTGCTCACGCCTTCACCGATTATCGCGGCGGTTTCCGCAAGGCCCGCCTCGTTGATATCGCCAAGCGTCACATGAGCGCCCAGCGCGCCAAGCCGAACCGCAACCGCGCGCCCAATCCCAGACGCCGCCCCCGTCACAAGCGCGCGTTTTCCTTTGAAGTGGATCATGGTGTGGGTTCCTTAAAATTTGAAATCATATGCCTACCAGTCCACAACTAAATTGAGCGTATTGTCGGCCAATCCAACCTTCACTCGACTACCCCAATTAAAGTGGAGAAAATCTTGTTCAATACCATCGGCGAAAATAACGCCGCCGTCATTCATACGCGACATAACGGAAAGATTGTTTTTTTCTTTAATCGCCCCATAATTAAGCTCGGTTCCGCTTAGTTGGCTCGGCCAAGGTTCGCGGGCAAAGAAAACCGCTTGCCGTTCATCAGGCAGTATCATGCTAT
>JBMYWT010000032.1:0-30681 GCA_049607665.1 Maricaulaceae bacterium
ATAACCAAACAAATAATTGATCCTATAAAGTATTTTTATCATTAAACATTATAAATCTTAGCACGCCTCTCATTAAAAAGGCTTGGTGTGATAGAAGAATTGACAGCCTTGAATGTCTAAATGTGACTTCACAGAGTGTAAGAAAATTTGACTTTAATCCAAAAATTGTTTTGATTAAAAATGGTTCAAGCGAGGAGTCGTTCTCCCAAGTAATTCAAAAAATAGGCACACCAATAGAAACTTCAGGTGGAAGCAACTACACGGTATGTTTGTTGAATGACTATGATTTTGATAAAAATGAATGCCTGTTGGATCCGAATGAGCGTATTTCTCAAATTTTCGATGATGCTTTAGATGAAATCAGTCATGAAGAAATAGAAAAATACGAAATACTCGCGGAAAAGTTGGAGAAAGAAAGGCAAGGTTTTTTTGGGGGAGCACTCTTCGCTAACATAATTGCGACCTTAGCTTTTTTTCTTTATTTTCTTGAAAAAAATTATTTGTTTAAATCCAGTTCGAAAAAATCAAATTCTGAAGACGCGATCGGTTAATCTCAATGGTTTCTCGCACTTGTAAGCTGTTGTGAAGCGAGTGCCGTTTTGTGATCAAGGTTAAATGCAGCTCGGAATGCTATATAAAAGTAGCCAGGAAACTGCTTTCGCTAAGTGTCTAACAAATCGCTGTTTCAGGGCATTTTCGACTGCACGGTGTGTTATCAAACTTGCTGTTCTAATGGATGGAAGTGATTCAAGAGAAAGAAAACCCTAAGTATCCACATCCGCATCAAGGGCATTATTCACGATAAATTCGCGGCGCGGCTCCACCACGTCGCCCATGAGTTTTGTAAATAATTCATCGGAGGCATCTGCTGCGTCGACGCGGACCTGCAAGAGGGTTCGGGCGTTGCTGTCTAGTGTGGTTTCCCAGAGCTGGCCGGGGTTCATTTCGCCGAGGCCCTTATAGCGTGAAACTTTAAAGCCCTTACGTCCGCCCGCCAGAATAATATCGAGGAGCTGCGCGGGGCCGTAAATATCTTGGCTATCTTCTGATCCGCGTCTGAACACGGCAATGCCCGAATAGGTTTCGGACAGAGCGGGCGCGAGGCGGTGGAGGCGGCGCGCGTCTGCGCTATCGCGGAAAGCAGGGCGGAAAACCACACGTTCGGTTACGCCGCGCACCTCGCGTTGAAACACAATCGCATCGTCATCATCCGTGCGGCCAGCCCAGCCGTCTTCGCCTTCATCGGCAATCATATCAAGGCGGCGCGCGGTTTCGGTGATTTCCGCTTCGTCCGCATCAGGGCCGAGCACGCCTGCAATGGCGGCTTGGGCGATGATCTGATCCGAGGCTTTGGATTTCATGCGCTTGATGATGTGCTGCGCGGAGAGGGCTTCGCGCGCGATGCGTTTTAAATCTTCGCCAACGATTTTCGCGCCGCCGCCCACGGTGAGCGAGGCTTCGTTCGTGCCTGCCTCAATGAGGTATTCATCTAGTTCATCTTGGTCTTTAATATAGCGCGTGCTCTTGCCGCGCTCGACCTTATAAAGGGGCGGTTGCGCGATATAGAGATAGCCGCGATCTATCAGCTCAGGCATTTGGCGATAGAAAAACGTCAGCAGCAATGTACGGATATGCGCGCCATCGACATCGGCATCGGTCATGATGACAATTTTATGATAGCGCAGTTTTTCGATGTTAAAATCGTCGCGGCCAATGCCCGTGCCCAGCGCCGTAATCATGGTGCCGATTTCTTGTGAGGACAGCATACGGTCAAAGCGCGCGCGCTCAACGTTTAGGATTTTACCCTTGAGCGGCAAGATGGCTTGGTTCTGACGGTCGCGCGCCTGTTTGGCGGAACCGCCCGCAGAATCCCCCTCCACGATGAACAATTCAGAGAGAGCCGGATCACGCTCTTGGCAATCGGCGAGCTTGCCGGGCAGGGAGGCAATATCGAGCGCAGATTTACGCCGCGTTAAATCGCGGGCTTTGCGCGCCGCTTCGCGGGCGGCGGCGGCTTCGATGATTTTCTGGACAACGATTTTGGCCTCGGCGGGATGTTCCTCGAACCACTCCGACAGGGCTTCGTTCATCGCGCTCTCGACGACAGGGCGGACCTCGGACGAGACGAGCTTGTCTTTGGTCTGGCTAGAGAATTTCGGATCAGGGACTTTAACGGACAGAACACAGGTCAGGCCTTCGCGCGCATCATCGCCCGAAATGCTGACTTTTTCCTTTTTCGCTGCGCCAGAGCTGGCGGCGTATTTATTGATCGTCCGCGTGAGCGCGCCACGGAAACCCGCGAGGTGAGTTCCGCCGTCGCGCTGCGGGATGTTGTTCGTGAAACAGCGCACATTCTCGTGGTAGCTATCGTTCCACCACATCGCCGCGTCGACGGTAATGCCGTCCAACTCGCGCGAGACAGAGATCGGCGTTTCGAGCTGCGCGGTTTTATTGGCGTCCATATGGCGGACGAACGCTTCGATGCCGCCCTCGTAATAAAGCTCCGTGACGATATTATCTTCGGGGCGTTCATCGGTCAGGATGATGCGTACGCCCGAATTGAGGAAGGCCAGTTCGCGCAAGCGGCGTTCTAGCGTTTCGCGGTCAAACTCGACCATTGTGAATGTCTCTTCGGACGGTAGGAAACGAACCTTTGTTCCCGTCAGGACGCGCTCTTTGCCGCCGCGCATTTCATTAGGCGCGTCGCCGACGATTTTTAGCGGGGCCACTGTATCGCCGTGAGAAAATTCAACGAAATGTTCTTTGCCGTTGCGCCAGATGGTGAGCTGCAAATTGACAGACAGCGCGTTTACAACCGACACGCCCACGCCGTGAAGGCCGCCAGAGACCTTATAACTGTTCTGGTCAAATTTCCCGCCCGCATGGAGCTGTGTCATGATCACTTCGGCGGCGGAGATGCCTTCTTCCTCGTGAATAGCGACGGGAATGCCCCGCCCATTATCACTGACGGAACACGACCCGTCTGCATGTAGCGTAACGCGGACATGATCGGCGTGCTGCGCGAGGGCTTCATCGATAGAGTTATCGACGACCTCATAGACCATATGGTGCAGGCCCGACCCGTCATCCGTATCGCCAATATACATGCCCGGGCGTTTGCGAACCGCATCCAGCCCCTTAAGGACCTTAATACTGTCTGCGCCATAGCTTTGTTCTTGGGGGGCCGGTTCTGCCATAAATGTTCCGTGTGCGAATCGCTTGAATTAGAACCTAAAATGTAGGGGATATTCACACTAATTGCACGTTATTCGTCATTTTCTTCTATTCATTAAATAAACGCGCTTCAATTTGCTTTGATCTTATTGTGAACTATAGGTGCATTCAGTTATTCAGTTAACATGAATTTGAAGCACATCGGGCGACATCGGATAGTACCATGTTGTAGCTCTCCATAAACAAGACGCAAATTATGGCAAACCCAATGATTTCTAGTGTCGCCACCCACCAATATTTTTTTTCCAAAAACAACCCGCGCGATAAAGTAAAAAGAATAATTTGAATAAAAACCCATTCGATTCGAGCGTCATATTGCTCGCATGTGGATGCAATCAAGGGAATAAACATCGCCAGAGACAATAATAGTAAAAGCACTTTTATACAATTTTGTAGAGCGTGTTTCATTTCTAACGCATCCTTATATTTTTTACTTGAGCGCTGAACAATTACCTCAAAGCTACCCGCATTGCACGTTATTCACTCGTTTGATGAAATGTAAAAAATAGCGAAGGATTTTGCGGGCTCGCCCGTTTAGACTTGTAACAGACACCCAAAAGGAACAATTTATGTCGAAATTATTCAAAGCCTCTCTCCTAACCGCAGGCGCGTTGACGTTGGCGGGCGTAGCGCTTGCCAGCCCGAAAGCGGATACCAATCGTGATGGGAATATTACGCGCGCTGAATTTATAGCCCATGCTGAAGCGCGCTTTACGGCAGATGACGCTAATTTTGACGGCATGATCTCTAAGGACGAGCGTAAAGCGGGGCATGAACGCAGAAAAGATGAGCGTGCCGCTGAGTCCTTTGCTCGCCGTGACCAAAATGGTGATGGCGTCATCACGCGCGCCGAAGAAGATGCCGTTCGCGCCGAACATAAGGCAAAACGTGAAGAACGCCGCCTTAAAAAACATGACCTAAACGGTGACGGTATTTTAGATGCGACCGATAAGGAGCTTCATAAAGCCAAACGCGCCGAACATAAGGCGAAACGTAAAGAGATGAAAAAAAAACGCAAAGCTGAACGTAAGAACCGTGTTAAGCCAGATGCCGATGGCGACGGTTTTGTCACTCGGGCCGAACATGATGCCGCAACCTTAGCTCTATTTACCCGTATGGATGCTAATGGTGATGGTGTTCTAACGCAGGGTGAAGGGCGGTATGGTAAGAAGCGCCGCAAAAAAATGCATCAACGTCACGGCGGCTAGTTTCTTTGGCGAATGTCATTGACCCGGATGCAGACATCCTCCCTGGTTTAAAAGCAAGGGAAGAAAGGGCACTTAAAGTATTGATGAATAGGCGGCTGAATAGTGTTCACGCTCTATCGACGCGGCTTTTGGGTGATCCGATTCTAGCCGAAGATGTATGCCAGCATGTTTTTTTAAAACTATGGGACGAGGTCCCAAATTGGACACCGGGCAAAGCGAAACTCATGACATGGTTATGCCGTGTAGCGACGAACCGCTGTCTAGATATTTTACGAAAAAAGGGCCCAATTTATACGGATATCTTACCAGAGATAGTTAACCCGGAGGACGGCGTAGCGGATAAGTTGATCGAAAATGAAACACAAATTCGCGTACGTAATGTTGTAGATTTGCTCCCTGAGCGACAAAGAACGGCGATTATTTTGTGTTATTTTGAAGAATTAAGTCAAAAAGAGGCAGCTGAAATGCTCGAAATTAGTGAAAAGGCTTATGAATCTTTACTTTCGCGAGCCCGAAAGACTCTGAAAAAGTCTCTGGTTTTTCCTATGGTTGAAAAAACAAAGGCGCTTTCATGACAGAGGACTTGGGTATGCCGCATGTTTTAAGCCAAAGGGAATTTGACAATTTGGTATCAGTTTATGGTGCCGATATCAAAAATTGGCCCAATGCTCGCCAAAATGACGGCCACAACGCAGTTAAGGCTGGCATGAGGGCTGTGCAAAACGAAATAAATTTGGATGAACAGCTTCAAACGGCTTTCGCAAGTGCCCCGGCAAGTGACTTACTCTCGTTGCGGATCATGAAGTCGGCGCAAGAGAGGGCAACGATGTCCGTTCCTGCGAATCATATCGTTGTTAATCTTGCTGCTAATGATGAACGGGATAATGAGAAGTCATTTCGCCGCACATTAAAACGTGATGTTTTTAAATGGCGTTTTGCTGGCATAGCGGCCGCCGCGTTATTTGTCGCCGGCTTTGTCTTTTACCCTGCCGTAACGCAAACTCGTGTGGATGAAGCCTGGCTTGAGGCGGCTTCTGAGCTTGGTTTTGATGATGTTTATGATTGGGTGCAAAGCGAAGATGGTTAGGCAATTATACGAATAAAAACAGCGTGATATGCTCTATCACGCTGTTGTTGTAACTTATAATTTTGGTGGTTGGCGGAGTTAGGCGCGTTTCCTCAACGCCTTTTCTGCTTTTGCGGCCATTTGCCGAGCCTGAATACGTTCAAAGCTGTCTAAGGCATCCAGCGCAGTCGTAAGATCTGTAGCTAAATTAGAGGTTTGACTTTGAATGTCATCTAATGAACTGCGAAGATTGTCTTTCCGAACGATGACAGATTGCGCATAAGAGCCATATGCAACATAGCCATCTTTTTGCGCTGTGGCTTCGACATTATCCTCAGGAACACTGTCATTGAGTTTACGAATTTGACGTTCTAAATCTTCACGTGTTGCTTCAAGTACAGCAATGCGCTTTTGCAATTCACTAATTTGGAACCGCGTTTGCCGTACATTTTTATCCATTGCAGAATTCATTTTGCCCACCTAACCCCGAAATTTATGGCATTTTCGCCTTATTTTCACTTCTTATAGAGATGCATAATTACGATCTGGTGAAAATACGTGAAAAATAAAGTGTAAACACAATAGTTTGGCATAAATACGCCGTTAACATTTGATTTACGGGATTCACCTATAGATGGAGATACGTTAACTTTATTTCGTTGATTGCGAAGTGATTCGCCTGGGAGGGATTAATATGCGCGTTCTTTTAATTGAAGACGATAGCGCCACGGCACAGGGCATAGAACTAATGCTCAAAACCGAAGGGTTCAATGTTTACACGACAGATCTTGGTGAAGAAGGTGTCGATCTTGGTAAACTCTATGATTATGATATCATATTACTTGATTTGAATTTACCGGATATGCCGGGATTCGATGTGTTAAAAACACTTCGCGTGGCCAAAGTGAATACGCCGATCTTTATTCTTTCGGGTACATCCGATATTGATAGTAAAGTTCGCGGCTTGGGTACAGGTGCTGATGATTATATGACAAAGCCTTTCCATAAAGATGAATTGATTGCGCGTATACATGCGGTTGTACGCCGCTCTAAAGGGCATTCTCAGTCGGTTATCACAACCGGCGACATTAAAGTAAATCTTGATGCAAAGACTGTAGAAGTTGGGGACCATCGTGTTCACTTAACAGGCAAAGAATACCAAATGCTAGAGTTGCTGAGCCTTCGTAAGGGTACGACACTCACAAAAGAGATGTTTTTGAACCACCTATATGGTGGAATGGACGAACCAGAATTAAAAATCATTGATGTGTTTATATGTAAGCTTCGCAAAAAAATTGCTGCAGCTACAATGGGCGAGCATTATATCGAAACTGTATGGGGCAGAGGTTATGTGCTTCGTGATCCAGCGAAAGAAAAACTTAGCGCCTAGGTTTACTTTAAGACTTACAAAAAAACCTCGCTAATTAAGCGAGGTTTTTTTTTGTGAAAGATGATAAAAGTTTATATCATTTATCTATATTTGAGCGATATCGTCTTTAAATGAGCTATGTCGCCGTTTCGCACTTTCAAAAGTTGTACGCTCTGTGGGGACTTTAAGGGTGGGGTCAATGGGTTCTTCGATGATAATTTCACGACGTTGCCATAACGACCCGATATTGGGATGTTGGTCAAAACCAAAATTTAGCCCACCCAAGGTTTCATGATGGCCCAATACTAAAAAGCCATATGGTGAAATCGCATTTGCAAGCCCCCGCATAATACGTACTTGGGCAGGAGAGCTATATAAATCTAACTTATTTCGAAATGTGGAAATATGAAACGTTCCAAGTTCGTTTATGCTCGACAGTAGATGAAAATCTTTAAATTGTACCATATTACGAAGCGCATCTTTTATGATCCAATCTTCGCCCGAAGGATCAAAATATGTGATGAGATCACGAATAGGTAAGCCGCGCTGTACTTCAAAATGTGTGTAGCGCCCAGTTCTTGCGCGATCTATTGCAAGAGAGGGGTAGTCCACACCAATAATTTCAATGCCCATATCAGGGAAGTTATGTCGGGCTTTGTGTATTGCTATCGCTAAAGAATAAGATTCCTGACCACTTGAGCAACCATAAGATAAAATACGTATAGTTTGCCCTTTATACCTTGCGTACAAGCTTGGGAGGCAAATGGTAACAATGTCATTTAAACTACCATAATCATCATTAAAATGTGTGTCGCGTTCGAGTAGGGCTGACACAACGTGAATAGCCAGACGAGACTGTCCTGTTGCAAAAAGCTCTTCGATAAGGCTGTTTAAACCTTCAAACCCTTCACGCCGCGCAAGCGCAGAGAGACGGGATTCAATTAAAAACTCGTGATTATCACCCAGCTGTACCCCAGCAAGCTCTAATGTGAGGCGCTTTAAAGCTTCATAATAGCTCGGTGTGAGGGACAGCACGGCGCTCATTTAAATAAGCCCTGCCTGAACAAATTTGCTCTCGATAATATCTGTATCAAATGGCTTCATGATATATTCGTCAGCGCCCGCGTTGAGGGCATCTGTGATTTTTCCTACGTCTCTTTCTGCTGTGCAGAAAACAACCACAGGGCGGTTGCCATTGGGTTCACCGCGTAGCGTTTTGAGAAAATCAAGCCCGTCCATGACAGGCATCTTCCAATCCAGCAAAATGGCGTCCGGCATGTTAACGCGGCAAGCATCGAGGGCCTCTTGACCATTTGACGCTTCTTGAGATTCAAACTGAAGATCTTTCAAAATACGTCCGGCAATGCGGCGCACCATTTTATTGTCTTCGACAACGAGGCATGTTTTCATCGTAAAGCTCCCTCATATAATTGTGTGGGCGTTATATCATTTGGGGTGAGTGGCTCTGAATGCGTCCGCTTTACCGGCGGCATTGCTGACTGTCGTTCCATCGTCATAATGAGATATTGTTTATCTTTGTCAGAACGAAAGGCCGTTTTATAATTTTGATCACTGCGCGACATTGCTGCAAAGAACGTGAGAGGGATAGCTGTACCGGGACATTCAAAGGAAATATGAATGCCGGGTCCTATTTGTTTTATGCTAAGGGCAATATGCGCGGAGCGGCTCTGACCTCTGGCTTGCCGAATATCTGGCGACTCAATGATGTTCGCAATAAGCGTTTCAAGCGTCGCGGCAATGTTGGATTCAATCGATTTGAAACAACGGGATGAAAATGTTTTGCTGTCACAATCATAAGACAGGCTAACGACTTTTTGACTACGCCGCGCGGTCTTTAGAGCGGCATCTGTAATGGCCGGAATAAGCGCGTCAAACGTAAGCTTTAACGTGTTTTGATCAGGCGCTTTGAGATGCGAATAAGCGTAAAGCTTTTTTGTATCTTGGCGCATCCCCAAACCGGCAAGTTTTGTCAGGGCAGCATATTCAGACGGGGCCGAGGTGAATTGTAAGAGGGGCTTTAATGTCGCTCGGGCATTTTCATATGCGCTATTGTTTCGTGCGGTCGACGTTGCGATCTCATTTTCATTTTTATGCGCGTTTTTGGCGGCTTTGGAGTGATCGTCTGTATTGCTAACCTCTGCCGTTAGAGCTTCAATGTCGGCAAGACCATGCTGGTATAATTCGAGAACTTTAGATAGGCGCTTTATATGCGGCGCGAGGGCCAAGTTTACATCACCTTCGGATGCTCCGCCCGGTATGCCAAGAACGTTGATGAGGTGTTGAGCCGTACGGGAAATAGCGCGTGCATTGACTGTATTCGCGGCCAACTTAAGTTTTTTAAGGCATGCCAAGGCCGTGTGATCCGTCAAACTTTCAGACTGCAAAACGGCAAGGTGCTGATCCGCATCAGCGCAAAAACGCCTCGCTGCGATTAAATCATCACCCATATTATCCTCTAACGGCTTATAGGCTTACGACTCAGGTAAACCTTCGTCGTTAAACTGCCCAAAATTCGTTAAGAGGTGATAAAGTTTAAAGTAAATATATGAAGTTGTTAGGCTTTTGGCGCTGTTAGGAGGAAAGTTACGCATTCGCCCTCGATAGACGTCTGAATATTCGCCGAAAGCTCACGCACCATCATGCCTGTATAGAAAGGTTGAATGGTTCGGCCATCAAAACCATCTTCGGGAGCTTTACCGGATAAGGTTCTAGGTACGGCTTCGTTTAAGCGGGCTTTGGGGCCTGTAGCGTCCATGCGAATTTGTACCTCAGACGCCGTTTCAGTCGTTTGAATTTTGACCTCGCCGCCGCGCGGGACAGCTTGGACCGCTAGCATGGTCATATTTAGCGCGATGCGAGCTACAGATTTATCAAGCTCACTGAGCTGCGCGTCCCAGACAATATTGGCTTTCCCGTCGCCATAGATGCCGTCAATTAAACGTATAAGTTCTCTGACGCCAATGACGCCGGGGGCCGAACTTCCTGCGCCAAAGGCAAGACGAAGAAATTGTAATTTTGCGGAAGCTTGTTTGGCAGAGAGCTTTACCAAGCTCATGGCGTCATCATGCATGTCGACATTGTTTTCATCGTCCAAAACTTCGATTGCCGTCGCGAGCGCGCCAATGGGGCTAACAAGATCATGGCAAATGCGCGCGCACATTAGGGCTGATAAATCGGCGGCGGTTAATTTTGTTTCTGCAGTAGACATGGGTTTATCCGTATTGCGCCGAATCTTTTCGGCTGGTTTTTTTATAGAGTCATATTTTTGTGGTGGGCGCAAAGAAAAACCGCGTTTAATCTAAACGCGGTTTAAGCTTTAACAAAATAATATGGTTTTGACGCGTGTTTAGCTCTTCGTCATCCATTGACCAGAGGCCGTCAAAACCTTGCTGCCACGAGGTGATTTCGCAATTTGCTTCTCACCCGTAAGGGCCGCCACAACTTCAACAGATACATTTTGTTGACGTGCGAGGCGTGTGTAAACGCTTTTGCGTCCAATGTTCACGTCTTGCACAGCGTTCATAATTTGGGGACTTGCGCTGGAGACAACTTGTAAATAGCCGCTAGCGGTTTCTCCAACGAGGCCTTGGGCAATGGCTTGATCAACAATGGTTTTTGAACTGCTTTGCGCTTCGGCTGTTGGGGCGGTGATGAATGAGGCCGTAAAAGTGCCTGTCATGACAAATGATAAAGCGACAAGGATGTTTAGAGTTATAAATTTCATAACACTCTCCTTAGAATAAATCGGGGTTGTTTGTAATAAGGTCTTCGACGTCTTCGTCCAATCGGACGCGAACTTCTTGATCGATTTTAACGTTTAAATTAATTTCAATCGGCTTATCTGGAGCCACAATTTGCACTTTGGGCTGGCAAGCAGCCAGAGCTAAAGCGGATGCGGTGTATATCATATAATTTTTCAACATAGGGGTCTATACGGCGTTGGATCTGAACTTGGAATTAATAAATGCAGACGGGCGTGGTTTAATTTTGGCTTCTTTTGTTTTGGCTATTTTGACATTTCGAGCGCAGTGTTTTGATTAATCAGGAGCTGCTGCACAGCTTGTAAATCGTTCCCCATTTTAATGTTACGCGCGAGATTGAAAAGTTCACCCGCAATATTGACGTTAAAATCAAAAGGTGTGCCGCCTAAAACATCAGGGTTCTTCCCTTTAAACTCCATTGAGACACCGATCTCGCCATCCAAAGGCCCATCGAGTTTGGCTTCGAGGCTTTCATATTGAAAATTTTGAAGCGCTTGAAACGCAAGTTGTGAGGGGTCTTGAGAAAACTCATTTGGAGTGATGGGTTGGGTTACGCCTGAATTATACCGAATTGTGCCGCCATTCTTCACAGCGATTTTGCCGTCTCTGACGAATACATCTAATCCTTCGATGACCACAGGAAAGCTGCCTTGGGCGGTCCCTGTCGCAGAGAGGCTTTCGGTGTCTAAAAAAGCGCCAATGGACACGTCATTTACATTAACGCCCAATGTGTTTTTTTCTGCTGTGTAATTCCAAAGCGTGGGCGTTAGGCTGATGGTCCCGCCGCCAATCGGCCATTGGGCCGCGTAAATTTTTACGCCCTCTGGCAATAATTCATATTCCACCTCTCCTGAAACCAAAGGTATGCCGGGATCAAATTTATCTGCGGTCAAAATTTGCTTGCCTTCGGTTGCAAGCGGGAAAATAGACTTTAGCTTAATCTGCGTATTCACACCCGAAAACGGGCCGGGCAATGTACCAAAAGCCATATCAGATAAGGTCAAAAGGCCAGATGAATGCGATATCGCGCCGCCTTCAAATTTGACGTTAATGTCTGCGCTCGCGAAACCGTTTACATCCGCAATTTTGCCCCGCAAGGACGGCAGATAGCTTTGCGGTTGGAGCTTGCCGCGTTTAAATTCCACGCCTTCTATCGAAATATCCGCCTCGCCTTTGCCGTCTTGATAGAAGTAATCAATATTGGCGACGCTCTCGTCTGTTTTTGGAATGCGCAATGTGACGGTCCCATTAAAGGCGCCAGTTTTGTAATGCGTCTGCCCATAAAACGGAAAGTCTATGCTCGATGTGGTTGTCAAATTAAGCGCCGCGAGTTGATCTGCAGCTCCGTAGTTTATGGTAAGATCATCCATGTTTCCCGCTGCGTTAAAGGCAATATTTTTCGCGGTAAATGCGTTTGACACGACTTGTCCATTGGGCGTTGATAGAGCGAGGCTTTCAATTTGGCCCCCTTGGCTTGAGGCAGAGACATTAAACGTGCCGGCTTTAAACGTCAGCGCGTCTTGTTCTGGAGCATTAATCTCTCCTTGAACGATCTCGGACTTTATAAGCCAATTTTGCGTCCCCCCTTTCAAAAGGCCAGATATATCGATGTTGGAAAACGCGGCGGGAATATGTTGCAAAGTTTCGGGGTTAGAAAAGGACGTGCTTGCGGCCTGAAACCCTGCGATCATGCGTGATGTGTTTCCATGCTTTGTAAACTTGAAACTTTGTGTTGGCTGGCTAAGGCTGGTTGGGCCAAGCCTCCAATCGGATGTGTCGGGCGTATAGTGTTCAAATCTTATGGGTTGGTTTGAGGCTTGTGTGAACACAGTCGTCGTTTTGTCACCTTTAAGGTTGAGAGATAAGCGGCCCTGTGCGCGTAAGGCGTCTATAGTGCCACTTGGCACAGGACCTGTATAATTCACATTCCCGTGCGTTTTGATTATCCGCTCATCACCTGAGTTGATATACGAAATAGGCGCGGACACCGGGAGCAATGTAGCTGCCATATTTTTAGTATATGTTTGCCATGGCGCGGGCATTTTAAATTGCGCTTCTATGGATTTAATGCGGTTTATTTGGATGCCATTTTTCGATTGCGAAGAGAGTTTAAGTTTTTGTAATTCAAACGAAAATTCATTTTCAATCGCAGCGTTCGCATTGACTTTAAATATCTGTTCTTGAAGGGAAAAACTATAAAAAGGTTTTGACGCTACAGGTGCTATGCTCACATTTGCGCCGCTATTTTTTATCGTCATGGGACGTTTTAAATGAAGCTCCAGACGTTCGTTATTCCGGCTAAGTTTCCCGCTTGCATCTATGTCGATATTTGAAAAAAGCTCTAAAATACTATCACGCAAGGGCGCAGAGAACGGCTGCACGATAGGCGCGCGGGATATGGCGTCATAAGACGTAAGCTTGTTGGCGAGGGCCAATCGTTTCGTGTTATCTGCATAAGCCGCTTGGGATAATGTGATGTCCCAATCTCCTTTCACGGGGCTTATGCTTGCCTTTTTAGGTGAAAATAAAACCGCGCCATCCCATGTCGCTACGCCGCCGTTAGCGCTGAGGACGTCACTTTGAATATCGGTAAACTGAATTTTTATAGGGCCATCAATGTGACTAAGGCCGTCGACCAAATCAAAGGTGAGTTTCCCTTCTAGTTTAACGTCTTCCAGACGGGCCTTGGGATGCGTTATGTGTGAGACTTGCAACTGCGCCGAAACATCATTTCGCCCCGGTTTCATATCAATGGAGAGCTTTCCGCCGCCGCGCAAAGACATTTCGCCTAGGTTTAAATCACTATCGGATAGATCAAGGCGCGCTGTTAATGTTTCGAGGTTTGCGGCATTTATATCCCCGCGCGCTTTTACGTCGCCATAGGGGCTTTTCACATTAATTTGGCTGCTCTGAATTGAAATGCCTTTGGACGGGAAAGGTAGGGAATTGGCGCTCGTATTATTAGGCTTTGGGAACCAGTCGCTTATAATTTTTCCGTCCTTATCTACCTCAATATCAATAGAGGCGTTTTGTATGATAATAGCCTCTA
The DNA here is from genome assembly GCA_049607665.1 of Maricaulaceae bacterium. Taxonomy (GTDB): domain Bacteria; phylum Pseudomonadota; class Alphaproteobacteria; order Caulobacterales; family Maricaulaceae; genus Fretibacter. Next base: position 13,709 of record JBMYWT010000032.1, read on the forward strand.
CTTCGCCTTTTATCATAGCCCGCCATTGATATTTCGCGATCAGAGATTTCGACGTGAAGATGGCTTCGTCGCCAGAACGAATAGTGATGTAGTTTAATGTGAGCTTCTTGCCGGAGAATTCTTCGACGGACAGATCGCCGCCGAGGCCCTGTGCCGCGAGATTATGCTGAATAAGACGGGTTAAAACATCGCCGCGATGTGACCACATGTATGCCATGGCAATAATCAAAATGATACATAGAGCCAAAAAAATCGAGCTTATATAGCCCCATAAAGACGTAGGTTTAAACCGCTTTGTCTTTCTGGTGGGCAGCGGGGAGATATGATTTTTTGTGCCCGTATTGGACATTATGAAAGATCCTATCAACTCAGGGTTTGAATGCTACGAAATGATACGCGACACATGCGCTTAGTCGAGTGTATTTTTTGTTATGTGTTGCTAGAATATTAACGAATAATAAGTCATAAGGCTGCCACAAACTTATATAAATAATAAATGATTAAATGCTGCATTGTAAAAATGTTGGGCATTTTGAGGGAAAGATATGACATCGCGCAATCATAATAACATTCCCGGGCGGGTAAAATCTGCTGTTCAAATGGTAAATACGGATTTTAAAGTTTCGAAAAAGTTCTATCTTCTTACAGGTGTTGTTGTTTTGGCCGCGTCAAGCGCGCTAACGTTTACGCGCAATTTGCCGCCAAATACAGCGGAAGCGAATGCAGCCGTAGTTGTGCCATCAGCGCCAGAGTTTGATTTATCCCGCGATGATTTGTTTTTGATCGATGGTTCGCTAGAGGCTGCGCGTCATGAAACACTGACAATCAAGCCAGGGCAAAACCTTGGGCCTTTACTACAAGATACAGGTATTGCGCCGGGAACAGCCTATCAAATCACCAAGGCCTTTTCAGAGGTTTTTCCGCCCCGCAATATTCGGGCGGGCCAAAGCTTCACAATCGCATTTGAAGATGACGTGGTCACGGATATGACCTTTAGGCCGGATCCTGAGCGCACGATTTTTGTATCACGCGGCCAAGATGATAGCTTCGCGGCGCGCGAGATTGCGGCGGAACTTAAATATGAAACTAAAATCGTAGCGGGAGCTATTAAAGATTCGCTCTATCTTGATGCGTCTCGTTTGGGCGCGCCGGATAAGGTCATTCAACAATTTGCCAATATTTATGAATATTCCGTCGATTTCCAAAGAGACATCAGGGCAGGCGATGAGTTTGAGCTAATGTTCGAAGTGTCGCGTGACCACAAAGGCAATGTTGTTAAAGCGCGCGATTTGCTTTTCACGAGTTTCAGTCCGCGCGGAAATGCGCAGCAGTATTATTTGTTTTCAGATTCAAAGGGCCGAGAAAACTTCTATGACCTGAAGGGTAAAACGGCGAAGCGTAAACTTCGCGCAACGCCGATTAATGGCGCGCGTTTATCCTCAAGTTTTGGGCGGCGTCGCCATCCGATCTCTGGATATCGTAAAATGCATAAAGGCGTTGATTTTGCGGCTCGGCGCGGAACGCCTATTCTTGCGGCGGGCACAGGTGTTGTAGAACGCGCGAACAGATTTAGCACTTATGGCAATTATGTGCGTATCCGGCACACAGACGGATATAAAACTGCCTATGCTCATATGAAAGGGTTTGCGCGTGGCATACGTGCCGGCGCGCGTGTGCGGCAAGATCAAGTGATCGGCTATGTTGGCTCTACGGGGGCATCGACGGGGCCGCATTTACACTACGAAGTCTTGAAGAATAACAAGCACATAAACCCACGCCAATTGAACCAACTGTCAGGCAAACCGCTAAAGGCTAGCGAAAAACCTGCTTTTGATGTAAAGCGGAAAAATATTGATAGTTTACGCAAAATCCTTTTGGACGATTTAGAACGCGTAAGACTGATGAGTATGATTGAGCCAGGCCAAGGTGTGTTGCTACCCGATACGGCTCAATAAGGGCGGGCCTTGCTGAAAGCGGGGCAATGCCAACTAAGCTTGGAGACGGTTATGACTAATTTGATTAATTTCTTTTTCTCATTTGATAAGCTGATGAAAGAAGGCCTTGTACGCGCCTTTTACTGGCTTGCGCTGATAATGATTGGCCTGAAATCACTGGCTACGATATTCTACAAGATTAACTTCACGCCGCTCGAAGGGCTTGTAAATTTCGTCATGTTTTTTGGTATGCTACTTTTATCAATTGTGGCTACGCGCCTGATAGCGGAATTGGCGATTGCGCTATTTCGGATCAATGACAATCTTAGTCCAGATGGCGGTAAAGCAGAGACGGCTGATATTGACCCTCTTGCCGAAGCGCGCCGCGCCGCAGAAATGGCGGCTAAACGCGCAAGCGACGTGACAAAGTCCGCCGTTGATAAAACTATGAACAAGGATGCAGAAGCTAAAGCTGAGGTGCCGAAAACTAAAACTACCGCTAAGGCTACGGGAACTAAGACAACTCCCGTAAAAAAGGCAGCCTCTAAAACGGCGGCGGCTCCTAAAAAGGCGACGGCAAAAAAGCCTGCGCCGAAAAAAACAACGACAAAATCCGCAAGCACAAAAAAGGCGCCAGCCCCTCGTAAGAAAGCAGCGCCTAAATCTAAGCCAAAAACTTAAAGCTATTGGTCTTTTAAAATGTGTGGGCCTAAGGCCTTTTATTTTCTTAGATCTATACGGCCAAATGCGGCTTCAAGTAGATTGATTTGATCCGCAACAGTGTTGCCTGATTGCGCGGCGATTGACCCGTAAAGGCTGCGGTCAAGGCGGGCAATACGTTGATAAAGCGTGTCTGAGCGCGCCAATAAATCCAGTAAGATAGCGGGCAAAGCATGCGCATCTTGCGCAAGCTCTTTAAAGCTAAGCTCGCCTGTTTCTTCATCCGCAGAATCGTTTGTGATGATACGATATTTCTCGAGACGCGCTTCGGCTGTTTGCATTTCGCCTTCTTTTAAAGCGCGCTGTACAAGCAACCAGCTTGCAATTTGCATCAGGCGCGTTGTCAGTTTCATGCTTTGCGAGGCATAAGTCAGCGCGCTTTTACGCGGCAAACGTTTGCTCTCTTGCCGTCCTGGGCCGTCCAAATAGGCGGCTGTCTCTTCCACAAGGTCCATGCCTTCGCGGAATGTTTTTAGAAAAAGCTCAGAGCGTGAAAATTCAAGGAGACGTTCTTCCGCTTGAGGGGTTAGCGTATCAACTTGCGGAGAGGGCATTGCGACAGGCTTGGGGTCTAAATCAGTCAATTATGTCTCCATATGGCGTCTGCTGCGCCTCTGTGTTTATATCTTAGCGGGATATGTGCTAACATGTCAGGAGAGTGCAAACTGTAGGCCAGAACTTAAGAGTTGCCCGGTTTTTGCCCGAATAATTGATCAGCCGCCGAAAATTCGGCCTGCTTTTTCGTGAGTTCTACCTCTATACGGGAAATTTCATTCTTTAATACATCTATGCGCGTATTTAACTCGGCGATAGATACGCCGTATAAATCTTCGCCAATGGTGAAATCTGTATCGCTATGAGGCATAATGTATCTTCTATTTTGTGCGCCTGTAGGTGACGACCCAGTTCAAATATCACTATAGAGAGGGAAAACAAGTCAAAGGCCTTGCAAAATATTGGTTTTCATCATAACTGTTGATTGCTCTTACTTATTTAAGAATATCTTAGAGCGGAACCCGGCGGAGCCGGGTTTTTTTAATGCCTAATTTTATGAATTTAGGAGAGGTAAGATGACACAAATTTTAATGCCAAAAGCGACAGCCGTTTGGTTGATCGATAATACCGGGCTTACATTTAAACAAATTTCAGAATTTTGCAGTCTGCATATCCTGGAAGTCGAAGGTATTGCGGATGGTGATGTTGCCGGCGGTATCCGCGGCGCAGACCCTATTGCGAATGGGCAGCTCGCTCGGGAAGAAATCGAAAAGGGCGAAAAAGATTCGAGTTACGCTCTGAAGGCCGAAGTATTTGATAATGACCCTGTTCCAGCTAGTGGTAAAACAAAACGTAAGGGGCCTCGTTATACACCACTTTCACGCCGCCAAGATCGTCCGGATGCGATTGCTTGGATTGTTCGCAACCATCCTGAGTTGTCTGACCCGCAAATTTCAAAGCTTATTGGGACAACAAAACCAACGATCACAGCTATCCGTGAGCGTACGCATTGGAAGATCAGTACAATTACACCAACTGACCCTGTATCTTTGGGACTGTGCTCACAAATCGATTTGGACGCGGCCGTTAAAATTGGCGCTGAACGCCAAGCGAAAATAGATGCTAAGCTTGCGAAAGAAGCCGGCGAAACTCTAAAGCCTATTGACCAAACCGTTGCATCCACTGCACCGGAAGTTGACGTGCCAAAAACAGAACACACGCTTGAGAGTCTCTTTAAGCCCTCAACAGGCTCATAATATTTAAACTATGCGACGGCGTGTTTCTCGGCAGTGCTAGAAAGTTGCCCTAAAAGACGCTCGTGTAAATTTTCATCGGTAATGTGTCCCGCATAAGATGGCGGGGCACCTAAAAAATTGCGAACCGTATCGGTTAGCATCAAGGCGCTATCAACAGCGTCTTCACGGGCGCCGTTTGATAAGATAAGCGGATCAAACTGTGGCGCGCGCGCGCGAATGGTTTCAATCATCCAATAGGCCCGCATGAAATAATCTTGTGCGGTATCATAGGTAAGGAGCCCCACATCGGCGGCGCTAGCAAGACGTATGTGCGCGGGCGTACATCCTGTTTTCATAGATACAAAAACCCAATCGTAGGACAGGGAGAGTGCAGCCATGCTGCCGAGAACCGAATCTATATCCGCATCACCGCAGGCCGCAGCCGTGAAGTGTTCATTTGATGTAATATATAAAACATCGGAAATATCCGCACCTCTATGTATAACATCACCAAGGGTTTTATTATAGATGATTCCAGCGTGTTCCATAACATCGCCATTTTGAACGTCGAGAAGTAATACGGTTTCACCCTTTGCCGCGGCACTTTTGGCTAAGTTAAGGGCGAGTGTGTTGTGATTTAAATTGTCACTCGCTGCGAATATAGGAACAAGTCGTCCTGCAGGTTCATAAACATCGTAATAATGTGCCTTGTGCTTGTCCATGATTTCCCTCTCACCTTTGGCCCAGCTCTTTGGCTAGATCCGAAGCCTATGTAGCAAAGGGGAATTAAACTGTAGCTAAGAGACGTGCTTAATGGTTCTTAATTTGAATCTAACTCAATTAACAATTAGGTAAGAAAAAACCCTCGATGACAGGGTCATGAGGGTAGTAATTCTATTATATCGAGACTTAACGATATTGTTGTACGCGCGTTGTTCGAAGGCCAGCAATGCCGTAGCTTTCGATGGAATTTTGCCAAGACATAAATTCTTCGGCGGAAAGTCCGTAGCGCTCACAAGCGGCTTCAAGCGTTAGCAACCCACCTCTTACAGCGGCAACGACTTCGGCTTTGCGGCGTATCACCCAACGCACCGTCGAGGGCTTGGGTAAATCTGCCAGGGTGAGAGGCGTTCCTTCCGGACCAATCACCACATTTTCTCTCTTTATTCTTCTGTCTGACATCTAGGCCTCTCAGATATTATTTTTATTTATACTGATGGTATAGGGAATATGTCCTAAAATTTAGTTTATCGCCATTATAAAAAATGTGTAAAAACAATAGTTTACGAAGGTTAACAGAAGCGGCGTTATTGTTAATCAAGGTTAAAGAAAAACCTAAAACGTTGATTTTATTGCCAGTTTTTTATAGCGATTTTGCCATATGTGTCTCGACTCGAAACACATGGCTTCCTATATGCCGAGTAAGCGAGCCTGAAAAACCTTCAAAGCTCACGCTGAAAATTTGGATGAAAATTCACTTATAATGTCCACAAATGATTTAAATAGCCTTGGTTTTCACAAGCCTGTCAGCGAAACGCGGGTCGTCGTGGCGATGTCAGGCGGGGTGGATAGCTCTGTCTGTGCGGCCATGCTGGCGCGTGAGGGGTATGACGTCATTGGCGTGACATTACAGCTCTACGATCACGGGGCGGCGATTAAGAAGGCCAAGGCCTGCTGCGCGGGGCAAGATATCTATGACGCCAAACGTGTGGCTGAGATGATGGATTTCCCGCATTACGTTCTGGATTATGAAAGCAACTTCAAAGAGAGCGTGATTGATGATTTTGCCGATACCTACCTGATGGGCGCGACGCCTATCCCGTGCGTACGGTGTAATCAAACCGTGAAGTTTCGTGACCTCCTGCAAGTCGCGCGTGATCTTGGCGCGGATTGTATGGCGACGGGGCATTATATACAGCGTATTATGGGCGAGAGCGGACCAGAGCTTCACCGTGGGTTTGACGGCGGGAAAGATCAAAGCTATTTCCTTTTCGCGACCACGAAGAAACAGCTCGACTTTCTGCGTTTTCCGCTGGGGGCGATGAATAAGAGCGAGACACGCGAAATCGCCGTGGAACTTGGGCTAAACGTGGCGTCCAAACCCGACAGCCAAGATATCTGTTTCGTGCCGACGGGTAAATATACGGACGTGATCGAGAAGATCAGGCCTAATGCGGCGGTGCCCGGGAATATGGTGCATCTGGACGGACGCGTGCTGGGGCAGCATCGCGGGGTGATGTATTACACAATCGGGCAAAGACGTGGTCTGGGCCTAGAAAACGGCTCAGGGCTTGATCCGCTTTATGTGGTTCGCATTGATGCCGATAAGGGCGAAGTGATTGTGGGTCCGCGTGAAGCACTGTTGCGCTCGCGTATCCACCTCAAAGAGGTGAACTGGATCGGTGAGGGCACGTTTGATGCGGCTCTCGCGGGAACGCCCGTGCATGTGAAGCTGCGCTCTACCACGCCGCCCGCGCCCGCGCATTTGCGTCTTGTAGACGGGGAAGTGATCGTCGAGCTGGATAAGGCGGACGAAGGTATCTCGCCTGGGCAAGCTTGCGTGTTCTATGACCCTGATAGCGGCTCAGCGCGTACGCTGGGCGGCGGCTGGATTACGTCTGCATCTTAGGCGGTAAGCTTTGCCGCTAACATCGCCGTTTGTGGATTGATGTTTCCCCCCTTCCTACTGTAAATGCCCTCTATATATAGAGCGAACAAAATTGGAGACCCTATGTCAAATGATCCCGTAGTTATCGTCGGAATGGCGCGTACGCCGATGGGCGCGTTCCAAGGCGCGTTTTCTAGCGTATCAGCCTCAGAGCTTGGCGCGGCCGCTATTAAGGCTGCTGTGGCCGAAGCAGGTGTTGACGCGGATAAGGTCGAACAGACCGTGATGGGATGTGTCTTGCCTGCGGGGCAGGGCCAAGCGCCTGCACGTCAAGCTGCTATCAAAGCTGGCCTCTCTAAAAATTGCGAAGCGACGACCATCAATAAAATGTGCGGCTCTGGGATGCAGGCCGCGATCATGGTGCATGACGCGATTAAAGCGGGCTCTGTTGATGTTGCGATTGCTGGCGGCATGGAAAGCATGACCAACTCGCCTTACCTTCTCCCTAAGGCGCGCGGCGGAATGCGTATGGGCGATCAACAAGTCATCGACAGCATGATGTATGACGGCTTGACGGATGCCTATGAAGGCGGCGCGATGGGCGTATTCGCCGATATGATTGCAGCTGAATATCAATTCACGCGCGAAGCCCAAGATGCCTACGCCATCGAATCCGTGCGCCGCGCACAAGCGGCAGCCGAAAGCGGTGACTTTGACCGCGAGATGGCGCCTGTCACTGTTAAAGGCCGCAAGGGCGATACGATTGTAACGGCTGACGAAGGGCCGCAAAATGCACGCCCTGACAAAATCCCAAGCCTACGCGCGGTCTTCACCAAAGACGGTACAGTGACGGCCGCGAATGCCAGCTCTATTAATGACGGCGCAGCGGCGCTTGTGATGATGCGTAAATCAGAGGCGGAAAAGGGCGGGCATAAAGTGCTGGCCGAAGTTGTCTCTCACGCCGCTCACGCGCATGAACCTGCCTATTTCACCACGGCGCCAGTTCACGCCATGAAAAAAGCCCTGACTAAAGCGGGCTGGGAGGCGAGTGATGTAGAGCTTTGGGAAATCAACGAAGCTTTCGCCGTTGTGCCTATGATCGCCATGCAAGAGCTTGGACTGGATCATGACAAGGTCAATGTGAACGGCGGCGGCTGTGTGCTGGGCCACCCGATTGGGGCGTCAGGCGCGCGTATAATGGCGACTTTGATTGCGGCGATGGAAAAACGCGGCGTGAAAAAAGGCGTCGCGAGCCTTTGTATTGGCGGCGGTGAAGCAACAGCCATGTGCTTGCAGCGCGCCTAATAACGCACTCACCTACTTTTAAATACGCGGTACCGCATTGCTGATCAGGTTTAGCGGTATCGCATTTGTATCTTTACTCTGGCGGAGAACGATACGGCTTTGAACATCAGAGATCAGATCAATACTTAGCAGGACTTCACGCAGAAAATCTTCATATGCATGCATGTCTTTGGTGACAACGCGCAGCATGAAATCAACGGCCCCCGTCACGACGGCGCATTGTACAACTTCGGGCATCATGCGGATCGCTTTTTCAAACTTTTCCATATTATCCCGATTGGGAAGCGCGAGCTTAACGGCGACAAAAACTTCGAAATCCAAACCAAGTTGTGAGCGATCTAATATCGTTACGCGTTGTTTGATAATTCCTAGCTCTTCCATGCGTTTAATTCGTCGCCAGCACGGTGAAGAGGATAAGCCGACTTTGTCTGCAATATCCGCCACAGAGAGCGCGGCATTGCCTTGCAGCAGGTGAAGAATTTTAGCGTCAATTCCATCAATAGGCTCGGGCATAAATACCTCCAATTCTAAATTTTGAAGCAAATTATTTTAATTTGAAACAAATATCAATAAAATAATTGTAGATTTTTGACTGTATATAGTTAAAAATATCAAGACAAATATAATTCGAGGCACTCAGATATGACTACACGTCAAAATCGTTCAAATCTTTTCGTGCCTGAACCGCCTTTTCGCCCAGGGGATACGCCTGATTATTCCCATATTGCTGTGCCGACGGATCATAGTCCGTCACGCCCTGATCCCATGTGCGAGCCACATGAAACGTCGGATCACGCGCTTGGCCTAATTCGGGTTCTGCGCTTTAACGGCGAAGCGACAGGTGATTGGATGCCTGACCTTAGTGGGGACCTGCTCCGAACAGCGCTGAGGGATATGATGATAACTCGGGCTATGGATAACCGCATGTTTACAATGCAGCGCCAAGGCAAGATGAGTTTTTACATGAAATCAACAGGCGAAGAAGCCATGAGCGTCGGTCACGCTATGGGTTTGCGTGCGGATGACATGATTTTCCCGACATATCGCCAGCAAGGTATTCTGATTAATCGCGGCGCACCGATCAAAGATATGATGTGCCAGTGCCTATCGAATTCAGGCGATCCGCTGGAAGGGAAATCTATTCCCGTGCTATATTCGTTTAAGGATTATGGCTTCTTCTCGATCTCAGGAAATTTGGGGACGCAACTTATTCAAGGCGTCGGTTGGGCCATGGCCAATGCCTACCGCAATGAAGATAAAATCGCGTCGGTTATCACAGGCGAAGGCGCGACGGCGGAAGGCGACTTCCACTACGCGCTTAACTTTGCGTCAACTTACCGCGCGCCTTGCATTATAAATGTGGTGAATAATCAATGGGCGATTTCCAGTTTCCAAGGCATTGCTGCAGGTGAGGGCGAAACATTCGCCGCGCGCGGTACGGGCTACGGTCTCGCGACATTGCGCGTGGACGGGAATGATCTACTCGCCGTTTACGCCGCCACTGAATGGGCGGCTGAGCGCGCGCGTAAAGGCGGCGGCTCGACATTGATTGAACACTTTACGTACAGAATGGCAGGTCATTCAACGGCGGATGACCCTGCGAAATACCGTCCCGAAGACGAGCCAAAAGTTTGGCCTTTTGGTGACCCAATTGAACGCCTTAAACTACACCTTATTCATGTCGGCGAGTGGGACGAAGAACGCCATACCGCACAATTTGAAGAAATCAAACTTGAAATCCGAGAGATCTATAAATCCGCCGAAGCGATGGGCTCGCTCTCTAGTGAAACGAATGTCGATGACATGACCATGTTTGATCAAGTCTTCGCAGAGCGCCCAACCCATTTGGACGCGCAGCGCGAATCGTTTGCGCAGGAGATTAAATAATGCCTCAAATGAGTATGATCGAAGCCATCCGTGACGCGTTGGATGTGAAAATGAGCCAAGACCCTGATGTCTTAGTCTTTGGCGAAGACGTCGGTTATTTCGGTGGCGTATTCCGCTGCACGGCGGGCCTGCAAGAAAAGCACGGTCTGCATCGTTGTTTTGATACGCCGATTTCTGAAGGCGGGATTATCGGCATCGCCGTCGGCATGGCGGCCAATGGCCTAAAACCTGTCGCGGAGATCCAATTCGCTGATTACATCTATCCCGGCTACGATCAAATTGCTTCCGAAGCCGCGCGCTTGCGTTATCGCTCTAACGGGGAGTTCACAGCGCCGCTCACCATACGCACACCTGTTGGCGGCGGGATTTACGGCGGCACAACGCATAGTCAAAGCCCCGAAGCCCTCTTCACGCATATCGCGGGCCTGAAGACGGTCATTCCGTCTAATCCTTACGATGCTAAGGGGTTGCTTATTTCCGCGATTGAAGACGAAGACCCTGTTTTATTTCTAGAGCCCAAACGTCTCTACAACGGCCCGTTCTACGGCAGCCCCCATGCGCCAGCCGTAAACTGGAAAAGCCATGAACTCGGTGAAGTACCTGAAGGATACTATACGGTTCCCTTCCAAAGCGCGCGCAAGGTTGAAGAGGGCACAGACGTCACAATCCTCGCTTACGGCACAATGGTGTGGATTGCTCAGGCGACGGCCAAAGAAATGGGTATCTCTGCGGATATCTTGGATCTGCGCTCACTCGTGCCACTTGATATTGAGGCTATTGTCGATTCCGTTAAAAAGACTGGGCGCTGCGTGATATTGCATGAAGCCACGCGTACATCAGGCTTTGGCGCGGAGCTTTCGGCCCAAGTCCAAGAGCATTGTTTCTATTATCTCGAAGCGCCGATTACGCGCGTCACAGGGTGGGATACACCTTACCCGCACGCGCAGGAATGGGCATTTTTCCCGGGGCCGAAGCGGGTTGGTAATGCTCTGCGGTCTGTGATGGAGGCAGCGTAGGATGGGTAATTATAGCTACAAGTTACCTGACATTGGCGAAGGTGTTGTTGAGGCCGAGATCACGGCGTGGCACGTAAGTGTTGGCGACCGCGTTTCCGAAGAAGACCCTATCGCCGACGCGATGACGGATAAGGCAACGATTGAATTGACGTCGCCCGTTGACGGCGTGATTGTGAAAGTCGCCTGCGAAGAAGGGGATATGCTCGCTGTTGGGGCTGATCTTGCGATTATCGAAGTCGAAGGTGATGTTCAGGAACAAGCCGAGCCAACGCCTGCTTCTGAGGTAGAAAAAGCACATGCGGCTCCAATTCCAAACACGAACCCTGCCAATGATGTAAAACCTGTTACTGCGCTAAGCGGCGGTAAAGTGCTAGCATCCCCTGCCGTGCGTCGCCGTGCCCGTGAAGACGGTCTCGCGCTAACTTCTGCCAAGGCAACTGGCACTCAAGGACAAATTACCCATGTTGATCTAGACCGTTTGGAGACGGCGCTGGCGCCGTTGCCTGGGGAAACACGTAAGAAGGTTATCGGTCTTCGCCGCGTTATTGCCGAGCGGATGCAGGCTTCTAAACGGCATATCCCGCATTTTACCTATGTCGATGAAATTGACATGACAGAGTTAGAGGGGCTTCGGAAACGGGCTAACGAGATGTCAGGCGAAACGCGCGGTAAACTCACCGTGTTGCCTTTTATTATTCGTGCCCTTGCTATGACGCTTCGTGAATGGCCGCAGTTCAATGCACGTTACAATGACGAACAAGGCTTTATCAGTGAGTTCGAAGACTTACATCTAGGTATGGCTGCGCAAACCGATAAAGGTCTTATTGTCCCGGTTATTAAATCGGCGCAAAGTCTATCCATTTGGGAACTCGGAGTCGAAATCGCTCGTCTCGCGGAAGGCGCGCGCGAATCTACACTTGGTACGGAAGATTTAACTGGGGCAACGACAACGCTGACGTCGCTCGGCCCGCTCGGCGGCATTGTGACGACGCCTGTAATCAACCGCCCTGAAGTTGCGATCTTTGGTCCCAATAAAATCAGACAAAAACTCGTCATGGAAGAAGGCGTTATATCCGAACGCCGCGTCATGAATTTTTCCGTCTCATGCGATCATCGCGTCATTGACGGCTATGATGCTGCGAAAATGGTAGGGGATTTAAGGGCTCGCCTTGAAGACCCGATAATGATGTTCCTCGAGAGTTAGTAAAAATAGATCAAATCCAGATGGATTAGGGACTTGGCAGCGCCATAATTATCGGCTACATGGCGAGCCTAATTTGGGGTGGGGTAGCTCAGCTGGTTAGAGCGCAGGACTCATAATCCTGAGGTCGTGAGTTCAAGTCTCACTCTCACTACCATTAAGCCTCTGAAATATAACGTTTATTTCAGAGGTTCTAGTATTTCGACAAGGTCGTTCACACGTAATTCACACGCTAAAAGCCCAAGAAAAACGTCAATCGCTTCGACTGCCTTTTCCAAATAGTCAGGGCTATGTGCTGTATATAGCTCCGTAATTCGGTAGCCTGTAGACATATGACCTAATTGTTCAGCCACTTCCCATGCCGGAACGCCTTGTTTACGCATGAATCGAGCCATAGTGCGGCGAATAGAATAAGGAACAACTTTATCATCTAGGTCAGCGGCGGTGCGTAAGTTTTGCCACGCTGATCGAGTGCTTTTGATTGGAGCATCTTTGTAATGGATGAGGTAAGGGTTCGTCCCCTCTAATTGCTCCGCCTGTAATAGAACTTTCAGGCTTTGTGGTAATTTGACAACAGGCCGCGTTTTCGTTGTTCGTGACCGCCCCTTTGGATTGAGATCAATGATGTCCTCACCAAAGTCGATTTGATCGAATTGTAAATCCAAAACTGCTTTAGGTCGCGCGGCTGTTGCAATGAGCATCAGAATAAATAGCTTTATGTGTTTCTTATCTGCGGCCCGAATGAGAGCGGCCACTTCCGAAACTTCGATATGCCGCCCCATAGGCTCAGGTTTAGGAACTTTGACCAACTCAAAATAAGGAACTTTATCAACTTCACCGCGTTTGTAAGACCAGTTGAAAGCAGCCTTTCCAATTGTGATGACTTTGCGAACGGAGTTTAACCCTAAACTTTTTTCCGATTGTAGCCATTCTCTGAACAATTCCTGTTGCCGAAGATCAGCCGCTTCCTCAAGCGTTGCTTCTCCATGGTACTCTAGCCAAAATTTCAGATTCCGTTGAATGCTTTCGAATGAACTCAAAGTGCTGCCATGTTTATTGTAGTAACGAGCAAAAATTGAAGCAATGGTGACGGCATTGTTTGGTTGGTTTTTATTCTGGCATTCTAGGATAAACCACTGGTTTAAGACATCCTTGGCGTCATCAAAATTTGTTGTGCCGAGCGAAGTTCGTCGTGTTTGCTTGGTACGTTTGCAATACCATGTACGGCACCACGCAGGACTACGGCTTTGTTTAGAGAGCCAGTACTCTCCAACTTGGTATCTTTTGGCGGTTTTGTATCGGGGCATAATTGTTGCGCTAATAAATAGTCGATGAGGTGAAACCCGAAATAGGCTATGCGGCGCTCGCTTTTTTGAATAAAGCCTATAGCTCCGCCGTGCCTTAAACGCATGAGGGTGGAGTGGCTAATACCTAAAATCTGCGCGGCTTCGGGTTCGTCGTAAGTATTGTGGACTTGGAAACCCTTGGCCTTTGCTATCGCGATGTGAAGTTCGGTAATTTCAACTGGCATCTTGTTATTGTTAAGACATCAATATCATACTTGCTTTTTATAAAAGCGTCACTGATTACGCCTTGACGAATAAGGGTTTTATGGCGTCCGGGTTTCAAAATTGCCAAATCCATTTTTTGTAAAATCCTTTTAAAACCTGCCTTTAAGATGTAAAATACAGTTGCTTTTATAAAAAGCGTCAGTCGAGCTGATCTGCCCGCATTTTCACTACCCTTTCTCCCATTTCTCATGAGCCGCGAACCTTGGAATAAGGATCGGCAGGTCGGCGCGCGAAAAGCGCTTTCACCGGATGAAATAGCCAAAATGCGCCGTCATCTATCGGCCCGAAAATCACATCATGATTTGTGCCTATTTCTTGTGGCGATAGACACTATGCTGCGTGCGTCTGATTTATTGCGATTGCGCGTCAGTGATGTCTGCACGCCCGACGGTAAAGTCCGTGACAGCTTTCCATGGAAGCAGAAGAAAACAGGGCAAGGCGTATTTCCCGTTCTGACCCCCGCGTCACAAACAGCTTTAAAGAAATGGATTGAAGAATGCCAAAAACACTTTTCTGATTATTTATTCACCCGCGAGAAGCCACGGGCCGGTGATCCCATCTCAGTCGGTTTTTACCGAACATTGATCAAGCAATGGGTTCGAGCCGTCGGACTTCGCCCTCATGACTATAGCGCCCACTCCCTGCGGCGCTCCAAAGCCATCTTCATGTATGAGAACGGCGTTCCCGTCGAGATCATAGGCCGTTTGTTTGGTCACACATCGTCAGCGTCGACCATCCATTATCTCGGCATTGATGAAGCCGAAGCCCGTGCGAGAGCTTTGGCTAACGATATCTTTGGGCCGAAGCGGTCCCAAAAATCCGAAAATACGACCCGGTTATCTGACGCTGAACTTGATTATTTGAGCGAACAAATCTGGGAACGCATTGCTCCAAAATTGGCCGAATTATTTGACGAACATCTGAATAGGAGTAGATAATGAAGATAGTTTCTTCCCAATATGAGCACCCCAAAAATCAGCAACGAAATGTTATACGAGTTAATGCAGGCTCAAGGAAAACGCATGGACGACTTTCATACGTTGCTCTCTCGACAACACGAGGACATTCGGGATTTGAAAATGGATGTAAGACGCGTAGACGACAAGTTGGCCAATGTGGATCAACGGTTACGCCGCGTGGAGAACTCCGTAGACGGAATACGCATGAGTTGGAGTTCGCGTTTGGTGGCCGGCATTCTCGGCACGAGCGCGGTCACATCAGCGGCAGTGGCTTATTTTATCAGCTCCATCGTTTAACTGGTTTTAGGTCAGTTAGAAAAACATTTGTTGCCTTATTTCCGCTGCTTTTTTGTTTTGCCCTAACCGCATGTGAGAACGCGGTTGCTACGGATGAGGCTACACCAACCATAATAGCTAAACCCCTTACCCGTGCTGAGTGTCTGGCCATGGAAGTCAAGGAAGATAAGATTGCTTGTCTGAAAAAGCTTACAACGCAAAGAAAAATAGAATTAGCCCAAAAGAAAATTCGCCTCGATGAAACAAAGCGAAAGAATGAACAACTCCAAAAAGAAAACGAAGCTCTATTGAAAGAGTTTGAACGCGGCGTTCTAGGCGAAGAATAGGCATAGCGTTTCTTTTGTGGAAACTCTTAGTTTCTGGTATAATCTACCGATCCAATGACATATTCTGAAAGTGGTCACGAGCGAAGTGAGCCGGCATCCAAAGATTTGCCGGAGCTGAAATGTGAGCTGGCTGAAATTGATGATGAACGGTTTGCTCTTTGCAAACGGGTCGAAAACCAATGGCCCAATATACCGCCGGAAGCTATTTCGTACCTGACAAAATCATGTCAGAGACCGGAACTAATGTCTCCGGTAGTGAACCGACTTCACGATTTGCCGGAAAATGAAATTCAACTTCTCTCCGATCCAGATTTAATGCCGCATTTGATTGATGATATTATCGCCGAGGCAGAAAGTGACTATGTTGGAGTGCAACAACGTGAAACCGATACTGAAACGGTTGGGCTTACATCTACCAAACAGGTCTTAAATGCGATAACTTCCAAAACTGCTAACTTGAAAGGTCGCGCCAAGCTAACAGCTGCTCGCAATTATCTGAGCAATCCCGATATCTCAGATGCAGTCCGCGAAGAAATCACCACGCGGTTTGATCACATCGAAGCGACTTTAGCGTCTATGTCAGTGGTTTTGATTGATCCAGAAAATCGATCCGAATTTGACCGAATTATCAGTAGTGCTTCCTTTGACCTAAGCGCGCCAAACTTGGCAACTACATTTGCGCCAATACTCGAACAGGTCGAAGCCAGCGAGACTTTCACGGCAGAAGAAAAATTTATACTTCGAGAGATCGTCACCGGAAGCGATGCTAAAAATTCACTGACTGAAACTGTGACCGATGAAAACGGAAACCCTGTCCCGCGTTTCACAGAAAGGAACAAACGAGAATTTCGGCAGGGTGTGTCGGGTTATGTTGAAGGCCATGGTCGCCAGATAATCGAAGCCCATGCGGGAGACTGCAAGATTACCACAGACGTGACCGGCTGGCCCGGCTCGGACGTTGGCCTTCTGATTGAGGCCACCCATATGTGGAATATGTATGACAGTTTCGGCGTCACCGGTTTTATTGAAGATGTATATAAGATTGATTTTTCAATCTTGGATCAAGGGAGCGCCTTTGATCCGCTTCAGATAACGCATTTACGGCAAGTACTTTCACATCTGACAGGCAGTTTTGAGGGGTATGACGGGGATATCGCTAATCTGTCAGACCATAAAACCCTGATCCAAAACCAAGCCAGGTTGCTGTCGGAGACTCAAACTGCCATGGGATTTGAAAATGATCGCTCAGGAACTAGACGAGTGTTGCGCCGCTTAGCGCTGGAAGATGAAAAGGGTCAGCCGAATATGGAGCGCATCAAGGCCTTTGGTGATTATTCAAAAGAGCAATTTGCATCGGGAAAACCGGATCAAGAGAGCTTGCTGGCCTATTTAAATCAACGCAGTCCATTAAATTAAGAG
>JBMYWT010000033.1:0-30446 GCA_049607665.1 Maricaulaceae bacterium
CCATTTAGAAAACAAATCGATTTCCAATCACCGCGCCCCGTTCCCGCATTTTGGCGCGCCAAGAGCTCTTGCGCGACGGTATCGCCATAATCATGTGCCAAAACATGAAAGGTCGTAAGGCCCAGTTTTTCGATGAGGGCTTCGACAATATCCGCTTGCTCATGGATGGAATAGTCATGAGGATCAGGTTTATCCGAAAGGCCGAACCCCAACATATCCATCGCAATGAGGTGATATTTCTCAGAAAGGGGCGTCCATATTTTGGCCCAATCCCAGCTTGATGTGGGGAAGCCATGAATAAGAAGGATGGTCTCTTTTGTTTCTTTTTCTGTAATTTGGGGGGCTTCCAAATTTGTATCAATGTAGAAAATACGGCGCCCATCATTAGAGAGATAATCTCCCTTTTTCTGCCACTCATCTATCGAAAACATAACGTCTCACTTTGTACAATTTTCATTTCTTATAACATCGCTTGACGTCTTACACCATTGTGCGAAATTAGGGTCTGCCCTTGATATGTCAGGAGATTCATATGAGTGTCAAATGTGATACAGTGATTAAGAACGGTTTGGTTTTTGATGGCAGCGGGGATTTACCCACTGTCACAGATATAGCCATTCTTGACGGTGATATTGTTGCGCAAGGCCCAGAGCTAAGCGTTAGAGGGACGCCGAACATCATTGACGCGAGCGGGCAATGGGTGACGCCGGGGCTGGTTGATGTGCATACCCATTATGATCTTGAAATTGAAATCACGCCCGGACTGCCCGAATCCGTTCGGCACGGCACAACAACCGTTGTGATGTCGAATTGCTCTTTGGGTTTGGCCTTTGGGGCGCAGCGCAAAAATATGGATGATCCGATTGTTTCTTGCTTTGCCCGCGTTGAAAACATGCCAAAACATGTCCTGAAAAAAGTCGCAGACAAAGTCTATTGGGAGTCTTCTGATAGCTATTTAGAGCATTTAGAGACACTGAATTTGGGGCCGAATATTGTGCCTATGATCCCGCATTCCATGCTGCGGATTGAAGTTATGGGATTGGAAGACAGCGTAAGCCGAGAGCCAAGTCCAGATGAACTTTCGCAAATGAAAAGCCTTTTGCAAAAGGGGCTAAACGAAGGCTATGCAGGTTTTTCAACGGATGCGCTGCCGTTTCATTTTCTGGCCAATGACCCGAACCGAGACAAGCAAATCCCGACGCAATTCGCGCCGTTTTCCGAGATTAAAGCCCTCACCTCCATCGTAAGAGACTATGATCGTGTGTGGCAGGCGACGCCGCCCAAGGATAGCCCGCCAAAGGTCATACGCACATTCCTCCTTACAAGTGGCTTGCTGCATAAAAAACCCCTCAAAACGACTGTCGTGGCGGCGCTTGACGTCAGCAGTAACGGATCAATTGTTAAGCTAGCAATGACTTTATCGCGCGTATTAAACTCAAAGCTTCTGAACGGGCGATTTTACATGCAAGCCTTAGCGGCCCCGTTTAAAATATGGTCGGACGGCCCGTTTAATCCGTTGTCAGAAGAGATCGAAGAGCTGCGCGCGCTGATTGAAACAGACCTCGAAGACAGAGAGGCTCGGCGCGCCATTTTAGACGATGCTGATTTCCAAAAGCGCTTTCGCAAAATGTGGATGACGGGGAAACAAGGCTTTAACATCGCGCGGCTAAAGCGCAAATTTCGCCGTGAGGATTACGCCTTTAACCGAACGCTCGCGGATATGTTTGTCGACAGATGCCCGATTAAATCGTGGGAAGGGCAAAGCTTTCAACATGTGTTCGAAAGCATTTTAAACGGAGAGCCTCTGGGCAAAAAAACTGGCGACAATACAGCCGAGACGAATACGGACGCAAAAATCCTTGCCGCACATTTCTCTCAGATTAATGACGAAGCCGATTTCATGATCGCGATGTTCAAAGCTTTCGATACGGATTTGGTCTGGTCCACAACCAGCGCAAACCGCGATCCAGACCTCACGCGCAAACTTTTGATGAACCCCGTCCTCTTGCCCGGCTTTAACGATTCGGGCGCTCACCTGACCAATATGGCGTTTTATGACTGTAATTTACGCGCGCTAAAACTGGCGCAACAGGGCGGCGACAAAGATGTCAGCTATATGGTCAAACGCCTAACGCGCGATGTATCAGAGATCTTCGGCATCAAAGCAGGCACGCTCGAAACAGGGGCGCGGGCAGATATTACAATCATAGACCCAAGCGCCCTCGCGGGTTACGACGGAGAAGCAAATGTCGAGCGCATTTACCGCGCAGAATTTGAGCATGAGCAATTAGTCAATCGATCCGACGACGTTGTCACCGCCACAATAATCGGCGGCAAAATTGCATGGAAAAAGGATCACTTCTCAAAGGTCCTAAATCAAGAAAAATTCGGCCGCGTTTTAACCGCCAAGACCCACATGCCGTTAGCAGCAGAATAAACCAAGCGTTGGCTGGCCCTTAAATATTTTGAGACGAGAGAGCTTGAGGGGCAAACTATACAATTCGCCCTATTTTACTCAGCCCTCTTTCACCGCCGCTGTCACAATAAATTCGACCTTTAAAATATCGCGGGCGAGCTTTGTTTCCCCGCAGGCACGGGCGGGCGCGTGACCTTCGGGGACCCAAGCGTTCCAGACTTCATTCATCTCGGCGAAGTCGGAAATATCCGCGAGCCAGATTGTGGTTTGCAAGATGTGCTCTTTGTCGGAACCGGCCTCTGCCAGCAGGGCGTCAATCTTATCGAGGCATTTCTGCGTTTGCTCGGCGGCGGTGGCCCCTTCCGCCACTTGCCCCGTCAGATAGACCGTTCCGTTATGGATCACGATTTTGCTCGAGCGTACATTGGTGTGAATTCGCTGGATCATTTTAGGGCCTCTTTATCCGTACAGATCTTTAGTGACCTTCCCTGTAACCGCAATGCAGGAGCAGCTCAATACTGCGCCTGCGTGATTAACCGAAAAGATAATCAATTATATTCGCAGTGTATCTTCTCAAGCTCCTAGGCCGAGACCGATACGAATAGGGCGGCGATAAGGATGACGGTGCGTAGCCAATGCCATGCCGCCCATTTCGCAAGCTCCGCTTTTAGATCTTCATTGGCGAGGCTGTGGTCGGCAAATGACGCATTTGCTTTTTTGAAATATAAAAAGAAAATCACCAACGCCGAAACACAAAGGCCTGCTGCGATCACATGACGACCACCCACAAGCACGGCCGTAAGAACCGACATCATCACCGCGAGCGTCGTTAGCGGCGCGAAATATTTAAACAGGCTCGGCCCCATTTCGCTATGCTTGCTAAAGAAATCCTCTGCGCTCATGCGCCGCCAATAGGGCACTAAAATAACGCCTTCGGTCAAAAGGCTACCCGCATAAAGGCCGATAATGCCCGTGGTCAGCGTGGAGATAATAAGGTCAATCATGATACGTCTTTCGTTTGTTGTTAAGGATTTAATTATTCAAGGTAATTTGGTTTTGGGGCGCTACGCGCGTCCAAATATTGGCGATACAAATCAGGCCTAGGCAGCCTTTGACTTGTAGGTGGTCTGCGTCCTTTGCCTTCACACGGGCGCGAAAGGTCTTTCCGTCTTCGGGGTTGTAAATCTTTCCCGCCTTCCAGCCCTTTTTAGCGCGTTTAAAATCCCAAATGATCGGTACATCCAAAAGAGGCCGCGCGCGCAGGCCCGCGTCTTTGTTACGAAGATCCAGCGCCGTATCCGCCTTGGCCGGATCAATCCATACGAGCTTCCCGCAGGGCGTCCCGTCCCCGCAATCTGAAATCTCTATATGGCCATCCTTGGCCTCTGACACCCAAAGCCCGTAAACATCATGCGGCGACGCCTGCGCGCTCAGCGGCATTAAGCAGAGGATTGAGAGCCAAAATATGCGTTTCACGTGATTAGTCCTTGATATTTATATACATGTATATTTAAATAGAATCACGGAGTCAAATATTTTCGAAAACCGGAGCTCACATGTCAAAACCCACAGCGCCCAAAACCGCTAAACGCGGCAGACCCGAGATGTCCCCCGCGCAGCGCCAAGACATGAAGACCCGCATATCAGAGGTCGCCAAAACCCTGTTCCAACAAGAGGGCTACGCCAAGGTTTCCATCCGGCGTATCGCAAAGGAAATCGGCTGCACGCCCATGACGCTCTATGGTTATTATGAAAGCAAAATTGACATCTTGCGCACGCTTTGGGGGGATGTATTTCGCGACGTATTTAACCGCCTAGAGGCCATAAATATGGCGGCGGACAAAGATACCGATCCGCAGGCCCACCTCCAAAACTTATGCCAAGCCTATGTCGATTATTGGATCACCCACCCCGAATATTATCGCTTGGTGTTCATGGCCGAAGGCGTGACACAACCCGACGTCAGCCTGTTTATTGATAACCCCGATATCGTCACCAAATACGGTCTCTTCCTAGAGGCCATTCACAATCTGGAACGCAAGGCGCAAACGGCCGATCCGAAAACCAAGCTAGATGTACTGATCTCGGCCATGCACGGCATCGTCCATAATAAAATCACCCTAAGCGGCTATGAATGGTCCCCGCCCGAAAACCAAATCCGCTACGTCATTAAAGGCATGCTGATCTTTACGCTTTAGAGGGTTCGTCTACCTTGCCCGCCTAAACGTCGCGTGCTTTTAGGGGTGTTTTTTGTTGGCCGTCTGGGGCGAAATTGTCTTCGCTTAGCCAGCGTTGATATTCGCGCTTTAGGGCGGGCCATTCGCTGTCTAGGATAGAGAACCACGCCGTGTCGCGATTGCGGCCCTTTACGATGCGGTCTTGGCGAAACAAGCCTTCATATTGAAACCCAAGGCGCGCGGCGGCGCGTTTAGAGGGGCCGTTAGCGTCCTCGCATTTCCACTCATAGCGGCGATAACCCAAATCAGCGATAGCATGGTCGGCCATAAGGAACATCGCCTCTGTGGCCATATGTGTGCGCTGTAGGGCATGTCCAAAGGCAACAAAACCAACCTCTACGCTCCCCACGTCGCGGCGCAGGCGCATAAAGCTCGCGCAGCCCAGCGCTTTGCCGCTCTGCTGGCTTATGATCGCAAGCATTTCCCAGCCGCCCTTAGCCGCCGATTGCTCTAGTGCCTCTTGGCAGGCCGCAATATCGGCAAAGGGACCGACATGCATATAGGCCCAAAGATCATCGTTCTGAGGGCCAAGATAATGCGGCGCTAGCTCCGGGCCATGCATCACCCAATTAATCGGCTCTAGGCGCACATAACGCCCGATAAGCGCGCGGCGCCCCGGCACATCACGCGGAAGATAATTCGCAAGATCAGTCATGGGCGCTCCAGTTTAAAGGCGACCTATCACATCACGGCCAGCGCGATTCGCCCAGAAGAAATTCAAATGGGAACGCGGGAGATTGGAATAGGTATGCGGCGCACTTTACGCGCTCATCACAGATATGATGTGCCTAATATCGGCAGCGAGCGTTTCGGCCTTGTCTTCACCTGCCGCTATGCCGACGCCCTCTAAGGTCATTATCGCCATAGATTTCCCGCTGCGAATGTTGCGGGAAGAAAACGCTATGTTGGCCGCCTCAAGCTTGGCCGTTAGGCGCGGCAAGATAGAGGCTTTTAGCTCTAATGTGCGCGCTCTGTCCGGTGATGCCACACGGACTTTTAGATCAAAAAACAGATCGGTGTTTCTGCGCGCTAATTGCAGATAGATTTCATCATCAGCTATCATTTCTGGGAACACTGCACCCGTGAATGCATCCCAGCCAAACCACGCCGCAATGAAACCACCAGACGCATTTGGTACATATCCAAAGTTCGCATCCGCCCCTAAGGCCTCACAAAGCGCCTTTAAAAAACCTGACCA
Source organism: Maricaulaceae bacterium (assembly GCA_049607665.1). Lineage (GTDB taxonomy): Bacteria > Pseudomonadota > Alphaproteobacteria > Caulobacterales > Maricaulaceae > Fretibacter. The sequence continues at coordinate 5,852 of JBMYWT010000033.1, forward strand.
TTGCGCATATTCCCAGTCTTCAACGGGCCGGTGCCGATAGGCCTTGCTGTCGTTTTCTATACGGTTGAGACGCGAGACGTAATCGGTGAATATGGCGTTAGTAATGGCCTTGGCGGCGGGCGCGTTAAACACCGCGAGCGCATCGGCGCGGGTGATATTGGTAAAGCCGCCTAAATCTTTTTCCGACGTTATATGGTCTTCTGTTTTATAATATACAAAGTGCGGAATGTGGCTTTCGAATTCGCCGCCAACCGATACCGCCTCGCCAATTCTTTTTGTATATTCACGCAGTTGGTCACCATGTATCCCCGAAGAGGTTTTATCCTCGATCACGATCAAATGGTTTTCACGCCTTGGCGCACATAGCGTTACGGCGATGACTACATCGGTTTTTTTAAACTGCTGCCTCGTTTTCACAGAGGCAATATCGACGCCCGTAAAAGCTCCAGCGCTTAGCCTTGATATAAAGGCCTGCGCCACCTCATTAAGAGCCGGATCTTGAGCGGCATATTTCGGGTCGGCCCAATTCGCGAGCCACGCCAAAAACGCATCTTGCGAGAGCTCCCCCGTGGCAAAGTCAAATAGATTAGGCACGGCCCGTGTTTCACTCATAGCCTTTAAACCTTGCTTATTTTATGTGGCATTTGGTATGCCAACGCCTCTTACCCAAGGGTTCCATCCAAAACATAGCGCAATATGTCTACGACTTGTTTCGGGGTTTTTACGACGGCTAGGGCGGCGGCGTCGACTTCTTTGAGGGCGTGTTGGTGATCATCATTATGCATCACAATCAGGGATTTTCCCAGCGCCGCAGCATATCCCGCGTCAAAGGCGGCGTTCCATTGTTTGAACTTTTCGCCAAAGCGCACGACGACGATATCGGCCTTGCCAATTGCGTGGCGCGTGCGGATCGCATTTAGCTTTGCGCCCTTATTGTCATGCCAAAATTTATCCGGCTCGGCCCCCAAAATGGTAACGCCGCAATCATCAGAATCAGCGTGATTCGTATTCGGGCCAGAGAACTCCACCGCGAGGCCCTCTGCCGCGCGGGTGATTTGATCGCGCCAATCCGTATGAATTTCGCCTGAGAGATATATGTTTAGCATCAAACCGTCCTTGAAATTATTCAAGTCGATGTCGCATCTAAGCCCAAATGTAGCAAGGTAGATTATATGGCGCGCCGTAATTTCACGCGGCGAAACCATAAGGCTTAATGCCCCCAGAGGGGATGATTTATATTGATGTGTAAGAAGTAAACTGGTCGGGGCGGCAAGATTCGAACTTGCGACCCCCTGTTCCCAAAACAGGTGCGCTACCAGGCTGCGCTACGCCCCGACTAGAATGATCAGCGTCTTATAGAAAGATTTGTAAAGCGCAAGAGCCTAGTTGGCATTTCCTGCGTTTTCTGTGCCAAAAAATTCATGCTTGACCAAATCACCGGGCTGAATGCCCAATTCGAGCGATCTTCCGCCCGCAAGTTCGACCACAGCGGCCACTGGAGCCTCTGAGGACGCCGTACGAAGCGTATAAGGCTTGTGTGAATGCTCGATCTTAAGAATCGTTCCGTTAGAGCGCACAAAGAGGATATCGAGTGGAATGCCCGTATTTTTCATCCAGATCGTCGCGATCTTGGGTTCGGCGAACTCAAAGAGCATGCCCGTGTCGACCGGAACGTCATCACGGTACATCATGCCGCGCGCTTGCTCGGCTAATGTGTCGGCGACTTCAATGTCAAAAACTTGCGGCCCCTTTTCCGTGACGATCGTCAGCTTTTCCATCGGGCCAAAGTCGAGCGGAGCCGGTGTATCTTGAGCCGCACTAAGCTGCGCCGAGAGCGGAAGGGTCAAACAGGCCGCCGCCAATGTAGTCAAAACAAGTTTACGCATAGGGAGTGTCTTTTTCATATGAGTCATGGGGTCTGTGTAACCGCCCTGCCCCTAACCGCCAAGGGCTTTTTTACAGTTGGGTTTGGGCGCGCGCGGCAGGGCCACGAGAGCATGGCGGCGGCGGTGATGCGGGCCAAATTTCGGGCTAACTTGCACGCTTAGTTTCACCCTAGCTCCCGTTGGGCGGCGGGCCGTATTTATTTAAGCTTTTTTCGCCCTTCGCCGCCATGAATACCACCGCAATCAGCAGCGCCACATAGTTGAAAAACGGCAGGCAGGCTCCGATCAAAAGCATCGTAAACCATCCCCCGCCTTTGCCAATATCATGGAGACGGCGCAGCGTTACGGAAAAGGCTGGAATAATCGTTCCGAGCATAAAGATGGAGAACATCCCCACGATTGTATCATGCTCGCCATTATACCCTTCCGCGTCGGAGAGGTTTAATTTCTCTGGCGCGTCCAAAAGAAAGAACACACCATAAAGTCCCGCGATTATAATAAACGCCCCCCAAAAGCGTCCGCGTGACGTACGGCCTTTGAAATCAAAATATCGCTTTAAAAACTCGGCTGGGCCTTTGAGAAGGTGGCTCCAGTTTTCATTATTATCCCAATTTTGTTTTCGCTTTTCGCGCTTTGCTTGTTTGGCTTTTTCCTTTTTGACGGCAGCATCGTTTTTCGCCTTAAGCTCTTTGTCCAGCTCATCAAAGCCATTGGGAGACGGGGGTTTTTCGAAATCAATGACGAGCTTTTTCTCTGGCTTTGGCTCGGGGGTCGATTTGAAAAAATCATCGAGAGACACGCCGTCATCATCGCTGTTTTCGTCTGGTTTGGGGGTATTAGCTGATTTCTTGGTACTGGCTTTTTTTGAAACGCCTGATTTTGATGTGTTTGACTTAGAAGAGCCTGACTTAGAAGAGCCTGACTTAGAGCGGCTGGGGGCGCGCTTGCGCCTTGGGGCTTTACCCTCATCTGGCGTCTCGTCTTGGACGTCCTCCAGAACGGCGTTAAGGGCTTTCTTCCCCTTCTTATAGGCGTCATGCAGCTCTTCTATGCCATCAGTATCATCCGCTCTGAGCAAGGCCTCCATGCGCGTATTATAGGCCATATCCAGCAGCTTAAGCGTCGCAGGCGCTCGTTTAAGTCCCAATGTTTTCCAATATTTAGCCATTTATATGGGTCCAACGTCAATGTGTTGTGCGAGATGTTTTGCGGGCCTCGCCTTTGGTTTGCGCGTAAGCCGCCTGCCCTTAGCGTTTCACCGCCAAGGGGTCTGCCCCATATTGATTATGCCCGACCGTTCCGCGCAAGCACATAATCACGAGCCACCCAACGGACGCAAAAAATCCGATAAAAGGAATCATCATCAAAAAGATATAGAGCAAATACATCCAACCGCTCTGTCCTAAATCATGCAGTCTGCGCACATTTAGCGCCAGAGATGGAATGGCGTTGACCATATAGAACATCAAAAGGAAAAGGATAATCAAAACACCTCCGACGGGGAAAGCGTCTACGGTTTCATCATAAGATACGAACAAAGGTATCATGACAACGAGAGCGCCAATCGTCACGAGGAATGTGTAAAGGGTGAAGTACCAATATTCCGCGCGGGATGAGCGCAACGAGAAATCGAAATACCTACTGTAAAACATGCTAATCGCTTCGCCAAAACCAACTTGGCGAGTTTGCTGCCTATAGCCCATCGCCTCATACTCTGACGCGTTATATTGTGATCTTTGCGCAGAGGCCCCGTATGAAGATGTTGAGGGCGCAGATGTATAGGGTCGTGCGGGCGCAGATGTTGGAGCCGCTGGGGTTGAGATTGCGGGGTTTGAGATTGCGGGGTTTGAAGGCCTTAAATTTGAAGAGGCTGAACTTGAAGACGCCTCTGTCTCTTGCGGCGTTGGCGTTGGCTGAACTGTATTTACAAAAGCATCTAGCGTTACGTCATCGTCAGAATTAAGCTCTTCTCTCTGGCGTTCACGCTTGCTCGGCGGGTTGTCTTTAGAGAAGCTCAAAACCGACACAGCTACATCATAAGCCCGCTGGAGATCCTCCATGCCGTCTTGGTCACCGCGCTCGCGGAGTTTCTTATAGCGCTCAGAAAAAGCGTCATTCGCTTTTTTCATGGTGTCTGGTGCAGCGCTAAGCCCTAAAACATTCCAATATTCGGCCATTTCAACCTCTTTACTCACAGCAAATCGTCACATGAAAACGGGGCAGTTGAGCTGCCCCGCGTATAAGTTTTACTCTAAGTTAAAAACCTTATTTATCAAGAGCTTTAAGCGAGGTGTTAAATCAGACTGCATTATACTCGATAATATACCACAGGATTAGCCCCAAAGCGTGTATTTATCAAGGGCGTTTAATTTGCATAAGGCACACCTTTGCGGTCGGTGCGCCCTAGGTTTGTTGCGCCTTTAGGTCTATCCCAAGAGCTGTTTCATGGTGTCTAGATAGGCGATCCAGGCTTTGCGGCCTTGGGGGGTTAGGTGGACGAGGGTTTGCGGGCGCTTGCCCTTATAGCCCTTTTCTTGGCGCACATAGCCCGCCGTTTCGAGCTTGGTTAGATGCGTGGAAAGATTGCCATGGCTTGCGCCTGTCTTCTCGACCAATTCCGGAAAGGCGGCGGGATTTACCGCCGTCAAATAGGCCATCACCCCAAGGCGCAAGCGCCCATGAATAACGTCATCAATCTCGTTCAAATTAAGATTTACATTGGGCGGCATATTACGATCCTGTTGCCGAGGTCTCTTTCGACATCGTCATAAGGGATGGCCACACGATTGTCACCACAGCGCCCAGTGCCGCGATCAGATAAATCACAACATCCCCATAGACAGAAAAACATAAGGCCGAAACGGCGAAGCACATAAATGATGCCAAATGCATACGCCCCTGCTTTGTCATTTTCGCAACCACGCCATAGGCGATACCTTGTCCCGCGAAGCCAAAGACCACAAGCATGTCATACAGCGCAGGCGTTCCTCCGCTAAGCAGCATATTCAACACAACCCCCACAAATAAGGTCGCCATCGCGCCGGCAAACATGGTCCACACATAGCTTTCAACGCGATTAGCCGTAGAGCTTGACCCGGGTTTGGCGTCAATCTTACGCCCCAAGACAAATGTGCCGATACTGCCGATGATCGCATAGGCGAGCCAAAGATACATGAGGCTTTGTTTTGGCAGCCCGGCTGTGCCTGATAAAATCGCCCACTGCCCCGCAAAGACAAGCGTTAGCAATACGCCCCATAAAAGCCCGATAGGCCCACCCAGCAGCGGCGTGTTTTCCCCATCCCTCGCCAAGGCACTGGCGTAATCTAGGTCAGCCGTAATTTGATCACGTGTCATTTTCGTCTCCTCTCAATTCACTTAAATAAATAAGTTTGTATTACAAACTAAATAGATATGTTTGGAGGAATGTCAAGGACGTTAGATAGCGTTACGCGTACAACTGACGCATTGATCTGGCTGAACGGCCCAAACGTGAAAGGCCATAAACGCTCAAAATAAGCCGCTCAAGGACTTCACCATGCGCCGGATCAACTCGTCCGCGTCCATTCCATCCACCAATTCCAGTCCCAGCTATTGCCGCCGTCTTTGGAGACTGACTGATGCCAACGACAGCTTTCCGAAGTAATCTGGTCCCAAACGCCGCGATATTGTGATTTCACGCCGTCCACGTCATAGTCAGATATAAATACTCCGTCGCCATCAATAAAGTTACCAAGTTGAGGCGCGCCCACAACGCCGTTATCTGCACGGGTCCAATGGTCAGCCCATTTTTCCAATTCGGGGCGCCAAATACGGACCGCCATCCCCATATCCGTGCCATCCGCTTTCCGCAGTTCCTCAATACTCCCCATACCGCTAAGCACACGGTGAACGCTCGCGCTGCTGTCGAAAAATTGCCACTCATCTTTGGCGCTGTCTTTTAGTTTTTTGTGCTGGATGTGCCAATTTCCTGCGAGAAAGTCGAAATCGCCGACACCCTTTCCCGTTACGATTCCTTTTCCTGCGGGCGCGTAATTTGTATCCATCGTCAACTCTCCTGTTGCTGTATTTGATTTCCTTGCATGAGCTGATGTTCCGCTGCTCAACACAGTGGTGAGAAGTACGGCTCCGCCTTGTAATATTTGTCTGCGCTTGAGTGCTCCGCTCATCGTGTTTCCTTTGTTATCGATCACTGATGATCCATAACAAAGATAACATGCCAAATGATGTCATGATTTATTTTGCGGTGCGTAAAAAGGTAAAACGTCTCTAAATAATTGTCGTCAAATATGTATCTGCATCTTGGCCTGTTCGGGCTGAGCGCAAATAATTTGTCCACGCCAGTGTTTCATGAGACACGACAGCCAGTTCCCAAACGCAGAATGTATCTTTGTGCGGGCCGCTTTGTGGGTAGAGCGCAAAATCCTCTGTCTTTCCGACATCGAAATAGAATTGCGTTTTCCAAAGTTCATTATTTCCGCGCCACGTACACAGCCCGAGAAAGTAAAATCCCTTGCCGCATCGATGCAGAAGAACGAAGCCCAATTCCTGCGTCGAAGGATGGCCAGTTAACGCCGTTTGGCGCGCGAGGAAATCTTGCGCGCGATCACGTACCGTTTTTTCAATCGGGTCTTTACCGCGAGAGATATCATACCATTTCAACCGACTTTGTGCCGGATCTATAACGCCATGGCTGTGGATTTTCTTCTCGTAATGACGATAGGACGGGCTGACTTGTTTGACCTCAGATATTTTCCGCATACTGACCCCTTCATTTTGCAGTGACATTCGAACCATAGCAAAGTAAACATGCCAAATAATGTCATGTTTACTTTGAACGGCTTTTTAAACCGTAGAAAGTTGCGTTTTCACGAAGAAACAAGCGTCAAATAGAATGAATAAGTTGGCGCGTTTAATGACCAGCGCAGCCTGTAAAAGTTTGGATGTTAAATGAAAGCTTCGCGCCTATTGTCAATTTTAATGATCTTACAGGCGCGTAAGCATCGGACGGCAGATCAACTGGCTGAGGAACTCGAAGTCTCTGTCAGAACGATCCACAGAGACGTGGATGAGCTGAGCGCTGCGGGTGTACCGATTTACGCCGAACGCGGACGTCAGGGTGGATTTCGCCTGCTCGACGGTTACCAAACCCGGCTAACCGGGCTGGATAACCACGAAGCCAGCGCTTTGATGTTATCTGGCATAGGAACCGCCCTTGATGACCTGGGGCTGAAGGATGCACTGTCGCAAACAGAACGCAAACTTATGGCCGCTTTGCCCGAACCAACACGCGCCAAAGCCGCATTGGTTGCGGGTCGCTTTCATCTTGATCCGCTCGGTTGGTATCGACAAAAGGACGTAACACCTTTTGTGACACAAATCGCAAAGGCCGTTTGGGCAGATCAGAAAATCTCGATAAACTACAATGGCTGGAAAGGCCCCGTAGAGCGTGTTTTAGATCCCATCGCCATCGTTTTAAAAGCCGGCGTTTGGTATTTGATTGGGCGCGCAGAGACCATTCGTGTCTATCGGATCGCGAACGTCACAAGCCTGAATTTACGCAGCGAGACATTTAACCGTCCCGCTGCGTTTGACGTCAGTGAATTTTGGGCGAACTGGACGAAAGAATTTGAAGCCAGGATTAGACCCAATCGCGCCCGCCTAAGGATTACGCCCAGGGGCATGAGACTTTTGACGAACATGGGGCGCACCCCTATCGAAACGACGCCTGCAGCAGATCAACCAAGCTTATCTGATGTTGAATTGGCCGTTGAAGACGAAACCAGCGCAGTAAGAGAAATTCTTTCTCTTGGAGCCGAGGCCGAAGTTATAAAGCCCGCAGCCCTTCGCAGGGCCGTGCAAAGTGAAGTTTTGAAGTTAGTAAAAACATACCCCGGCTAAATCTCTTTAAGCGTCTTAAAATCACCCAATAAAGGATACTGGCGAGGTCAGGGCTTACTGGAACAGCGAGCCACTCGTTCTCGCAATGGCAGGCAAGTGGAATGGAACCCGTATCCCCGGCCCATTGATCCGATGGCGTGTTTATCTTACGCTATGCGCATGGAAAAAACGCGCTCGGTTGAGCATTACATTGAAAAGCATCCGGAGTGGGCGGCGGAGTTAACGCAGCTTCGGGGGCTTTTGCTGGCCTGCGGCCTTACCGAAGAGATTAAATGGGGCGCGCCGTGTTATATGGCGCCCGGTCCTCAAGGAATGAGCCCCAAAGAAATAAACTCTAAGAGGAAGCTCGTTAACTGCATTGGGATGCTCGGGTTTAAATCCTATGTCGGCTTATGGTTCCATCAGGGCGCAGACATGGCCGACCCGCAAGGCGTCTTGATAAACGCCCAAGAAGGCAAAACACAGCTCTTGCGGCAATGGCGCATGCAAAAGGGCGATCAGATCATACCTGCGCAGATCACCGCCTACGCGCATGAAGCCATCGCCGTCGCAGCGCGCCTCTCGCCTAATCACCCTCGCCTAAATTCAGGCACAAAAAAAACCGCCGCCCCCCAAAACAAGGGAGCGGCGGATATTCCGAAATTATTAGAGAGCGCCCTTGCCTTAGACGCCGAATTACATACGGCCTTTGAAGCTCTAACGCCGGCACGAAAAAGAGATCACATCGCCTTTATTAATGACGCAAAACAAGAGGCCACAAAGCTAAGGCGGTTAACAAAAGCCATACCGATGATAAATACCGGCAAGGGACCTTATGGAGGATAGGCTCCGGTGATTAAAAACCAAAATTGAGTCTTAATAAAACAAGGCCTTTATATTCCCCGGTATATAAAAATTCGTCAGCCTTTGTTTTTCGGAATATTCAAGAACAAACTGCATAGGATAAGCATTTGGCGGCTCAATGTTGTAATAGTGCACAATAGGCGCCTCACCTAAGCCGTAATAACAACTTTTAGTGCGCTCTTCGTGCGGAGTCCCAATTAACGCTTTAACCTCCTCCATCGACATACCCGTTTTTAGGACATGCGTCATAAGCGGCCCGACCATATCATAACGAGCGTGTTCGACATCATAACCTTGAGCAGTGATCCATAGATCAGAATTAAATCTTGATTTTTGCGAATGATCATAAACGCTGTAAGCACTCAAGAGGCCCAGAGCGATTACCGGCAAAATTATGTGTTTAATTCGCATGACCCTAACCTACACAAACTATTTCATTGAGGTAGGTCGCAATCAAAAATTTTCAAGGATATGCAATATTAAAGCCCCGCCTCGCGCGGGTCGGGGCCGTATTTATTCGCCCCCTTCGTGCCGGGCCACGCCATGAGGAGCATCCAGGGGGCCGTCACTCCAAGCCAGGGCCATACAGAATTCACACCGATAGAATGCAATGAAAGAATAGTAAATACGACCAAATAGCCAGCATACCAAACCCCACTATGCCCTAAATCATGTAGCCGTCGAACCGTGACATTAATGAGCGGGATGATATGCGTGAAGCAAAAAAGTATCCACCCCAAGAATACCAAAACATCCCATCCTGTCGATTCAGTATCTTGTGCTTTCATCACATATGTCACAAAACCACCCTGCACCAACGCATTGATGAACATCATATACCAATATTCACTGCGCGGAGAACGACCCTCTTGTATATAGCCGCGTTTGTAAAATGAGGCCATCGCATCGCCTAAAGTGATCTTGGCGCGTTTTGTGTCTTTGGCTTTATCATAGCCGCTGGCGTAGAAACTTCTCGAAGGTTTTTCCTGTTTGACAGGCGCGGGTTCGCTCTCATACCAGCCGTCATAATCTTCGGGGAGGCCCTCATCAGGGGGCGTGCGCTTCACCGTTTCGCGGCGAGTGACTTTGCCGTCTATCGTCTGCGTCGTCCAGCGCCTCTCACTGGTTTTGCGGCCATTTATATGCGTGGTTCGCGTCTCGACGGTTTGGCCCTCAAACGGGCCGCCGCCAAAAATTCCATCGCCTAAACCTCTCTCAAAAACGTCATCGCCAAAGGTCTGTTTAAAAGCCTTGCGCGCATAATCCGACAGCCCCTCTTCGAAGGGTGACAGCCGCTTTTCAAAAGGCGGTTGCTCGTCAGTAGAAGGCCGTTTTGACCCTTTTGATTTTGATGTCTTGGCTTTGGGCGGTTTCATGTTGGGCTGCGGCGCAGGCTCAGGCGCAAAATCATCGAGGGTTAAGCCGTCATCCATATCCTGCGCGGGCTCGACCTCCGCGTCAAAAGACAGCACCGACACCGCCAGCTCATAGGCGCGCCGCAGGGCCCGCAGCCCCGCGCGGTCCTCGGCGGCGCTTAGGGCTTTATGGCGCGCGTAATAGGCCGTGTTCACCGCCTCCAATTCCGACGGCGCATCCCCAAGCCCCAATATTTCCCAATACTCCGCCATAACTCAGCGCCGACCTTCCAGCGGATCAGGGCCGTATTTATTGGGGCCCTTGGTGCCCGGCCAAATCATAAAAATAAACCAAATAGGGAAGGCAACAAAATTCACAACAGGCGTAAAAACAAAAATGAAGAGGTAAACCCACCACCCACTATGCCCGGCATCATGAAGGCGGCGAACGGTTGATGAAAACATTGGAGCCATACCGAAAAACAAAATCATACCCATATAAAACGCTTCAGGGAAATCTTCCAAAGCCTCCGGATTATATACCCATTCCGTACCAAATGCGAGGAACACCAAAGCCCAAAGCAAAACCGTTGCGCCCAGATAATATCCGCGTGACATGCGCCCCTCGAAATCTAAATATCCTGTAAAAAAGGCACGCGTTCCCGTGAAGATATTTTCTAACAGGTTTGGGCTTTTCCGTGTGTCTTTGTATTTACCCTCGCCGCCTGCGTAGGAAATCCCCGACGTTTCTCCTGCTGCCGAAGACGCGGTTTCGATTTTCTGCCAGCCCGCATTATCTTCCGAGAGCGAGTCATGAGGCGCGCGCGTAAAGCCTGCCTCACGGTTTTCTTTATCTATTTTTTGCTGCGTTGCCTGAATGATAGTCGGGTCGTCATAAATACCTGCCTCATCCTCTACCGTTAGTGTCTTATACAGTTGCGCGATTTTCGTGTCTTCCAAAGCCTGGATTTTGCTTTCCCAATTAGAGCCGTAATTCGTCTCCATGAAAGTTATGAGACTCGGTTTCGTTTTCACCATGTCTATGAAAATTTGATGCACGCTCGTCTCTGGCGCAAGCGCTGTTTCGGGTTCAGCTTCAGGCACGACATAAGGCGCGAAATCATCGAGCGTTAGGCCGTCATCATCTGTTGGATTTTCGTCCAGCAAACTATCATCAAACGCATCTTCGGCCTTCGGCGATTTCGTTTCAAAGGACACAACGCTCACGGCAACACCATAGGCACGTTGTAGCTCTGATAGGACAGCTGGATCCTTCTGCGTTTTCAACGTCTCAAAGCGCGCAAGGAAAGCCGCGTCCACCGCTTCCCGCGTCTCAGGCGCAGCCGTCAGGCCCAATATCTGCCAATACTTTGCCATTCTACCCTTGAGCTTGTGCGTAAGAAGACTGCGCTTCATACGCAGGCATTAGTTTAGAGCTACCCCCATTTAACATGTCCTTTGGGGAAAGCATGTGAATTCGTGATGCAAATCACAGTTTTGCTTTCGTCGATAGTTTACCAATACCATCATTCGTAAGGCGCTTATAGCAATATCAGAAAGGTTTTATGATGGAAAACATGTTTCTTGGGGTACTAATTGTCAAAGCCATTGCAGGCTTATTCCTCCTTATTATTGGGTTGCTAACATTGTGGCACGGCATCCAAATGGTACGGTTTGGACGAACAAAAAAAGAGCAAAAAATAGAAATGGAACTTGGCCCATTTAAAGCCAATGCACTTGGTTCATCTGTGCTTTTACTGCTTACATCCCTACCGATATTATGGCTGGGCACGAACATATTGCCAAAGGCCACATATACAGGAAACCCCGGATATGTTGGCGAAGCGAAAGATACGCCGCAACCGACAGAAAATCCATTTAACATAAGCGCTATGATGATGCAGCCGGCTGCGAATTCAACACTCACACAGTGCCGTGGTTTGTTATACCAACAAGGTGTGGTTGATATTCAAGCTTCACGGCTCCAAGGTTACGACTTATATAAAAAACACGAGGGACCGCAATAACCTCCATCAAATATTTAGCGCCTACGGCTTCATTTGACAAACCCACCGGCAGCGCCTATCACGCCCTCATTCTACTTAGAGGCGAGCATGATGTTCTTTGCTAATTTCCGTCCTCCGCATCAGGAGGTTTTGTCTAAATAGGCAATTCACTGCCCTGCGCAGGTGCGTGAGGGCCATCTCTTGTGTTGCCTTGCCCGACTTGAAAGCGGCGGCAGCGAGTAGGACTTTACATTATGTATTTACGATTTATCTCGCCCATGCGCACGCGCATGTCCGGCGTTCACATGGGTATTTTTCAAGCGGCCTTTGCCTGCCGCGACCACGACGATACTCCAAGTTATTTCCGCCACTCAATAAAGGAGGAAATGGCTTGGTTTAACACCCACCTTCTCAGTCCCGAAGACAGCGCTTTCAAATTCAACCCAAAGCGCGGGGGAGCCCTCATCGGGATATGTTGGTTCAAAAGCGACGCCCGCATCATGATTGAACATGCGTTTAATTTGCGCGCGCTCTTGGCAGAATGCGGCCTGCATATAAAGGTACAAGGCACATACGCTCCGGGCCATATTCGCTATGCGGATGAACATCAGGTTGTGGCCATACCAGAGCGTTATTCCCCCACTCATTGGGGCTAGCACTTAGGTTTTGCATTCAAAGCCCGTCGTTCTTGCGCTCTTTAAAACGCCAAACAAAAAAGGCCGCCTCCCTTTCGGGAGACGGCTTTTACGGGTTTGAATATGAGTTAGGTTTTGGCGTTAAAACGCGCCCCCTGCGCCTCTAATATGATCACCTCTCATGGCCTCAGCGACACGTTTTGTGGATCGATCGCCGAACCACCATGTGCTTGACATGAGCGCGAGGTCTATGCCGGCCAATATCGCGGGGCTTCGCACATTGGTATCATTCGCCCAGATCGAGAGATAGACGACCAGCGCGATAAAACTCAGGGTCATGGCGGGCCGAAAAAGCGTCAGGATATTCGCCACCCAAGGCGAGGATTTGGCCGCCAACGCCGTCTGGTCCGCAATGGACGCGCGCAGGCCGTCATAGCTCCCCTGCACGGTCATGAGGAAGGCTTCCTGTTCTGTCTCCGCGACCTTTGCCTGGCTCTGGAGTTTAAACATATCCTTCTCATGGCCCCAGCGCCGAGTTTCATGTTCCAGTTCGAGCTGCCGCATTTTGCGTTCTTCGCGCTGGCGGAAGATCGAGATAACGTTAGTTGCGAGGGAGCCTGCTAGGCCGAGAATTGCGCCGATTGCCATGAAGATTTTGCTCCTGCTCCGAACCAAAAACGCGGGCGTCCAAGGTCGATGTGAATAAATGAATTATAGTAACCAAAGCCCGTAAAGCCCGCTTCGCGCAGGGCCATACGCAGTTCGTGACGGTCATGGCCATGAAGGGAAATATCCATTGCCAAACGTAAATGCTGTGAGGCGGGCGCGCCGCCCACGCGGTAATTGTGAAGGTAGCTTCGGTGGGCGCTATTAATGCGAAACGGCGCGCCAATGGCTCGGCGCGCCGCTTGTAATCGATCCAGAAATTCCGGCCAGTGATAATACTCGCCGGATAATCCACACGCGAGCTCAGCCCGCGTAAAATTAGGCCAACGCGCGCTATCCCAAGGCGCGCTGGCATGATGGGCGTAGATCATTGACTAACGGTTTAAATCAGCCTTGGGCTTTGACTTTGTGCCATCCTTGGAGCGGCTCTCAACCATTGACCGCAACTCTGCCATATCTGCTTTTAACGCTGCAATTTCCATATCTTGCCGCGCGTTTTCACGCGTTGCAAGTTTGAGATAATCGACATGCTTATAGCCCATAGAATCCACGGTAACCGCTTCTCGCGGCAAAGCTGGATCATCCGCCATGACGCCAAAATGTGTTTTACCAAGCGACTTTTTAGGAACAAGATAAGTGGCGGGATGCTGTATAACTTTTGTATATTCAGATGTTATTAATGAACCATCTGAAACCCCTGTTTGAACCGCAACCGTTTCAATGACTGGCCCCTTAACCGTTTCTGATTTAACCTGTATTTCTTCAAAATCCGCAACCTGTTCATAAAGTGCTGGAACTATATATGTGCTTTCATATGCATCAGTTATTTTTACCTTTTCTTCATCATACTCGAACGTGCCGTAACGTAGTGCTCCCTCAATAAGATTTTGAGGAACCCAGTTCTTTTTCAATAATGGGTCGGAAGCAGTGAGAATACCGTTAGCGAGCAAGTCACCATCTGTGACAACAAGATTTGTTACTGGATTTCCTAACTTAATCATATTGTCTTGTGTCGCCAATGCTTCAGATCCAAAAAGACCAACATTATTAAATGTATTATCAATTCCCGCGTCTCGCCCCAGCCCTGTCGCCTGAGAGCCTGTGTTATTCCTAAGAGCGCGGTATCCCACACCTGTAGCACTTGCCCCTGTATTGTTAATCAATGCATAGTCGCCTACACCTACTGAACTTGCACCTGTACTTCCACGCAAGGAAGAAAAGCCAACTGCAACCTGAAATCCTGCTGAGGAGCCAGACCCTGCATTTTCTCCAATGTATGTTCCAAACTGTCCTGAAGCATCAAGACCTGCACCTCTACCAAAACAACTAACTCTATGAGCAGTTACGCCAGAGCCAGCATTTTTGCCGACATATGTGTTCCCCTCCCCAGTTGCATTATTACCTGCGCCAGCACCGATTTTCAATTCATCACTTGAACCGTGCGTGCCTGTAGTATTCGCCCCATAAGATTGAGAACCGCCTTCAGCACTCATACGATATGGGGAAGATCCTGGATCAATCAACGGGTTTGGATTTGTTACATCATAGTCCACTTGTCCGTTGGATTGCGTTGTTGGGGTTATTGTCACAGATCCATCGCTTGATGTAATAGCTTGGTCATCCGTATCGCCTGTCCATGTGATCGGCGTTCCGCCTTCTCCATCGTCGAAGGTAAACGTGCCATCGCCATTATCCGTAACACTTTCATTCAGGCTTGTGAGATCAAGCGTGTAAAACGCCCCCTGATTGAGCGGGAATGTGATAACTGTTCCAGTCAAGGATGGTTTCAACAAATAATCTTCGGCAGCGAGCGTTGAAATCGCCACTGCAATAGCATTATTCAATTCATTCTCTGAAGCCATATCAGAGGCATCAATTACAACATTTGCGCCATTGCTAAGTGGAACCGTGAGGCTCTGCATATTATCTGTAAAACTATAACTACCAGGAATCGCATTAATATTATCAAACGCAGCGGATAGGTCTGATGTGAAACTATTCCCATCTAAATCTACCGCAGTTAATTCACCTGTCGCAGCATTAAAAACAAGCGATGTTATCGCATTATCCGTTTGTGATTCGAGCGCGGTTAAGCGCGCCTCTTTCGCGGCACAGTCTGCGCCAATTTCTTGGAGCGCGCCCTCAAGGTCGGAACTGGCATAATAATTTGTCATATCCGCAAGAGAAACATCAATGGCGTCAGGCATATTAATAACAGGATTGCGCGGGTCCGTATTATCAACGGCGCTACCCGTTACCGTTTCGACATCGTCATCTGGGTGAGAGCTACCTTGAAGAGCCACGATATCATTCGTAATATTTGTAATCGCAGCCTGCTTCGCTACGCAGTCCATCCCAATCTCTTGCAATGCACCTTCCGTATCAGAACTCGTATAATAATCACCACTATCTGTGATGAGCGTATCCGCTGCCGTTTGATAATTAATAACAGGATTACGCGGGTCCGTATTATCAACGGCGCTACCCGTCACCGTTTCGACATCATCATCTGGATGCGAGCTGCCTTGCAAGTTAGCGATATTCATCGCGTTGGCATCAATCGCCACTTGTTTCGCCGCGCAATCGGATCCTACTTCTTGTAGAATATCCTCGACATCCGAACTTATGTAATATCCGCCCATATCTGTGACGGAAATATTTATCGCTTCGGGATAATTAATCACGGGGTTACGTGCATCGCTGTTATCAACTGCAGTGCCCGATACAGTTTCTACATCGTCGTCGACATGGCTATCATTTAACAACGTGTTGATATTTACATCATGCGTATTCAGCATAACTTGTTTGGCGGTGCAATCTGCACCTAGCTCTTGCAAAACATCTTCAACATCAGCGCTTGTGTAATAATTATTCATATCCGCAACTGATATCTCTGCCGCGTCAGGTGTATCAATAACCGGATTACGTGGATCAGTATTATCAACCGCTGTTCCCGCAACCGTTTCGACATCATCATCAATATGAGCCGCGCTTTGCAACGTCGTAATGTCATTTGCATTCGCATCAATCGCGGTTTGTTTTACGTCGCAATCCACGCCAATTTCTTGCAGGGCGCTTTCAACATCAGAGCCCACGTAAAACGCGCCTGCATCCGCAATCGGAACATCCGAGGCAAGCTGGTTATCTAAGTCAATTTTAGGCGTATTCGTCCAAACACCATTTATATAACACAGCGTATCCCCTTGTTGAATATTTGCGGCATCTACATTGCCAAGGTTTTCCAGTTCGCAGGTTTCAAGGTCTGAACACTGTTTTAATTTATCGGTACCACATCCGGGCGGCGTGAAGTTAGCCATAAAAGCTCCATAAAAAAACCGCCTCTAAAGGGCGGAAAAATAGTAAAATATTAAAAATCGACTTAGGTTATTGTCCAATTAAACGTACAGTTTTCTACATGCCCCTGTCCGTCATCCGCAGTGATCATAACGCTGTAAACACCCGGCGCAGATGGGGTGCCAGAAATTCCGGCCACAGCAGAGTCATATCCCAACCCCGGCGGCATTCCACTCGTGCTAAATGTTAATACATCAAAGTCTGCATCCGTAAAAAAGGACGACATAGAAACATACGCACCATTACCTGATGCGTTTGTTAAATCTGAACAATTCGCAACGGGGGCACTATTTTGAAATGTCCATGTAAAGCCGCAATTTGCGGACAATCCATGTGGATCCTCCGCTGTGACTAAGATATTGAAAACACCTTCAGAGCCATTGCCTGTAATAATACCCGTCGCAGGGTGAAGACTAAGCCCAAAAGGCAACCCAGTCGCCGTGTAAGTTAAAGCATCTCCATCCGGATCTGCAAAACCACCAGAGATGTCGAGATTGATTGCATCAGCAGTAAAATTGTTTTGATCTGTACATCCTGATGATGTGGGCGGCTGACTACAATCAATGACAATGTTTTGGCTATCTGAATAGCCATTGTCCGTCCCCGTAAGTATCACCGTTCCATTGTTAAATGAACCCGCAAAGTTAAGCGACCCCGTCCCATTACCATTATCCGTAAAAGAGAAGCCAAGGGCTGTATCCGTGCCATTCGCAGATATGGTTGCTGTACTTGGCCAGCCCGTGATTGAGATAGGAAAAGCCCCCGTGCAATTATTGAACGTCATATCATTGGGGGCAGAGAAACTAGTGCTTCCGCCGCCTGAACCACTGCCGCAATTAAGGCCAATGTTTTGCGTAGATGTCGCGCCCACGGGGTCTGTGCCCGTGATCGTCAGCGTACCATTTTGCACAGCGCCTGTAGACGCCAACGTTCCCATGCCGCCGCCATCATCTGTGAAACTTACATTAAGCGGCACATCCGTGCCATTGGCAGAGAGCGTAACATCGGCTGGCCATCCCGTGATAGATACAGGAAAATCATTCGCGCAATCTGTTATGGTGAAATCAGCCGCAGCTACAGGGGCGGCTGCGTTAGCGCAATCGATGCGCATAGCAAACCACGTCACATAACCGCCAACGTTAGACGTTTGCTCAATCGTAATTGTTGTGCCGCCTGCAACTGTGACGCTATCGCCCCCTGAAGAGGCATTATGCGTATCATCAAGGAAGATATTTTGCGGGTTATTCCCATCCACAACGGGAGTAGCTGCGCCGCCATTATAATCCCAATTTACAAGCCACATTCCATCTGGCGGAACCGTAAAGGACAATGCATTTTGCTGTAAACCGTGTAAGGGTACACGCCCGCCGCTCACCCGATCACTAAAAGTCTGACAGGCGATTTGCGTGGCAATATCCGTAGCGATTTGCGTCGCTAGCTGCGTTGCGATTTGTGTCGCTTTTTGCTCGGCTATGGCGCAGACGGCATCGGAAATATTGACCGGGTTATCTGGATTATAAATCAGACCTGCCGCATCTGAAACCGAGTTTAGCTCACCGTATAAACAGGCGCTATATTTATGTAGCGCCCAATTTAGACCGTCCACATTCACGGGCGCGTTACAGAGAAGTCCCTGCCCGACATCATCGCCAGCTTTGTTTGACGCATCTTCGATACTGATGGGCGGCGGATTGCCATTGGCCCAAATTTCATTTGCAGCTAGTGCCATAAATTGTTCCTAACAAATAAAGTTGAGTGTGAATGAGCCATTGATATCTGGCGAAGAGAGTGGCGGCGTTAAATTTGCCCATTGGTAACACCCACTCGCAAAGCTAGCGTTCGCAGCTAACAGGGTAACACTTCCAATTTCTATACTCTCAAAGTCGACCCCTGTGGCCCCATCAAGACACAGGATAACATCCCCTGTATCGTCACTAATCGTGAATTGCGTGATATTAATCCCACAAATCTGCCCTGTCGCAGGCGGAAGGTTATTTCCTCCAACACCGCAATGTGTTGTTGGCTCTCCCGGTCCCAAACCATTAGGGTCTAGCACGCCGCAGCCTCCATTTAAGGTCACTGATGTTTCAGTTTCATCAAGCACGTCAGCGCACTCAATCGTAAGTACCTGCGTAGCAGTGCCGCCCTTACCGTCATTGGCAGTAACATAAACATTCCACGGGCCACCCGAAGGTGCTGTCCCTGTCACGCTATACGTGCCATCGCCATTATCTGTGAAAGCAAGGGGGCTTGGAAGGTTCGTTTGCGATAACGTAAGCATGTCGCCATCCGGATCCGTAAAGGCCGGGCTTGTGTAATTTATCATTAGAAACCTATGCGCATGTCACATTAAGGGTAAAAGAAGACAACTGAATTTCGGCGTAAATCGCATCGAACTCGGCTTGAGTAAGACTAGCGGCATTTACGCTCCATGGCCCTGTCCCTGACAGCATAACGCCCGCAATCTCATAGGCCGAAACGGACGCACCACCTGTCGTGTTAATAGAAACAGAGCTATCCAAAACCGTTCCTCCGCTTCCGGATAAAACTTCTGTGCCGACAATATCTGTCACCTGTCCGTCGCACGCAACATTATCCGCACCGCCAAATCCAAATATACCCGTACAGTCATTCTGATCCGGCGCAGAGTTACAGGTAAATGCGATACCCGTTAGCGCCGTGACGTTTCCGCCGCCGCTACCATCGCCGCCAGAATTTCCACATCCAATGGTTTCATCTGGAGGCGCCACAGGTGGATCATTCGGATGAATGATGTGAACCTTCATTTCGCACATCGCGGCGGCATCCGTATCTGAACAGATCATAGCCGTGACGGTAAAGCTAGTATTCTCAAAATTGGCCGGAGGCGTAAAGTTCACAGTCAACTCCACATTGCCATTGTCCGTAATGTCAATCCAACTTGGAGTATCGCTAAACGACAACGTAACAGGAAAGTCAGGATAAACTTCGATCTGCTGACTAAAGGCAAATCCGCTGATATTAAACGTATCGGCAACGCCTGCTATACCTTCAAAAAACATATCGTCAGGACAAATCGGGCCTATGTTGTTTTGCGGGTTTAGGCGCGTACAGTCTTGGAGCACACAGGTCGGCGTGACCTCGCACCATGTGTTATCGCAACACCACGACGGAATGTCCTCGGCCGTATCATAGATAACCAAATGCACGCCCAAACAGAGCGGCAGGACTTTGCGGTACAGCCCATAGAGACGTTTCTCAAGATCGCTAAGCGCGCGTCCCGGCCATACACCCACGGAACCATGTCCTGAATGCACCACAGAGGCGTCATCATTCCCCCAGAGGGCTTTGATCGCCTCTTCCATATGGGCCACCGAACAGCCGCCTTGATTGGTGATAATTTGCGCCTGAATAAAGTGGCAATAGAGATCATCTTCGAGGCAGTAATCATCCACGCCCAGCGGCTTACACGGATCACAAATCGCGTTACAATGACAGCGCGGAAAACCGACCATCAAGCCAATCGCGTCCAGTTCCGCCTCTTGCGCTTGGGTGCAATCAAAAGAGCGATTGCAATCGGCAACCAAAAGGCAGCGCATTTCATCCAGTTGATTTAAGCCAAGTTCGATGAACCCTTTTAGCTTCGGACTGTGTTTATATTGCGCCAGTAATTGACTGAGTTTATCGCACACCCAATCATCCGGATAAGGCGGGCAGCACGTATCTTGCAAAGCCATGGGCAATCCTTAGACGAATTCAATTTCACTGCAGCTGTAATTAAATTGGGCATATTCATCATGGCCAATTGCGATGTTTTCCGCCGCAAAATTCACGCCGTCATCACTAAGCAAAAGGCTGTGCACGATGAAGCCGCTAAAGTTTGAATAAAGCGGTTCATAGAGCGAATTAAGCGCCACATCATCGCCGACGCCGTAACGGCATTTCGGGCACGCTTGATTGAAATGCTCGGCCAAGGCTTGTTTGATTTTCTCAACATCACCCTCGCTACAGCCGCAGCTATCAGAGATCGCTTTAAGCTGAATTTGTGCGCAAACCGGCACGGGGCTGGGCCGCGTAAAGGAAATGGTTTGGCAATTTAGCTGCGTATCAATTTCGACATCGACATTCCCGAACAGCGTAATGCCAACCGGATGTTGCGCCCAAATGACTTCGGCAATTTCGCTGTCATCCCCGCCTTGAACCACGACCTCATAGCTATGGGGCGGTAGGCCGTCTGTGCTGGTGTTCCCCGTCTCATTGACGTTGACATCAACGCAGTCCACGCCCTCCAATCCAGACACCGCCGTCAGCAGATTATTCAAAACCGTATTCCCCGCCGCGCCGAGTGTGCTCTGCCCTAAAAGGCGGGTACGAAATTCCGTATCCGTTTCGAAACTGTTGCGCGCAAAGCCCCTAAGCTGCGCGAGTTTATCAAGCTGACAGCCTTCCGCTTTGGACAAATCACAATTATCGGCATTGCCTTGCATATGCTGCCAGAGATCATCAATCGCATCAGCAAAAATGCCGATCATTTGCCCTTGTGGAGATTGGTCATCACGCGTTAAATTTGTGTCATTGGCCTGTGCGGCTTCCCATAGATCGTCTAAAATCGCGATGAAGGGTTTTCGGATAAACCCTGCTGGGCCGGGGCCATAAGTCGTATTACATGTCATCTAAACAGTCGCTCCAAATTCTTCGCCGCAGGTCGTAAAGCCGGTGAAATTCACGCAGATACGGCGCAGAGCCGTATCGCGTTCGAGAGAAAATGAGGTCAGGCGACCTACGCCCTCCACAGACAGGATGGCGGCTTTGACTTCGGATTCGTATAAATCAAGATTAAGGTTCACGCCGCGCGCCGCATCAATCGGGAGGCCAAGTGCCGTATCCAAAAACCATTCCCCTCGGCAGGTTTGCAAGGTGGCGCGAATATTTTGCACAACCGCCGCACAAGGCGAAAGCGCCGGCCAATTCCAATTACCCTCGGCATCCTCGACGGCGTGTAAATCCCATGTGACCGGATCAAGGCCAAGTGTGTTGCTCATATTATGGACACTTCATAGCTATAAGTTTTGCGGCAATATCCGTACGCGGCGGCGTCACGCCATTCGCAAATTCGATTAAAACCTGAAGAAGTTCGTTCCCGCCCGCTTTAAACGCGAGGCAGTTTTCACCTATTTCAATCTTGGCGTTATCCGTCGTCAGCGTGATTTTATCTTCGGTGAAATCGGCATTCGTATTTTGTGTTTCCATGTGGATGTTATCTTCACCCAGCGTCATGAAAGCCTCATCTCCGCCTGTGATTTTCACGGCGTTGTTGTTGAAATCTTCAATCGGATTGGCACAGGACGACAGGCCGGGAATACAGATCGCGTCGGTTAGATGTTTGATCCGCGTATCTTCGGGGTCAACAGTGCCGCCCCGATCCAGCCAGCGCCCGATGGCGCGGTCTGCAAAGACCACAAGGCACTGATCGCCTTGGCGTACCGGATAGCTAAGCCCCCTCTGCCCTGCCATGGGAAAGACAACAGGCACATCAGGGATCGGCGCAACATCGACTAACGTCCCGTTTAAATTCATCTGAATCCCGAGTTGCACAAGCGCGCTCTGGCACATCGGATCAAAGCTGATGATTTGCCCGACCTGAACCGTGCGGCGATGCAAATGATCCGAGCGCAAAATCTCGCGCAAAGTATCCGTATCATTCCCCGCCGTCGTCTGGCGGTCATAAGCTTCAGCCATAAAAACCTTTCAGGCATAAAAAAACCCACCGATGAGGGGGTGGGTTTGGAGTGTTACTTTAACAAAAAGTTGATCACCAATTCATACGGCGTTTTTTCCGGTACACTGAAAAAGTCATTTCAATTCCGTATTCTGCGTCTTCCATAGTCGTATGCAAATCGACGACACGTAAAATCAATGCTTGATTGTTTTGAATATAACGTTCTCTCAAAACTATGTTTTCCAGTTCCGAACCTGCCGTATCAGAAAAAGGTATTCTTTCGCTCGCCAAAATTTCACCCCCTTCATTCAATACATCAAATCTACCATAAATATTCTTAGTGGTTTTATTGATATATGTGCTGATGTTTCCATCACGGGTAGCCGCAAGATGCTTCGGCAATTTATCTGGTTGCAAATATCTCAAATGAACATTTATATGAAAATGCCCTTGAGTGGTCGGAATAAACAGTTTTTCAATGTTTACAGGATTTGCATCAACAGACGTTTTAAAAGTATGAATAGAATGGTTATTGAGGTCGATTGCACTACTCATATCAATGACAGGCAGAACGGATGTAATCTCTCTTTCTGGCTCGACTGTAGGCGTGCAAGATAACAGAAAAAACACTATTAATAAAATAGCAATGTCATGTGAATTTATTCGCATAAATTCCCTTTATTACGGCGTACTTTTTAACAATGATAGTCCCTATTGGATGCGGTGAGCTTCAATCACGCGCGCTACGCCCTTTAGGTATTTCACGGCTGGTTTATTTTTTCGCCCATCAGAATGGCGCTCGTCATCCATATACATCGACGCAAAGATTAGAGCCTCATCGAGAGCGCCTTCGGTGTCTTATTATTCTTTCAAATGTTCGGGAAAAGGCCGTGCGCCGAAACCGATGTCTCGGTCGATTAATTCATAATGGTATTCAGCGCCATTTTTGCCGCGCAAAGGGTTAAACACTATAAATGAAAGCAGACCTTATAAATGAAAGCAGACCTTTGGACGTTGAATATTTATACTGAGATTTAAACTGGCCATATGGGCATTGCGCTTGGATAGAATAAACATCGCCTGATTGATTTAACTGTGTGAAATCACATCCATTCCAAGACCATTTTTCTTGGGGCCGCTTTGGCATGTGAATCGCAATACCGCTGCCAACGGAGTATAAAAACTGACTTCCTGATGGCTTACGCCAAAACATATCTCCGCCCCAAGGTTGCTCATGGGTGATATCATTAAATCCTGTTCTAATGATATAATCCGTTTCAAGAATAGTAAAACAAATCTGATTTTCAACACCTTCGATCATGGGCCTATGATCCGGCAAACCCACTACATTCGTTTGAAGATATTTATGAGATATGCTCCATGAACCTTCCGCCATGTCAATTTCATAATCTTGAATAGGATAGGTATAGGCTGTCTCATTGCCCAAATCAGAGCAAGCCCCTATCATGAAAAGGCTCGATAAAAATACCACATAAAGGGTTCGCATTTGGCCGCACCGTCTCCATCTAAATCGTCGTATTTTATTACCCCTTAGTGATGTAGAAAACACCTTGCCCCTAGCCACTCTTTCATATTTTCTTGACCGAAAAACTCACTTAATCACATGGAAAATTAGGCTTAGCTTCCTTACGATAAATTTCATTGTACTTATTGAGATAATAAATACATTCAGGTTTATCTAATTCAAATCTAGCTGTAAAAACCATCGAGTCATAGGCTTGCTTAATGTTAATATAGCATAACTCCTCAATAATCACCGGAGATTTTTTATTCACAATTGAATCATTACAATCCCATGGGCAAATATCTCTTAACTCGAATTCGTCCGGGTTCATTTTGGTGTTTTTTTGCGCCGGTGCGGTACATGAAGATATGAAAACAAAACCAATCAAAATTGGGAAATATAATTGAGTGACTTTCAACATCATGGTTATCCTAATATGCCTACTCCATTGTTTTAAGACGATAACCTATTCGCATTCAATGAATTTGAGCCATTAGGGAATTTATTTATGGCTAATGGACATCTACATCATCTTTATAGTGCAGCCCCTCTCGCGCAACGTATCCGTATCATCTTGCTCAAAGCCTTGGCCCCGCCGCCGCCCACGCGGTCATAAGCTTCAGCCATAAAAACCTTTCAGGCATAAAAAAAACCACTGATGAGTAGGTGGGTTTGGGGGATACTTAAGTGAAAAGGTCAGGCATTAAGTTACTTCCAACTTATACTAAA
>JBMYWT010000034.1:0-26138 GCA_049607665.1 Maricaulaceae bacterium
GGTTAAGCTAGCGAGAATTGACAGTGAGGCAATAAAAAAGGCCGCCTGTGTGTCACAGACGGCCTCAAATTTTCGTGTTCGAGAAAGCTTAGTGCTTAACGTTTTTCCAAACGCGCTGATAAGAAACCCACATTAGGCCAGAGAGAATAAGCAGATAAAGCATTGTCGCAAAACCTGCGCTTTTTCTCTGTTCCATCTTCGGATCAGATGACCACGCAAGAAACTCTGTAACGTCAGCTGCCATTTGCTCAACCGTAGCTTCTGGGGCTGGGATTGTTTTCATCTCGCCGTGATCATTGAGCGTAACAGGCGCGTAATCCACTTGGCCATCAGATAAAGGCGCAGCCATAGCAATCGCGCCGCCATCCATCACCGGATTATAGTGAAGGCCAGCCGTCATTGTCATGCCTTTAGGCATAGGTTCGCTATAAGCGACCAAGATGTTATAAAGATAATCTGCACCGCCGTTACGCGCCGCAACAATCAAAGATAGATCCGGCGGGAGCGCTCCGCCATTGCTGGCGCGAGCGGCTGCATCGTTCGGAAAGATCGCTGGGAAGTTATCCGCAGGAACACCCGGTTTTGTAATTTCGTCGCCTGTTTCACTATCGATTGATGGGATTTCCCAATCCGCAGCGAACGCTTTGACATATGGGTTATCATTTGGATTTGGATAATTTTCATCATAGAACGGCGCGCCTTTGTCACCTAGGTGACGAAACGCCAAATGCTCTAGTGCGTGACAAGATGAACAGACTTCCCGGTACACTTGGTATCCACGCTGAGCCGCCGCACGGTCATAGGAACCGCGCATGCCTTGGAAATGCCAATGCTTGTGCTCCATCTCGTAATTACTGTCACCGCCACCGGCTGCAACTGCAACGCCCGTCGCGCCAAGGCCCGTAAGGGTTGCTGCGCTTAGGAGGATCGTTTTCATGGTTTTAAATGCCATTGTCTTCGCTCCTAGGATGAGTGTTCGCCGAGAACGGCTTTGGTGATGGACGTTGGACGTTCTTTTGGTTTCTCAACCAAGCCCAAGATAGGAAGTATCACAACGAAGTAAGCGAAATAATAGAATGTCGCGATACGTGAGAGCCACGTGAAGTTCATGCCAACAGGCTTCATTTCGCCGTCAATCATGCGCTCACCGACGGTAAACACCATATCATCAGGTGTTTCCGCGCCGCACCAACCAAGGATGAAGCAGAAAAATACAAAGATGAAGAAGAACCAACGTGCCACCGGGCGGAAACGCATAGAGCGCACTTTGGACGTATCAAGCCATGGCAAGACGAATAGCACAGCAATCGCGCCGCCCATGAGCAAGATCCCTGCAAGCTTATCCGGCACAGCGCGCAAGATCGCGTAGAACGGTAAGAAATACCACTCTGGCACAATATGCGGCGGTGTCTTCATAGCGTCAGCACGAATGTAGTTATCGGCGTGGCCGAGTGCATCAGGCTGGTAGAACATGAAGAAAGCAAAGATCAGAAGGAAAATACAGACCGCAAAGGCGTCTTTCACCGTGTAATATGGGTGGAAAGACAACGTATCTTCTTTTGTTTTTGTGCTGATACCAATTGGGTTATTTTGGCCCGCATGGTGGAAACCCCAAACGTGGAGGCCAACGAGTGCCGCAATAATGAAAGGCAAAAGGTAATGCAGCGTAAAGAAGCGATTTAGCGTCGGATTATCAACGGCATAACCCCCGAGCAGCCACTGCTGAAGGCTTTCACCTACAACTGGTACCGCGCCAAAGAAGCCCGTAATCACCGTCGCACCCCAGAAAGACATCTGTCCCCATGGAAGTGTGTAGCCCAAAAAGCCTGTCGCCATCATGATGAGGTAAATCGTACAACCGATAATCCACACCATTTCGCGCGGAGCTTTGTATGAACCATAATAAAGACCACGGAACATATGAATGTAAACGGCCAAGAAGAACATGGACGCGCCCACAGCGTGCATTGGCTGTAACAGCCAACCAAATGGTACGTCGCGTTTAATGCGCTGCACACTATCAAAAGCAAGGTCGACATGCGGCACATAGTGCATGGCCAAGATAATACCAGTGATAATTTGCGACATGAGGCAAAGCGATAAGATCGCGCCAAAGGCCCACCAGTAATTCAAATTACGTGGACTTGGGTATGACATGAAATCTGCGCCCATGCGGATGATCGGCAAACGCTGATCCATCCACTTTGTGGCGGCATATTTAGGTTCGTATGTTGAAGGATGTCCGCTCATCTTAGCCTACCTTAATAACTGTGTCGGAAATATACTCGTAAGGCGGTATTTCCATATTCTTAGGAGCTGGCCCCTTACGAATACGGCCAGCCGTATCGTAATGTGAACCGTGACATGGGCAATACCAGCCATCAAAATCACCCGCTTCGCCAACAGGTACACACCCAAAGTGCGTACACACACCGATCATCACGAGATACTTCGCGTCAAGCGATCCATCTGGTTTCGCGACAAGGCGAGAATCATCTGTCGCGGGATCTGGGCAATCTGCAACATCTGTTTCCACAGCCGCTTTGATTTCTTTTGCCGTACGGTGACGCACAAATACCGGCTTACCGCGCCAAAGTGTTTTAAGCTGCGCGCCTTCGGCAACCTTGGTGAGATCGATTTCAATCGAACC
The DNA here is from genome assembly GCA_049607665.1 of Maricaulaceae bacterium. Classification (GTDB taxonomy): domain Bacteria; phylum Pseudomonadota; class Alphaproteobacteria; order Caulobacterales; family Maricaulaceae; genus Fretibacter. The sequence goes on from JBMYWT010000034.1 coordinate 2,651, forward strand.
TGCGGCCAAAGTATCGCCCGCCATGCCCATTTGAGACACGAACGGCCAAACGAGATTGGCAGCGCCAGCGGCCGCAACAGCGCCCGTCGCAATATAGATAAAATCCCGCTTGCCTTCATCGACAGCTTCGCCGGATGTGTTGTTATCTAGGGTTTCGGACATGGCTGTCCCTTCCTTAAAGAGTTTCCGTCTTGTTGTGGGGTGGTGTAGCCTAAACTAGGGGCAAAAGACCAGCCCTTTGTCGCGGCAGAACGCCGCAATATCGTGCAATTTCGCTGGACGTATAGCCGCAGAGCCACAAAGCAATTAGATACATGCTTATGGACGTTATTCTCTACCAACCCGATATCGCGCAAAATTTAGGCGCTATTATGCGCTCTTGCGCCTGTTTTGGTGTGCCGCTCTCGGTAATCGAGCCTTGCGGCTTCCCTATTACGGCCAAGGGTTTACGGCGCACAGCTATGGATTACGGCGCGCCAGAGACGCTTGGGCGGTATAAAAGCTGGGATAACTTCAACGCTAGCGACGAATCGGGCCCGCAGACAGGACGAAAAATCCTATTAACCACCAAAGGCGCGACTCCCCTCACCGATTTCGCCTTCCGCCCTGACGATCGCTTGATCTTCGGCCGCGAGAGCGCGGGCGTCCCCGACGAGGTTCACGCCGCTATGGATGAGCGCATCATTATACCCATCGCGGAGGGTGCGCGGTCTTTTAATCTCTCCGTCAGTGTCGCCATCGCCCTTTATGAAGCCTTGCGCCAAACAGGCGAGCTACCGTAGATAAAACCATGACTGATATATTCACTGAGAAAAAAGAAACTGCCGCCGCTTGGTTTAAAACCTTGCGGGATACGATCTGCGCCGAGTTCGAAGCCATAGAACGCGACGCTCCTGATGATCTCTACCCTGGCGAGTCTGGTACATTTGAATTTGAAGATTGGCAGCGCAAAGTCGAGAACGGAGGCGGCGGCACGGGCGGTATGCTGCGCGGGCGCGTGTTTGAAAAATGCGGCGTGCATATCTCTACCGTCAAAGGTGAATTCACCCCCGAAATGCAAGCCCGCCAACCGGGCGCGGACAAAGATCCACGTTTTTGGGCAGCAGGCGTTAGCCTCATTGCCCATATGCGAAATCCACACATTCCCTGCGTGCATATGAACACGCGCTATATTGTGACAACGCAGGATTGGTTTGGCGGCGGAGCGGACCTCACGCCCACCCAAGCCAAAGACAGAACGCAAGACAGCCAAGACGCGAAAGATTTCCACGCCGCCCTAAAAGACACCTGCGAGCGCCACACGGTTGCCGATTACCCGCGTTATAAAGACTGGTGCGATGAATATTTTCACCTCGCGCACCGCGATGAACCGCGCGGCACGGGCGGCATATTTTACGACCGTCACAATAGCGGCGATTGGGGCGCAGACTTTGCCTTCACCCAAGATGTCGGGCGCGGTTTCCTTGACGTCTATTCCGCCATCGCCCGCCGCCGCATGACCCAGCCGTGGACAGAGGCCGACCGCGAAGAACAGCTCATCCAACGCGGCCGCTATGTGGAGTTCAACCTGCTCTATGATCGCGGAACGATGTTTGGATTAAAAACAGGCGGCAACATAAAGACAATCCTCTCGTCCATGCCGCCCGAAGTGAAATGGCCCTAATCCTGATCAGATTCAGCTCCATCAAATTCAAACTCATCTGATGCTGTCTCATTCGATTTAACCACATCCGCTTCCACGGCCTTTAGGTCGATAATCACGCGGCCTGCTTTGATGTCGACTTTGGGCGTAGCTGCTTTGGTAAAAGGATGGAAGAAACTCGCGCCTTCTTTGGGTTTGATCTCTAGCATATCGCCTGCGCCAAATTCATGTACGCCCAGAATGTGCCCTGCTAATTTTCCGTCCGCAGTCTTCACCTGAAGCCCTTCGAGGTCTGTGTAGTAAAACTCATCCTCGTCTGGTTCCGGCAAGTTCTCGCGCGCCACATAAAGCTTGGTACTTTTTAGGGCTTCCGCCTGCTCACGCGTTTTCACCTCGGCCGCACGCACAGCAAAGCCGTCTTTTACAGCGCGGGAGCTTTCCGGTGTTAAAATCACCTGCCCGCTCTCATTCATCAACGGCCCATAAGACAGACATGCGGCCGGATCCTCCGTGAAAGATTTCACTTTCACCTCTCCCTTCACCCCAAAGGCCCCTGAAATCGCGCCTATGCATATGCGTTTTTGTGTTCGGTTTGTGTTCATATTGCCCGTGCTAGTCGAAAATCCACGCTTTGTCATGCGCCCAAATGGGAGATCGCCGCGCAGGACATATATGCCGCAATTAAGAGGACTTTATGATCTACCGCACTTTCGCCGCCGCAGCTCTTTTGCTAACTGCCGCGCCCGCCTTTGCTGACAACCCCAAAGCCCCCGAGGAGGCCGCCAAGCCGTTTAAACGCCCTGCGCTCCCCTCTCAGGCCGAGATTGACGACATCATAAACCAAATGCCCGATATGAACGGCATTATTGGCGATATGATGGGCGTGATGAAAGACCCGCAACTTTTGGAAGAGATGAAAAAGTCGGGCGACGCTTTCGCTAAGCACATGGAAGATTCCGGCGCGTTTGAAACCAATGCTGACGGCATGCCCGATTTCAACAAAGCCTTTGCCACACTCCTTGGCACGATTGCCGATGAAGACGTCATGGGCGGCATGCTAGATAGTATGGAAGACATGGCCAACACGCTGCAAGGGATGGAAAAGCACTTCCCGCAAACGAATGCTTCGAAGTCAAAAGAAGAGACACTAAATACTGATTGGGATTAAAACTTGCCACTCCATTCGCCCTAACCCTTCGAGACGGCGCTAGCGCGCCTCCTCAGGATGAGGCTAACCTTTTACTACCCCTCATCCTGAGGCGATGCGCAGCATCGGGACTCGAAGGATTGTTGAAGAATAATGGTTATCCTATCATGTCGCGAACGACACCAATAATGGCTTTTTGTATTGAACCATAGAGACACCCCCAAAGGGTAAAGCACAACTCTTTCCAATACCAAGCTTTTGCCCAAAAAGGATTATCCAATTTTTCAAGAGTTACGAGATATTCTTCTTCAAGATCTCCAATAATAAAATCTCGTTCTTTCCTTGGTAGTAAAAACCATGCAAGTTTCATTGCTACTCGGGGGTGATTATTTTTGGGTTGTTGGCTTTTCTTACTTATTAATGTGAATATAAATAATTTTATGTCTGATTTAAGCTCGTCAGTTAAACCATCGAACAATTCATTATTAGCTTTCCTACGAGAATCCATCTGCTCGACAGATAAATTTACGAAAGTGGTCATTTTATATAATGATTTATATGCTAATCGCTCAAATGATGACAATATATAATCGCTTTCTTCGTCACAAAAATCGTCTTCACCTAAAAAGCTACGCATAAGCCCCTCCAAGCTCCATACCAATTCGCATTGTACTTTCTTTCTCTCTGATCGCTGCCTGCCCTGTTCCAGAAAGAACATAAGCTTTCTTCCGCCGCCCGCCTCGTTCTGCGGTTGCGGGTAAAATTTCTGATTTCACAAAGCCTTTGTCAGACAACCGCCCCAGCACAGTATAAAGCGCGCCAAAGCTCACCGTGCGATTAAAGTTGGCTTCGATAAATGCGCGGATGGGTACGCCATAGGCTTTACCTTGCACGCCCTGCACCGCTTTCAAAACTTGATATTCAAAATGACCTAACATACTTACCCCAAACTACATTGTAGTGCATATATGGTAAACGCACTCACAAGTCAATATGTACTACAACGTAGAATTAGATAATTTTCAGTAGAAATTTGCTGTAGGTTTTAAAACAACAAACTCGCCGCGAAGAAGGCGAAGAACCCGCCTATCAAGTAGAACACCACAGCCACGGATAGGATCACAGTCCCCATTTTACGCATCCGCATACAGGCTTTGGCTTGTTTCGGGTCGATTGGGCAGGGCGCGTTGCGAGCTATATATTTGCTGATGATTGCAAACGTGAGCAGTATGCCAGCCACGATGAACAATCCGACTTTGCGTTCCGTCAGCCACATATAACCCGGCACTTCGGTAGCGATCCCCGCCATGACGGCCCCTGCGCCTATGGTCACGAGAAACGCGGGCAGCGCGCAGCAGAGCAGCGTCGAAGTGCTCGCGAAAAGCGCCAATGTCGGGGCAGCGGTTTCTCGCCAGAAAAGCGACATTACTTAATGCCTGTTTTGGGACTGCGGTTGATCGCGGCGACTTTATAGCCCGCCTTCTTAATCAACTTCTTGATCGTCGCGTCATCCAGCTCTGCGCCGGGTTTTGTTACGACACTTAAAACTTTCGTATCCAGATCAACATAGGCGACGGCGACGGCGTCATGCTTGCCCATCGTCTTCTTCATCGCCATCGCGCAGAAATCACAGACCGCGCCCAGAACATCGACGGCTATCGGCTCGCCGCCTGCGGCCACGGCTTTCGTGAGTTCAGGACGATTTGCAAGCATTGCAGGAGTTACGTCTTCGGCGAAAGCGGTGATAGTAAAAGCCGCTGCGAATATAAATGTGATAAAATATTTCATAGTCATTCCTTAAAGTCGTTTGGCCCTTAAAATCTGTAGGTAAAATTGAGCAGAGGGCTCTCTGTGTTAATATTATAGCCCGCCTCGACCAGCGCAGCACCTTTAAAAAAGCGCACCAATGGCGTCACCGAAAGTGGCTCTGCGTTATCGGGCCTATGATGCACTTGCAGCATTAACCACGTATGAAGCGCGTTCGTATTCGCCACATAGGGCGCAACACCGACGCGGCCCATTTGCATAAAACTTTTGTCGATATCGCCACCATCGAAACCACGAATACCATAAGAGACAAACCAGCGCCGCGTTTCCCAATCCGCCATCGCGCCAATAAATGCCGCTTCGTCGGATCCGTTTTGTCCGCTGCCAGTTTCCTCGATAATGCCAGCGCCCGTAAAGGCGTACAAATTAGCTTGGTGATCTTTGCCGAACCAACGTTTGACAAGGTAAGTCGCCTGCCCGCCGTAAAAGGCCGTGTCATTTTCATGATCCAGTTCCACCCGCGCGCCCAGCGAGATTTTCGGGTCGAGCGTGTAATGCACGAGGCCTGATGTCGTTTGCCAATCGGATTCCTCAATCAACGTCCAGCCACCCTGATAGGAGACAGGGCGCGCCTCGGCCAAAACCGCAAACGCCATAAGAGACGCAATACTGCTGGTCGTGATATATAGTTTGCATTTCATACCCCCCATGGGTATATTAATTTTATGAAAAAGCAACTAACAAAACCGTTACAATGACATCACATACATCCCCAGCACACCGTATTGAACGCCGCAAAAACTGCGTCAAACGCCTCTCGCGGATTGAAGGTCAAGTTCGTGGTCTTCAAAAAATGATCGAAGATGATCGATACTGCGTCGACCTGCTCGTGCAGATCAAAGCCGTTACCGCCGCCTTAAAAAAAGTTGAAGGCGAGCTTTTAAAAGATCACGCTGACCACTGCGTCGCAAATGCAATGGCCAGCGATGACATTAAAGAACGTGAGACGAAAGTTGCGGAGCTGATTGATCTTTTGATGAAGCAGTAACGCCTTTACTTTACATATACGACAATTGTCGTATATGTAATCTCAACACCCTAAAGGAAACTCCCATGACCAACAAACTCGCAATCAGCCTCACTGCACTCCTTATGACAAGTGCTTGTCAAAACGCAGCCACAACGACACCCGGCGCACCGGCACAAAGCGAGGCTGAGATCGCGGCGTGTCTTCAAGACTTTTTCAAACTGGACGAGGGTACATGGGCCTATATGGGGACAATCGCGCGCGGGAACGGGAAGTTTAGAACCTTTGAAACGACCTCCGTGCACGCCTCTGCGGGACCCGATATGTGGTCATATAAATCTTACGGCGGCGATATGGGCGAAGAGTATGGCGGAGAGCTGTCTTACTCAAAGCTTGTCGGCACCACGCTTATTGACTTTAAAGACGGCAAGCTTTCGGACGAACCCGGCGTAAAATACACCTCCTGTGTCGGCCCCGACGCCGAAGGTCGCTATCAAGCCACACAGGAATATCGCCTACCACACATTGATGACAGATGGTTATCAGTGAAATCCGTAGTTTGGCAAAGCGAACACGGCTCCTATTACGCCGAAGATATATTCGACGACACAGGCCGTATCATTTCTCGCCGTTCAGGTGTGAACACACCCGTCAGTGAAGATAGCGAGAATTAACTTAAGTCAAATTTGAACAGCCGTCTTAGCCACAACGTCACCATCCACCGCCGCGTCATAATTTTCACGCGCCGCATCAATATTCGCCAAATTCGCGAGCGCCCAGTGCCCGAGTGCGTTGACGGGTTCGCGAAACGACTCGCCCATCGGCGTTAGCGTGTATTCCACCTTGGGCGGGATGGTCGGGTAATAGGTACGGTTGACGAGGCCGTCGCGTTCGAGTTCCCGTAGGGTGCGGCTTAGCATACGTTGTGAAATGCCGAGATTACGTTTCAGCTCGTTAAACCGCAGCGTTCCATATTCCGACAGCGAGATAATCACCAGCACGCTCCAGCGGTCGCCGACGCGTTTTAAAACTTCATTGATACGGCCGCAATCGGGGTATTTTTCGGACGTGGACATCGTTAGTTCCCTTTGTGTAACCGAGGCGCAGAGATGTGCCCTCTTGCGCAAATATATGGTTCCCAATATATACTGGTAACAAATGTATACTGTGAATTTCAACACCAAACAATAGGATCACAACATGTCTCATAAATCTCTGAGCGAACAACTGTCATGGCGCTACGCCACAAAGAAAATGGACCCCGCCAAGCCCGTCCCGCAAGAGAAAGTCGATGCGATTATTGATGCGATCTTAATGTCGCCGACCTCCAGCGGCACGCAGCCCTTCGAGTTGCTGGTCGTCACAAACCCTGAAGCAAAGGCCAAAATCTGCAAAGCCGCGCGCGATCAATCCCCGATCACAGATGGCTCGCACCTTTTGGTCTTTGCCGCTTGGGACACTTACACGGAGGCGCGTATCGACGAAGTCGCAGATTTGAATGTAAAACTTCGGGGCGACCTGCCGTTGATCCGTGAATATTACGGCAATCTGAAAGCAGGCTATGTGCCCCGCGAAGCCAAAGTGAATTACGCACACGCCGCGCGCCAAGCCTATATCGCTCTGGGCATCGCTATGGTCGCCGCCGCCGAACAAGAAGTCGACAGCACGCCAATGGAAGGTTTCGATCCTGCATCCGTTGACGAAATCCTCGGCCTAAAAGAACGCGGCCTGCGGTCTGTTGTTCTCCTGCCGCTTGGCTATCGTGATCCCACGGGCGACTGGCTGCTGAATATGGCCAAGGTACGCAAATCACGCGAACGCATGGTGACATTGGTCGAGTAGGCAGTCTTTGACGCATCCAAGATAAAAGCCATCACAGTGCAAGCTGTGGTGGCTTTACATTTTACGCTTGAGCAAAAACCAACTTAACTGTTAATTGGCCCCTGAGAAGCGGTGACTGAGTGGCCGAAGGTGCACGCCGCCCTTAAGTGGGAGCGTAACTCGCAGAAATGCCGAGCGCAGGTTCGAATCCTGTCTGTTTCTTGCTTTATTATTTTGCAAAAATTGAGATTAATTTCAACCTTATGAAATAACTAGATAATTCAACCCTATGAAAAACAAAGTTCACCTGATAACTTTACGCTTAAATAACAAGTTATAATTTTATGAATGATAGAAGCTTATTTGAAATTTGTTTAGCAGTTGGTGTAACTGTAACGCTGATTTTAATGATAAGTGGAAACTGGCACCCACCAGAAAATCTCCAAATAGTATTCTGGGTCGGCTTGGCACTAATTGCCGTAGCTCTTTTAATTTTCACTAAAATCGGTCGCGGAATAATATCTTTGGCTTTTTTAGGTATTTTTATTTGGGGCATATTTACAGGTCAATTACATAAATGGTTTGATCAAATTCCTGAATGGATCACCGACTGCTTTCTTATTATCCTACTGGGGTATTTTATCTGGTTAGCATTTGATGCATCCAGAAAGCGAATTACTAAAACTCGGAAATTGAACCCTGAATTATCTGGCTTCGCATTAATGCGGCAATCTTGGCGTGACCGTAAGCAAATTTTACGATCTGATGAATGGATAAAATCCAATCAAGAAAAGGATTGAAACATTTGAAAATGATATTCGCGCAATAAAAAAAGCCACCACCGCGAAGGGTGATGGCCTTAAATTTTGCGCTGTGAAGCTCTTACTTAATCGCAGCTTTCAGCTCGTCGACTAAGTCCGTACGTTCCCAAGAGAAACCACCGTCGCTGTCGGGGGTGCGGCCGAAGTGACCGTAGGCGGCTGTGCGCGCGTAGATTGCTTGGTTCAGGTTCAAATGCTTGCGGATGCCGTGCGGGGTCAAATCCATAGATTTACGGATCGCTTTTTCAATCGCGTCGCCAGAGATCGGATTGCCGTCTTTGACGTTCACATAGATCGAGGTCGGCTGCGCGACACCAATGGCGTATGAGACTTGGATATCGACCCAAGGCGCGAGGCCAGCAGCGACGATATTCTTCGCCAAGTAACGCGTGGCGTAAGCGGCAGAACGGTCAACCTTCGTCGGATCTTTCCCCGAAAACGCGCCGCCGCCATGAGGCGCCATGCCGCCGTAAGTATCCACAATGATCTTACGGCCCGTCAAACCTGCATCCCCATCAGGGCCGCCGATGACGAATTTACCCGTCGGGTTGATGTGCCACTGTGTGTTATCCGTGATCCATCCGTCGGGCATGACCTCGAAAATATAAGGCTTCACGAGCGCCGATACGTCCGCCGAATCCATGCTCGCGTCGAGATGCTGTGTGGAGAGAACGATGGCCGTGGCTTCGACGGGTTTGCCGTCTTCATAGCGCATCGTCACCTGTGATTTACTATCAGGGCCGAGCTGCGTGATGCCTTCGTTTTTACGGGCGTGCGCGAGGCGTTCTAGGATTTTGTGACTGTAATGCACGGGGGCCGGCATGAGCACGTCCGTGTCGGAACAGGCGTAACCGAACATGATACCTTGGTCGCCCGCGCCTTCTTCGGCATGTAGGCCAACGCCGCTATCTACGCCCTGCGCGATATCGGCAGACTGGCTGTGGAGAAGGATTTTCACGTCAGCGTTTTTCCAATGAAAGCCGTCTTGCTCATAGCCAATGTCTTTGATGGCATGGCGCGCGCGTTCTTCGATCATGTCATGTGTGATCTTATCCGTGCCGCGCGTTTCGCCTGCGATGACGACTGTGTTGGTTGTCGTTAGTGTTTCAGCGGCGACGCGAACGTCCCAAGGCGACATGCCGTCAGCAATGGATTCGCGGAAAAAAAGGTCGACGATCTCATCAGAGATACGGTCGGAAACTTTATCGGGATGTCCTTCGGACACAGATTCAGAAGTAAATTCGTAAGATTGGCGGCTCATAGCTCGCTCCTCTGGGTTTTAAGGCTCTACGCTTTTTATTATTATTTTTGGAGGCTTGGTTAAGGCGTAAGAGCGCGACCACCGCGCTCTTACGAAATTTATTTAGGCAGCGCCTAGTAGCGGTAATGCTCAGGCTTATATGGGCCGTCTTGAGCGACGCCGATATAATCCGCTTGCTCTTTGGTCATTTCTGTCAGCTTCACGCCGATTTTCTCAAGGTGCAAACGCGCCACTTTTTCGTCGAGATGCTTCGGGAGCATATAGACTTTGTTTTCGTACTTTTTCGTTTTGGCGTGGGCGTCTTCCCAAAGCTCGATTTGCGCGAGCACTTGGTTTGTAAATGACGCTGACATCACGAATGACGGGTGACCTGTCGCGTTGCCGAGGTTCAACAGACGACCTTGCGAGAGCAAGATCATACGGTTGCCCGCAGGGAATGTAATCATATCAACTTGGTCTTTGATATTCGTCCATTCCATATTGCTAAGCGCGGCGACTTGGATTTCATTATCAAAGTGACCGATGTTACCAACAATCGCCATGTCCTTCATCTCGCGCATGTGCTCGAGGCGGATCACGTCTTTATTACCTGTCGTCGTCACGAAAATATCCGCGTCCGCAACTGTGTCTTCGAGTGTTGTGACCTCAAAGCCGTCCATCGCCGCCTGTAGCGCGCAGATCGGGTCAACTTCTGTGACCTTAACACGTGCGCCCGCGCCGCGAAGTGACGCCGCAGAGCCTTTGCCCACATCGCCGTAACCCAAAACAACAGCCGTTTTACCCGCCATCATTGTGTCCGTCGCGCGGCGGATGCCGTCCACGAGTGATTCCTTACAGCCATATTTATTATCGAACTTCGACTTAGTAACGCTATCGTTCACATTGATCGCAGGGAACGGTAATTGACCGCTTTCCATGAGTTCATAAAGGCGGTGAACACCCGTTGTTGTTTCTTCGGATACGCCAACGATCTGCTCACGCATTTTTGTGAACCAACCTGGGCTGGCGGCCATGCGAGATTTGATCTGCGCAAAGATCGCCGCTTCTTCTTCGGAGCCTGGCTCGCCTTCGATGAGGCCCGGCTCTCCGTTCTCAACGCGCGCGCCGAGAAGGATATAAAGTGTTGCGTCGCCGCCATCATCCAAAATGATGTTTGGGCCTTCGTCAAACAAGAATGATTTGTCGAGGTAATCCCAATGCTCTTCGAGCGTCTGACCCTTCACCGCAAAGACAGGCACGCCCGCCGCCGCAATCGCCGCCGCCGCATGGTCTTGGGTGGAGAAGATGTTACAAGACGCCCAACGCACATCCGCGCCCAGAGCCGTCAGCGTTTCAATCAAAACCGCCGTTTGGATTGTCATGTGAAGCGATCCGACAACGCGCGCGCCTTTAAGCGGCTGGCTAGCGCCAAATTCCTCACGCAGAGACATAAGACCCGGCATTTCTGTTTCCGCAATATCAAGCTCTTTACGGCCAAACTCGGCCAAGCTGATATCTTTTACTACATAATCATTCGCGCTCATGATGCGTCCTTCGTTTAAAATAGAGCTGCCCATAAAGAGCAGATTTGCCAGCCCTTTAGGCTGTGCGGGTCTTTTCGTCAATACGATATAAAGAATACGTTATATAAGATCTACTTTATATGCAGAGAGTGTGCCAAGACAGTAAAATTCGCTGGAGGCTACCTCACGGTCGTGTAAGGTAAATCATGAACAAGTTTTTTGAATTATCTTTTATATTTTCACTTACAGCCTTAACCTCATGCGGCAACGGACGTGAAAATAATGTGCCCGTAAAAGAACAAACTCAATCTACAGCTGTAGAAGAAGAAGATATATTATGTAACGAGACTTACATCCTTCCTGCTGAACATGAGACTTTAAGCGCTGAAGTTGAAGTGCAACATTCACATGAAAGTTACCGAATAACCCGCAATACATTTGAAAATATTTCGCAAACTATCACAATTGTACCTGAACACCGTGAAGGTGCGGTTCTGGAAGTCGTGATGGCGGAGTCTGCCATTCAGCCGTCATTTATTGAAACAAAACTCATCCCTCCTGTTTTCCAAACAATAAGTAAAAAAGTGAAAGCCGACGATTCAGATGAGCTAATTTCTTATCTTTATCAAAAACTGATTGAACCGGCGCGTTTGGAAAAAACAAACGTTAAGGCCATCACAAAACAATATGAAAGAAAAATTGTCGTAAAAGAAGGGACAGGAAAAATAGTACCAGCAGTACGACGTGATGCCACCCGCCGCGCAGTGCAAACAACCGAAACGATCAAAAAAATAACTGTCCCGAGTGTTATTGAAACCGTCAGCAAAAAACTTTTAATTAAAGAAGAGCAAGAGATAGATATCGTTGAAGTCTGCAATCTCGAAGATTTTGAAATTGTTAGAGGCATTATAATTCAAAAATTGATGCAGGCCTCTATTCTCTCAACAGATACCGAAAACGTTTCTGAAAAAAAATTATCAGACGCGCTCTTATTATACCAAAAGCTGTTTGACTTAATGCCGACCGGCACAGCGACCGTAGAAACACTCGATCATATAGGCATAACTGAGTGAGATCAGTTCAATATGCATGGCCGCTTAAATTGAGATTTATTGCGATTACAACAAGCTCAAGTAACGCAAGGTAGACCACCTTTGAACATCTTGATTATGACGCAACGTTAGGAACGTCAGGATCCATCAAACCGCGCCTGCATCGCCGCAATCGCGTCACCAATTTCTTTCGGAGGCGTTTTAGGGTAGTCCATTTTCGCCTCATCTAGCGGCGTGAGCGCGTTCGGCTCGATCAGCTCCCACATCGCGCCTCCTGCCGGTGGATGACTCTCGATACAATCAATATGCCGCCCCGTTTCATAGGCTGTGAGTGCGCAGCCGAGGAATGACGCGACGCTCGCGGCGGGATCATCCGTCTCAAATTCATATTGCGCCCAATAGCGCGCTTGCCCCGCGCCTGCGCCCTTGTTCACAAATCGCCGCGCCCGCAAAAACCCTTTCGCCGCCGCAAGGTCAGGCAAATGCGTGTGGGAATACCAGCGGTTAAATTCATCCTCCCGCGCGGGGTCAGAACAAGAGGTGAAAGCATTGAGACAATGTATGGGCATGGGAGGAACGTAGCATAATATATTATGACGTGACCAGTTGTCTTCGATAACGCCGTCCTTCGAGACGGCGTTACGCGCCTCCTCAGGATGAGGAGTAGACTATACATTAGCCCTCATCCTGAGGCGATGCGCCAGCATCGGGACTCGAAGGATTTGTGGTACAATATGCGACACCTATAAATCGAAAATACGGGCCTGCCAGTCTGGCGCGGCAAGATCGGCGAGGCGTTTGGGCTTAATCAGATCGCGCACATAGACCTCTACCCCGCCGTCGCGCGCAGGGAAAAACATGATGTGATCGCCAACATCTTGGGGGATCACTCGCAGTAATTTCGCTTCGCCAAAGGCCAAATCATAGACGGGCATTTTACTTTGGTTATTAAGCGACATCATCGGGTCTTTCATATCAAGTCCCGGATAGCTTCGGCCGATACGCAAACAATCCGCCGTCAAATCGAGACGACCTTTTAAGAAATCACCATTGAGGCGCGCCAAAGACGCTTTCAGGAAACGCGCAATTTCGCCGCGCGGTGTATTCTGTATGCCGTTCTCGAACACAGTTTTATCCGTAAAGATATAAATCGCATTGCCGACGTAATGCCCTTGGCGCGGATCATCCGTGTTAAAATACCGTCCGCGTAGATCAAGGAGTTGCCCAATTTGAATATGCGTTTTGGGCGCGCCATCATATTGAAGCCTGCTCATAACAGAGAGCATATGCGCGCCGAGGGCGACATTCGTGCTGATCCACGGTTCACCCGATTCGCGCTGTAAGCTCTGTTTTAAGCTCGCCACTTGCTCTGCGGTGAAGTAAAAACAGGCACGTTTTTGGCGCGCAGGACGTTCCATCGCAAAGGCAATAAGCGCGCGAATGGCACGCCCCATGCCGCCTTTCACTTTTACAGGCAGGTCAAAGTTAGGTTCTGCAAGCGCTGCTTTTACCTCCGTCTGATTACGCTGCGTACCGAACTGAAAGGTGTTCAGATCAAAGATCAATTTCGTTTCTGGCAAAACTTGTCTCGCCGCCATGGCTGAATAAATTTCGCCAAACTCCCGCGCCAGTAAATGAAACCCCGCCGCATCCAACAGCATATGGTTCACCGCGAGGCCAAGAATACAGCCTCCCCCCTCAAACAGTGTCAGCTTAATAGAGCTTAGTACCGCCTTACCGCTCATCACCGCGCGGCGCGGCGGTTCATCAACGAAATGAAAACGGTTTCCAATCTCTGCGCCAAGGCCAGCGTAATCTTGCGCCGCGCCAGATACCCCGCGAACAAGATGAAATGGCACGCCTTTATCATCCGCAATAACGCAGGCATTTTTCTGATCATAACGCCCCGCCAATGCTGGATAACGCCGGAGAAGTTCCCCTGCTGCTGCCTTTAAAACATCTGGATCAAGCGCCTGCGCGAACACATATTGCAGGCCAAGGTAATTTCCATAAAGCGCGTGGTTTTCATCTATTCCGTCAATACGGCGCAGCGGCCCGCGCGAATCCGGCGGCTTTATATAGTCAATCTGGCCCATATGTGATGATCCCCTTAGAGCGCACTCTAATTCCTCTAGCGGCCCAGCGCAATCTGGCGTAGGGGAAACTTATGCCGCGCAAGGACATATCGAAGCCCCAAAAGACGCCAGTCGTTTCTGTGATTGTCGTCAATTATAATGGCGGTGAATGGCTAGCCAAATGCGTCGCCAGTCTGGCCGCGCAAACCTTCGAAAATTTTGAAGCCTTTATCGTGGACAATGGCTCCACTGATGGCTCGCTTGCAACCCTCCCTAAGCTAGATGTTCGTTTTACAATTATTGAAACAGGTGAGAACTTAGGTTTTGCAGCGGCTAATAATTTAGCCGCGAAAAAGGCCAAAGGCGATTGGCTTGCCCTGCTTAACCCAGATGCTTTTGCGCGCCCTGATTGGATAGAATGCCTGCTCGCGGAAACACAACGCGGCGCAAATGTCACCATGGTTGGCTCGACTCAATTCATGGCCCTTGAAGCCGACATGCTCGACGGCGCAGGCGATTTTTATCATGCGTGCGGCCTTGCATGGCGCGGTGGTTTCGGACACCCCGCTAGCAGCGCCCCAAATCATGCCATAGAAGCTTTCGCCCCATGCGCAGCCGGCGGACTTTATGATCGCCGAACGTTCCTTGCTATTGGCGGATTTGACGAGCGTTTTTTCTGCTACCACGAAGACGTCGACCTGGGTTATCGCATGCGTCTTGCGGGCGGTATATGTGTGCAATCACGCGGCGCTATTATAGATCACATCAGTTCCGGCATTTCGGGCCGTGCCTCTGATTTCGCCGTCTATCACGGCACACGTAACCGTATTTGGACATTTGCTAAAAACACACCAGGGCTTCTCTTGCCTCTTCTTTTCCCGCTGCACATCGCGCTGAATATCTTCATGCTCTTTTGGGCCGGTATACGCTCCGGACGTTTCCGCCCAACCGCGCGCGGGGTTTGGCATGCTGTGCTGGGGCTAGGCCCCATTATACGCTCACGTCGGGACGTGAAAAAACACCGAGCCATATCTCGCCGAGCTATACTGCGAAGCCTAACATGGGCCGTTAGCCCTGTGCGGCAGCGCGCTGTTCCGAAACATGCCCGCGAGCTTATGCAGCACGAGGGGCAAGAGGGGGTGCAAGGCGGTATTAATCCTGATAGGAACGGCGCATGATGAATTATGCCGCCATAGGACGCCGCGTCCTCGAAACGGAAATCACCGCGCTAGAGCAGCTCTCTGCTAGTCTCGGTGCGGATTTCAATGCCGCCGTGAGCGCCCTACGTGATGTAAACGGACGCATCATTCTAGCGGGTGTCGGCAAATCGGGTCATGTCGCGCGCAAGATCGCAGCAACACTTGCATCGACAGGCACGCCTTCTTTATTCCTCCACCCCACAGAAGCCAGTCACGGCGATATGGGTATGATCGCCAAGGGCGACGGCGTGATCGCGCTGTCGCGTTCAGGCGAAACGGGGGAGCTGGCCGACCTCATCGCCTATTGCCGCCGCTTTGATATCCCGCTAATCGCCATGACCGCAGGCACGGAGAGCACACTCGCCAAAGCTGCCACCCATATACTGGCGCTGCCTGACGCCCCCGAAGCCTGCGCCGAAACCCGCGCGCCGACCACCAGCACGACACTACAAATCGCGCTCGGTGACGCCCTCGCTGTCGCGCTGTTAGAGGCCAAAGGCTTCACCGCCAAAGATTTCAAAACCTACCACCCAGGCGGCCAACTCGGCGCAACCCTCGCGACTGTCGACGAACTGATGCATACGGATGAACGCGTCCCGCTGGCCGTATCAGGCACACCTCTCCCCGAAGCATTGGAGACTATGAGCCAAAAAGGCTTTGGTTGCGTCGGCGTCACCCAAGACGGCACATTGATCGGGATCGTCACAGACGGCGATATCAGGCGAAACCTATCAGGTAATTTGTCAGGCAAAACCGTAGACACCATCATGACCCCCGCCCCGCAAACCACAACACCCGACGCCCTCGCCGCAGATGCCCTGCGCCACATGACGGCCGGTGAGGCCAAGATCATGCAACTCTTTGTGATCGAAAATAACGCGCCTGTCGGTATTGTGCATCTACATGACTTCTTACGCGTAGGCCTCATATAACGTTAAGCATCACGAAACTTTCACATCTTATATAAACTTCAAGCTACATTCCTCATGATTAGGAGCCGCCAAAATGACACGTAAACCTCTGCCGCATATCGATACCAACACCATCGAATTTGAAACGCAAGCTCTCGTTAAGCCCACAGGCTTTCGTGAATATGATGCGCGTTGGTGGTTTGGCATTCCGGGTCATGAGAAAGCCCCTGAGCTAAACCTCTACGGCGTTCAAGCGCTCGGCGAAGGCTTGGGTACACTGATGCACGAGCGCGGCGTTGATACAAAAATCGCCGTGGGACATGACTTCCGTCATTACTCCCTATCAATCAAACAAGCCCTCACAGTCGGCCTGATGAACGCCGGGATTGAAGTTTTTGACATCGGCATGGCGCTCTCGCCAATGGCTTACTTCGCGCAGTTCCATTTGGATTGTGCGGGCGTTGCGATGGTAACGGCCAGCCATAATTCAAACGGATGGTCAGGCGTAAAAATGGGCATCGAGCCGCCACTGACTTTCGGCCCTGATGAAATGTCTCGCCTGAAAGAAATCGTGCTGGAGGCACAATCCGTGCCTCGCGCAGGCGGGTCGTATAAATATGTCGACGGCGTTCGCGAGGCTTACATCAAAGACCTCGTTAAAGACGTGAAACTTAAAAACAAAATCAAAGTCGTGGCCGCTTGTGGGAACGGCACAGCGGGCGCTTTCGCCGAAGACGTTTTGCGCGGCATTGGCGCAGACGTGATCGCGGTGGAATGCGATTTGGATTACACCTTCCCGAATTACAACCCCAATCCGGAAGACATGAAAATGCTCCACGCCATGCGCGATGCGTGCTTGGAACACGGCGCAGATGTTGCCCTTGGTTTTGACGGTGACGGTGATCGCTGCGGCGTTGTTGACAATGAGGGCGAAGAAATTTTCGCGGACAAGGTCGGCGTTATGCTCGCCCGTGATCTCTCCGCGCTTTACCCTAACGCCCAATTCGTGGCCGATGTGAAATCAACGGGATTGTTCTTAACAGACCCCGTCCTGATCGAGAACGGCGCAAAAACAGATTATTACAAAACAGGCCACAGCTATATTAAGCGCCGCTCAAAAGAGCTCAACGCGCTCGTCGGGTTTGAAAAATCGGGTCATTATTTCTTTAACGCGCCAATTGGACGTGGTTATGATTGCGGCTTAACTTCGGCTATTGCCATCTTGCAAATGCTTGACCGCAACCCCGATAAATCAATGGCCGACTTGCGTCGCGCGCTCCCGAAAACTTGGGGCAGCCCAACCATGTCGCCCTATTGTGCCGATGAAGAAAAATACGGTGTCGTTGACTGTGTCGTGGCGGAATACGAAAAGCTCTACGCTGACGGGGCGACCATAATGGGGCAAAAAATTGTGTCGGTTAACACTGTGAACGGCGTACGCCTGACATTAGAGGACGGCACATGGGGATTGGTTCGCGCCAGTTCCAACACGCCAAACCTTGTTGTCGTCGTCGAAAGCCCTGCCTCAGAGGAGAATAAGAATGGTATGTTCCGAGAGATCGAAGCTAGGCTCGTGAAATATGACGAAATTGGCGAGTACGACCAAAAAATATAACCGACTACAATCTATAAAACCCACGCGACTTACCCGCCTAAGGATGCCTCATGCCGAATAAAATCATGGATCGCACAGGTCATTTCGAAAAACTCGAAGACCTTGCGCAGCAAGCCGTTTCGATTGAAACGCTTTTCAAAACCGAAGAAAACCGCCTTGATAATTTCGTTATGCGTGAAGGTCCGCTTCGGGCAGATTTTTCTAAACAAGCGATTAGTGAAAACGCGCGCAAAGCGCTCTTAGATCTCGCTGCCGCTTGTCACCTTGAAGAATGGCGCGCGAAATTATTCTCTGGTGAGACCGTCAATACATCTGAAAACCGTGCGGTTATGCATATGGCGCTACGCGGAGTAGGTGGCCCTGAAGACGTTCAAAAATCCGTCAAAGAGATGAGCGCTAAAACCGCGGAATTCGCGGCGAAAATCCGCAAGGGCCGCACATTTAAATCTATCGTCCACATCGGCATTGGCGGATCAGACCTCGGCCCGCGCCTTGTCGCGGATGGTTTCGCGGCCAGCGCCAAACAAAAACTCGAACTTCGCTTTGCTGAAAACGTCGACGGCGCGTCCATCACAGATGCCCTAGACGGCCTTGATCCCGCCTCAACATTAGTCGTTGTCGTGTCCAAATCTTTCACGACCCAAGAGACTCGCATGAACGCCGAAACGGCGCGCACGTGGCTTAAAA
Source organism: Maricaulaceae bacterium (assembly GCA_049607665.1). Taxonomy (GTDB): domain Bacteria; phylum Pseudomonadota; class Alphaproteobacteria; order Caulobacterales; family Maricaulaceae; genus Fretibacter. The sequence continues at coordinate 21,178 of JBMYWT010000034.1, forward strand.
AATCGCTGAAAGACAAAGCGGGTAAACACTTCATTGCCGTGACTGCAAACCGTGAAGGCGCGATGGAATTTGATATCCCCGAAGATCAAATTTTTGATTTTTGGGATTGGGTTGGCGGGCGTTATTCCGTTTGGAGCGCAGTTGGTCTGTCGCTTCAAATCGCCTATGGCCCTGAAATATTTGAAGATTTCCTCAAAGGCGCCAAGCGCATGGACGAGCATTTCCGTGATCAACCTATCTCGGACAACCTGCCTGTTATGCTGGCGATGACAGGGATTTGGAACCGCAATGTGCTGGGATATACCTCCCAAGCCGTGATCCCCTATGCCCGCCGCTTGCGTAAACTCGCCGCCTTCCTCCAACAGCTAGAGATGGAAAGTAACGGCAAAAGCGTCACCCGCGAAGGCGAACACGCAGGCCTGACCTGCCCGATCATTTGGGGCGACGAAGGCACGAACGGACAGCACGCTTTCTTTCAATGGCTCCACCAAGGCACACCTGGCGCACCCGTGGATTTCGTCGCCGTCCTGAAAGATCACAGTAAAAAACCTAACCATCACAAGGCTTTACTAGCCAATTGTTTCGCCCAATCCGAAGCCCTGATGCTCGGCAAACCCGAATGGAAAGTGCGCGAAGACATGGACGATCGTCCCGACATGGACGCCATTGCGCCGCAAAAAACCTTCCCCGGCAACCGCCCCTCCACGACGATTACGCTGGACGAGCTCACCCCCTTTGCCCTTGGACACCTGATCGCGCTCTATGAGCATAAGGTCTTTGTGCAGGGCATTATCTGGGATGTGAACAGCTTTGATCAATGGGGCGTGGAGCTGGGTAAAGTCCTCGCAAATACGATCCTCTCCGAGGTGAAATCCGGCGAAAAAGGCGATCACGACCCAAGCACGCTGGCGCTGATTGATATGATAAAATAGAACAATTCGGGTGTTTGACCGCGAGCGGCCAACACCCAGTTTTTTCTATCTTTGATATGCAGCGTTCACTCGCCGCAACCCAGAGTCATACAGCATTCAACTACAGGTCACACAGCACAACCGTAGGTCATACAGCATTTTTACAGCATCCATACAGCATTGATGCAGCATCCTTGCAGCACAGGTACAGCAGGCGTGAAGCATCCTTACAGCATGATGAACGCATAAACACAGCATTCGTGACGTACTTTAGTGGATGAATATTTTATTTTTGCAATTAAAGGAGGCAATCAAATTTAGCAAATTTGAACCAAAAAATCGACTCCAAAACTACGCGTCATCCTCGACTTTATGTCGGGGATCCATGGAGCCAAACTCGCCTTAAAATATTTTCATTATTTTGTGATGCGCCTTCGCACCATGGATTACCGCCACAAGGGCGGTAATGACGGAATGGAGAAATCATTAAGTTAAGATTTAAATGAAGTCATAATCATCTCCTTTGGGGAAACCTAAATCGTGAAAAATAACCGGAAATTGTGGCAGAAGAATCGCCGTGGATGTTAATGGAATTACGCATGATAAACCTTCGGATATTATACTAATTACGCTAATGATATTGATGTGAAAGTTTTTTTGACAGAAACAATTGTCGATAATGCCAAAACACCTGAGCAAGGTGAATACTGGATTTCTGACACAAAAATAAGAGGCTTTGGCTTGCGGGTTTGGCGTAGTCCAAATGGCTCGGTCAAAAAAGCATATGCATTGCGTATAAAAGGAGCGAGCGGAAAAACCATTAGAAAAACGTTTTCTCCTTACCAATCAAAGCTCGGTCTATGGCGTAAGCTGCAATGGCGCCATATTTTAGGTGGCGAGCACCTAGAACTTGAAGACATAACATTAGGGCAAATAGTTCATGATGCTCGATTATGGGCTCAAGATGAAATCGATAAAGTGAAAGGTCGCAAAACATATGGCGATGGTGGGCTTGTGGAACTCATTCACATTACTCTTGAAGATGAAAACAATCATCAAAAGAGTATCATCCAAGAACACATAAAAACTTATTCTTTTGCAAAAGCTAAAGAAATACAGCTCCAACGCATGAAAACCAGAGGTGTTTCTCAAACCTATTTGGATCGCTTAGATAAAACCTTCGAACAACTTATTCCTTCTGCATTAAAATCTAAAAATCTTTTTGAAATCGATGAGGATGAAATCCGAAGTGCTATATTATCAATAAAGAAGATGTCTAACCTGAAAATGCTGAGATCTTTCATTGGGCAAATATTAGATTTCCCTCGCGATCATGGCCTTAATTGTAAAATCAGCTCTTATGACATGCGTACAATATATACCCCAGAACCACAAAATTTGAGTTCAGTAATTGATGAACCACAAAAATTGAAAGCGCTATTTGAATATTTGGAGAATGAAGAAGAAAAATGGCAACAAGCTTTTTGTTTGAGACTCTATTTCTTAATGTACGCCCCAATGTCAAAAATATTAGCCGCTAGATGGGACCAACTTCAAGTGAACAAGTATTACCGACGTACTGACAATTCGTTTTTATATGAAAAGTTGGATTGGGTACATGGGAAACGTAAGAACTCCTTAGAACGTATCGAAGTGATCGCATTTAACATTTTGAAAAAGGCGAAAGATCATGGAGCTGAACGATTTGGGCGCAGCCAGTATTGGTTCCCGAGTCCATCTATGCATCGTCATGATGACCATATTAAAAGCACATCATTACTTTGGGAACGATGTCTGGAAGACTTAAATTTAGAATATATTAGTCCAAAAGCTCTTCGTCAGGAATATCATGCTAATAGATACCATGGTCTGGATTTTTTAGTGGGGACTGAGGACATACCACTAAAGTCGTTAGAAGAAAATTTGGCTAAATTGTCCAACAATGCGCATAATACCAATTTTAAAACTGATTAACGCTGATATTGCTTATTAATATAAATGCATTGAACTCCCGACCACATCATTACCTCACATTTAAATCATTGCGTTTTCCTTCAGCCAACAGAATTATGGCAAAACAGTCCAAAGTTTACAGTGTTTTCCAAATTGATAATAGAAAATCGAAATTATGGTTTTGAAAGAACTATGTTTTTGACCAGCGACGCACAGTTTGGATGTTATTTTAGTGCTGGATTTACGCCGCATTATGTCAAATTTGTCCACGTGGACTACGTTCGGAAACATTAACACACTGATTTTATTGAAAGGTGGGAGTCCCATGCAATTTTTGAGTGTTTGAAACCTTCCGAAAATTAAGAAAAGACCGATCATATGACTTCCACTAATTTTATGAAATACTTTACTTACCAAAAGGAACCAGAATGGCTGAAAAAATAAGTTTCCAATTTATGGCGATGAAGGCCGAGGCCAGCGGCACAAAATCTGTGAAAATAACAGCCATATTATGTGCTCTTGGATTAGCAACCGCTCTTGGAATTTGCTCAATAATTGCATTCCGATAATTAGGCCTTTGCGTAGGTTATGAAAGCCTTTTCCTCTTCCCTTTTGCGCCCCCTCCCGCTATCTCCGCGTCTATGGCTAAGAAACAAAAACCTTTTCGTCCCAAAGCTCGTCGTCCTCGGGGGTTTGAGGATCGTCCCGCTGATCTTTTACGGGCCGAGCGCGCGCTGATTGCTGCCGCTTTTTCTGTCTATGATATGAACGGGTTTGAGCCGCTCCAGACGCCTGCCTTTGAATATGCAGATGTGCTGGGGAAGTTCCTGCCGGATGATGACCGTCCGAATACGGGCGTGTTCGCGCTCCAGGATGATGACGAACAATGGTTGTCGTTGCGTTATGATTTAACCGCGCCGCTCGCCCGTTTCGTGGCGGAGAATTATGACGGCCTCGCCAAGCCCTTTCGCCGCTATCAGGCGGGCAGTGTTTTCCGCAATGAAAAGCCTGGGCCGGGGCGTTTTCGTGAATTCGTCCAGTGCGACGCCGATAGCGTAGGCGCAGCTGGCCCTGCCGCCGATGCCGAGATGATTATGCTTGCGGCGGATGTGTCGCGCGCGGCGGGCCTTAAGGAAGGCCAATATCAAGTGCGGGTGAATAACCGCAAATTGCTTGATGGGATTTTAGAGAGCAGCGGCGTGCCGAACACGAGCGAGGGCGCGGAGCAGCGCCTGCAAGTGCTGCGGGCGATTGATAAGCTCGATCGATTGGGCGCGGATGGCGTTGAGGCGCTATTGGGGGAGGGCCGCGAAGATGACAGCGGCGCCTATACCGAAGGCGCGAAATTGGGCGCGGACGGGATTAAAGCGGTGCTGGGGTTCACCACGGCGTCGGACGCAGATCGCGCGGTGACGATTGCGACGCTTGAAAATTTGGTCGGTGCGAGCAGTAGCGGGCAAGCGGGCGTCGCGGAACTGGCGGCGATTGACGGGATTTTAAACGCTGTTGGATTTGGCAATGACCGCGTCGCGTTTGATACGTCCATCGTGCGCGGCCTTGGGTATTATACGGGGCCAGTGTTTGAGGTGGAACTTCTGGCGGATATTAAAGACCGCAAAGGCCGCCCCGTGCGTATTGGTTCGATTGGTGGGGGCGGACGATATGATGACCTCGTCAGCCGTTTCCGTGGACAGCCTGTGCCAGCGACGGGCTTTAGTTTCGGCGTCTCGCGTTTCCTCTCGGCGCTAGAGAAAATGAACGCGCTGGAGCAATCGGTGAAGCCGCCCGTGATTATCTGCGCCTTTGACCGCAGCTTGATGGGCGAATATTTTAAAATGGCAGCAGAACTCCGCGCCTCAGGCATTCGCACCGAAGTCTTCATCGGATCAGGCAATGTCACCAAGCAAATGAAATATGCCGATCGCCGCGCCGCGCAAATCGCCGTCCTCATGGGCGAAGACGAAATGGCGAAGGGCGAAGTCACGCTCAAGGATTTATACCTGGGCGCAGAAGCCGCCAAAGCGATTGAGAGCAATGAAGAATGGAAATCCTCGCGCCCCGCGCAAGAGACCGTACCGCGCGCAGAATTGATCGCTC
>JBMYWT010000034.1:26148-29714 GCA_049607665.1 Maricaulaceae bacterium
TTAAATCCCTAAAACGAAAAGGGCGGCTACCATAAAGGCGCCGCCAGTTCGAAGGGGATATTCGCAAAACCGAATATATTTATCTTATACGGCGGGAGGTATGACCGGAAGATGAACACATGATGACGAATTCGTAATATCCTTAAGAGAGCGTAAACATCCTACTTTGGTATAAAAAAAACCCGGCGGGGCGCCGGGTTACTAAGCACTGCGAGCAGGCCCAGAAAGGAAGAGAGATAATCAAGCCAGTTGGCTGATTGAAGTCTAACTATGCTAGGCGAGCTGAACGCTATCTGAATGTTTGTTGTAAAAGAGTTAAATTTGATTAACCATAAAAACTGTTACCAGAAAATTTAAAAGCCAATTGTTTACAAGGCGTGTCTCATAAAATACGCCCGTCCCATGACAGATTTAAAACCCACGATCACTTGGATGGACTTCCTCTCCGCTGCGCCCTATTTCACGAGCGCGCTTGATATGGCCTATGAGGACATGCCCAAGGCCGCGCCACTTGTACGGGCAATTTTGTATTTTGATATCTTTGACGGGCAGGTCTGCAACGGCGGGGTGATGCAATATTTCTTTAATATGGCGCATATGCTGCCGGGTTTTGACAAGGCGGCAGAATATGCCGCGCAGCATCCTGCTCTGAAAACTGCCCTTCCCTTTATGGAAAAAGCCCACGCGGCCTTTGACGCGGTTAAGGATGAAGTCGCCACTGCACGAGAAACGAATGAATGGCCCGAAGATCTATTTTCCAAAAACAATTTCGATGAGCTGGAAACTGAATTCTACGCCGTGAACCATCACATTCGCATGGATGTCTACCGCGCAATTTTAGAAAACCCGCAAGACTATGTGAACATCCGCACGAACCCGTCGGATGAGCAGCTCGTATTTGAAAACGGATTTCCTGTTGGGCCGAACATCATCAAAAAGAAAAACGGCGACCAACGTATCGTTTGGTTCACACCCGATAGGATGCACTTGGAAATTGACGAAGCGGGTTGGAGTTTGGACGGCAGCGACGAGCGGCGACGCTATTGGGTCGATTACCGCACAAAGATGGGCGGCAGCCGCGACTTTAAAAACGGAAAACTGGAACGGTTTAAAACTGAAAAATCGCAATGGTATGACCACGGCGTCTCGCAATGGTTTAATGAGGACGGCACGATAGACTCGACCACGCTAACGCTCGACCGCGAAAAGATCGCGTCGCAGCGCGAGGGCGAGACGACCTTTTCGAATTTCACGCGCAAACAGATATTCAAGAAATAGAACCGCGCGCGCAATCAGGCTTGCACCACGCAGGCTTCCTCCTATATCTTACGCAAGAATTTAAGGATACATCATGGCCCAGCTCGACCTTCGCCTTCTCCCCGTTACGCCCTTCGCGCAAAACTGTAGCTTGATTTGGGATAAGGATACGATGAAAGGTGTCTTCGTTGATCCGGGCGGAGAGGCCGAGCGCCTAATGAAAGACGCCAAAGAACTCGGCGTGGAGATCGTAGAAATCTGGCTCACCCACGGGCATCTGGATCACGCAGGCGGGGCGGAAGATATCCGCAAAGAGCTTGGCATTCCTGTCATCGGTCCGCACAAAGACGATCAGTTTTGGATGGACGAAATTGAAACCCACTGGGCGAATTACGGCCATGCGGGCATGGGCAAAAACATTGTGCCAGATCGCTATCTCGAAGACGGTGATGTCCTTAAACTCGGCGACGTCGAGTTTCACGTCCTACATACGCCTGGCCACACGCCAGGCCACGTTGTCATTCATAATCAAGATATCAATATCGCTTTCGTGGGCGACGTGATATTTCGCGGTTCAATCGGGCGCACGGATTTCCCCAAGGGCAATCACCAACAGCTCCTCGATAGTATCACAGGCAAGCTCTGGCCGCTCGGCAATCAAATGCGCTTCGTCCCCGGTCACGGCCCGATGAGCACCTTCGGTCAAGAACGCAAAGACAATGGCTTCGTCGCCGATAGCGTCATTGGGAAATCTGCGCCGAACACATCGGGAGTCATGTAGTGACCAAAGGCGTTGGCGGATCAACCGCAGAAATAGAGCTCGCGAAACTAAGCGACATGAGCGGCGGCGTTGCGCCCATTGCCCTGCCCGAATTTCAAGCCCGTATTGAAAAGGCGCAAGCCCTGATGGCGGAGCAAGGCCTCGCGGCGATTTATCTAAACGCAGGCACAAACCTTTATTATTTCACAGGGATGCGCTGGCGTCCGAGTGAGCGCATGGTCGGGGCGGTCATCCTGCCGACAGGCGCACCGCAATTCATCGCGCCCGCCTTTGAGATCGGCACGGTTGAGCAATTCATGCAGATCCAAGGCCCTGTTCACGGCTGGGAAGAACATGAAAGCCCTTATGGTATACTCGGCAATTTAGTTTCAGGCGGACGCGTGGGGTTAGATGAAGGCACAAAGTTCTTCATCTCTGACGGCCTCGCCAAAGCTAACCCAAGCCTCACATTTGAAAGCGGCACGCCTGTCACCCGCGCCTGCCGCGAGATTAAATCGCAAGCCGAGCTTGCCCTGATGACGCGCGCAAAAGAGATGACGCTGACTGTTCACAAGGCCACCGCCGCCATATTACGCGATGGTATCACCACCGCCGAAGTCGGCGCCTTCATCGATGCGGCTCACCGCAAAGTCGGCGCGCCTGCGGGATCATTTTTCAAGATCATTCTCTTCGGCCCTGATAGTAGCTATCCACATGGCGTGAAGACACCCAAGGCGCTGGAAGACGGCGATATGGTGTTAATCGACACGGGTTGTCAGCTTCATGATTATATCTCAGACATCACGCGTTCTTATGTGTTCGGCACGCCGAGCGAGAAACAACGCCACGTCTGGGACGCAGAAAAGCGCGCACAGGAAGTCGCCTTTAACGCCGCGCAAATCGGCGTACGTTGCGGGGATGTAGATCTGGCCGTGCGGAAATCCCTCGAAGCCGACGGCTTTGGCCCGGGCTACGCTACGCCCGGCCTGCCCCACCGGACGGGTCACGGTATCGGCCTCGACATCCATGAATGGCCCTACCTAAATTGGGGCGACGATACACCGCTGGCGGCTGGCATGTGTTTCTCCAACGAGCCGATGATCTGCCTTTATGGGGAATTCGGTGTGCGTTTGGAGGATCATTTCTACATGGCCGCTGACGGCCCTGTTTGGTTCACGCAACCCAGCCACAGTATTGATGATCCGTTTAAAGGCGTGGCTTAGGCCATTCAAAAGAATGAGCGGGATCCACCCTGCGGCTAAAATTGTTGGTTAAGCTTTTAGGAATTGAGATAAAATGAGTTTCGATACCCCAATACCGAACCGTATCTATTTTAAAGATAACCCATGGCCGGAAGGCCACCCAATCAAAGACTTTAAATTCAGTGGTGAGTATCACGCTACGTCCGGCTTTCGCTTACATTTACATTTACGCTCAGAAGATTATTACGCTGAACGTGATATAGAAGATGATCCCGATTGCCCCTCAGATTGGGACGCGCCAATTGTTTGGGGCAATTATCACAACGTCATACTGTCCTCTACATTTT
>JBMYWT010000035.1:0-5954 GCA_049607665.1 Maricaulaceae bacterium
ACCCGCTGGTGAAACGTTACTTCCTCAAGAAATGGACGACGAGCCTTGCCAAGAAACAAGCGGCCTTTCCTGACATTTATGACTTTGGTGATCTCTCGCGGTTCAAAAGCGTGATGGAGCTGTCCGATATTTTCGTCGTGCCGTTTACGGGCTTCGCGAGTGAGGCGGATTATTTCAATAGCTACCGCATCCATGACGATGATCTGCTGGAGTGTCCCGTGCCGCTTAGCCTGATTATGGGCGCGGATGATCCCGTCATGCCAGGCGCGGATATTTTAGCGCTGAATTTGAATGACAAAGCGCGGCTTTTCTATCATGATTACGGCGGGCACAATGGCTTCTTCCAAAGCCTGCGCGGCCCGACATGGTATGACGGCCATATGCAAAAAATAATGGCAAAAATTTCAGGGTAGGGATATGAAAATGAGTATTGTTAAAGGGATCCTCGCGGTCGTCGTTTTGGGGTGTATTGTGTTTTTTCTATTAGGTTTGAAATCGCAAAAAGGCGTGGCCAAGGGTTTGGAAAACGGCAAGCTGGCGGAATGTCCCGCCTCGCCAAATTGCGTCTGTAGCGAAGCCGATGTGCAGCCCGAAAAACTCGTCGCGCCGCTCGCCGCCACGCTGGCGCAGGCCAAGGCCGCTATCGTCAAAACGGGCGGGGTGATTACCTCCGAAAGCGATGACTATATTTCCGCGACCTATATGTCGGGTATTTTCAAATATGTCGATGATGTGGAACTACGCGCCGAGGGCGACGTGGTGCATATCCGTTCGGCCTCGCGCGTCGGTCATTCCGATATGGGCGCAAACGCCAAGCGCGTGGCAGCGATACGGGCTGCGCTGTAAGCTGTTGAATTTTAAGGTAAAGTTATGACTAAGAAGACTGCCAAAAAGACGATTGACCATGCGCGTGTGAAAACCCTCGTCGCGGAACTGCTAGAGGCGATCGGCGAAGACCCAACGCGCGAAGGCCTGATCGAGACGCCGCGCCGTATCGCTAATTTCTGGCAAGAGTTCATCGAATATGAACCCGGCAAGCTCGACACGACTTTCGGGGCCGTCAAACATAACCAAATGGTGGCCGTGACAGGGATGAAAGTCTGGTCGATGTGCGAGCATCACATGTTGCCATTTTGGTGTGATATTTCAATCGCTTACATCGCCGATGATAAAGTGCTTGGCTTGTCTAAATTTGCCCGTATCGCGCATAAACACGCGCATAAATTAACCCTGCAAGAGCAGCTCGTTTCCGACATCGCCAATGAGCTTAAAGAGGTCCTCGGCACCAAAGACGTCGCCGTCATGGCCAAAGGCGAACATCTGTGCATGACCATGCGCGGCATCCGCACCCCGCACAGAATGATAAGCTCCGCCCTCTCAGGAAAATTCCACAACGCCGAACAGAGAGCCGAATTCTTTAGGTTGGTGGATTAGGGATTAATTGGCTCTATGATGGTTGATGATGATACCCTCATAAAGACTTTGCCAACGGGTTGGATCGTTTTACCCGAAGACAGTAAGCTGAATATTCGGAATGAGCTCATACGTGAGCTGTGCGATACCCATTGCCTACACGGGCAAGATTTGCGTCCTATCGCGAGACATCAAGGACGAGATGATTTCCTCTTTGCGCGCGCCGATGACGCGCCCGATTGCTACGTGGTTCATTTGACATGGAGCAAAGAAACGTCGCCTAATTTTCCATGGACGACAGCGTTTAAGAGCTATTCTGATTTCACACAAAACGTTCAAAAATTATTCGAGTGACAAAAGCAAAAAGGGGAGCGACATGAAACTTATGCATATTAAACACTTCGCATTGGTAGCGGTTGCGATGGCGCTCACCGCTTGCAGCGCGCCACAAAACACGCCCCAAGTACCCGCCTCAAACCTCCCTGCGCCGAACCCGTTTCTCTCGGCGGGTGTGCCTTCCGTTACGCATACTGACCCGAGCGCGTCGGATACGCAATCCGTTGCTGGCCCGCGCGAGACTGGGACGATAGCGCCTGAGCGGATTAAGCGCGTGGCGGGCGGACTTGTGACGATTAATTATGCGGGGCAGATTAAATATTCCGATGGCGTGCGCGCCGTGTGGAACGCCAATAATAACCGCGTGGCGAAAATTCGTATGGATGGCGATCACTGGGAAGAGCTCGCGAGCCTGCCGATTGAGGGCATGGATTATATGCCGCCAGAGGAGGTGAACGCCCATTTGGCGGGCTTTGACCGGGCGGCGGATTATGCGGCGCTGACGGCCTATGTCGGCGAGCATTTGCCCTATTACGCCGAGACGCAGGCGCGGGAAGCGGGCATTTACACCATGGCCGATAATCGCGGCGAGTTTTACGTGCTCACGCGCGGGGAGGTCTTGGTTTACGGCGATATCAAAAAAGGCGAGAGTAGCTCTGGCATAGAGATCAAGCGCCGCTGGGCGATCCCAGACGCCCTGAAACGTGACGCGCAGGCGGGCGAACTTTTAAAGGGGCGCATGAGCCGCCTCGGCATGAAACTGGACGCGCAGATGCTCGCGGCCTTTGATAATGTGCGCGATTATCCGCTCGGGATTAACATGACCTATGACGGCCATATTGCGTTTTCCATGATTGGCGGCGCGGTGATTATCGTCGACCGAGATTTCGCGCGCCCCGCACGGCACCATATCATAGAGGGGGAAATCCTCGCCAACTCGCTCTCGCTGGATGAGGACGGCGGGATTTATGTCGTCGGTGATCGCAATATGCATAAGCTGATTTGGACGGGGAGCGCGCTCTCGGACGCGGCTGATTTGGGCGCGTGGCGCTCGCCTTATGATTTCACGCCCGTACCTTTGCCGGGGGTGCGCGGCGGCGGAACAGGGTCGGGGACGACGCCGACGCTTATGGGATTTGGCGAAGGTGAAGACCACTTGGTCGTCATTGCGGACGGCATGGAGCGCATGAATATTGTCGCCTTTTGGCGCGATGATATCCCCGAAGATTTCACGCAAAAAGACGGCACGCGCTCTCGCCGTATTGCGGGGCAAATGGCGGCGACTATGGGTAATTTAGAGGCGCGCTATATTCAGACCGAAGTGTCGATTCCCGTCTCGGGCAATTACGCCTTTTTGGTCAATGGCCTCGCGCCGAAAAATATTAAACCCGATCTTGAAAACCTGCTCGTGCAGGGGCCGTTCCTCGCCCCGCCGCAAGGCGTAGAGATGATGCGCTGGGATCACGCGCGCCATGACTGGGAGAGCGTTTGGGCCGACGGTAGCGTCAGCGCCCCCGCCGCGATTATCCCGCTCATAAGCTCTGGCAGCGAGCAAGCCTATATGATTGGCTGGGATGATATCGGCTGGAATATCACGGGATTTGGACTGGCGGACGGCGCGGTCGAAACGCGCATGAGCCTCGGCCGCAGCCAGCAATTTAACGGCGCCTGGGGGCAGCTACAGCTCCTCCCCGACGGCGATATCTTCATCCCGGGCCTAGCCGGCCCCGTTCGGATATTGTCAGCGGATAAGTAGCTTTGGGGATGATGTCTGATACGCTCAATATCCTGTTCGTGTGTTCCAAAAACCAATGGCGTAGCCCGACGGGTGAGGCGATTTTTCGGCGGGTCGAGGGCGTCAGCGCGCGCTCTGCAGGGACGAGCCGCAGCGCAAGGCGGCGCGTCGGCGTGGCTGATATACGCTGGGCGGATGTGATTTTGGTGATGGAAGACAAACACAAATCCCGCCTACGCGCCGACTTCAGGGGCGAGCTAACCCACAAAATCCTACACGTCCTCGATATCCCCGATGACTATAAATTCATGGATCCTGAACTGGTGGAGATATTACGCGCTAAGACGGAGGCTTTGATTTGAGGGGAATAGGCGCTCTGCGATTATGGCGCTGCGCAGTTTGGCGCGACGGTCATTCCAAGTGAATATTTAAGTCTTTCAGCTTTACAAAAATAGGCGGTATATTTTTCTTCATCTTTATCTAGGTCGACTAAAGATTTGGAAAAATCTGACTGTTGCTGCGCAACATGTTTCCATAAAAATGGGCCATAATCATAAGGCCAGTATCGCCGAAAATCAAAAAGCGCGACTTCAAAAATTGGCAGAAGTAATCCCAAATTATCGGTTCCCTCTTGGGGTGAACTTAACCCGCCAATCCATTCCCGTGTGTGGTCTATGTTTTCGGGCGCGAAGCGCGACATGTTCGACATATCCACTGTGCCCCCATCATAAAACGTATCGTGGCGCGAGGCGTACATCACATGTCTGAAAATGTGTTCTTTTTCTACGGTGAGTATGCCTGGCGTCTCAGCCGTGCGCCGTGTTAAATCCATAATCAGAAGGTTGTTTAAAACAAAGACGGTTCGAATTTGTTTGTTGTATGAATGTGATCGTTGAGCCATCATATTGGCTTCGGGACGGAAATAAAAATCAATACCCAAATCCAGTAAATTTTGAATGTGTGAAAAAGTTTGTGTTTTATTATCGTGGCTGAGTGCCAAAACTCCTGAGAAATAATATTTTAAATTCAACAGCTTGAAATGGTTTGCTACGTCTCTGCGGACTAAATGTATTTGCGGACTTAGGGGGTCTCTGTTGTCTGAGATATAGTCAAATTTATCCAAAGTGGTGTCTATGGACGCGATTGCATCTTTCAGATCATCCCATTTTTTATCCCTGACCGCAATGGAACCTAGGGCCTCTAAACGTGAGCTTTCCAGCTCATTTAAGACGTAGTTTTTTCTGTAATAGTCTCTGTTTTTCTTTTGCTTAAACGCGTCCTCAATATTGTCGGCCGAGAGTTGAACATGGCATATTTTTGCGGACAGCCATTCAGGCCTATGTGTAATGCCGCCGTATTTGTCAGAGCTTGTATCAAATGAATTGAAATATTCGGCGTTATAATTCCGCGCTTTACCAAAGTAAAAATCATGAAAAAATGAGGCATTTTTATCTAAGGAGTTGAAGTGCGGAGGGTGCGCAATCAAAGAGGATTCCAATGGTCGGCAAAGGTGAGGTGTGTTTTCGGATGCGACTGTTTTTATCTGAACGCTTTGTTCCTTAGCGGCAGAACACAGCGCGAAGCATAGGCATAAAAATACTCCGATAAATGGCCGCACAACACCTCCTAAAAACGTTATATTATTACTTTAAGAGTGTTTGAATTTATGTTCAATCCTAATTGCTATCTTCTCGTTACAAGGGCGCGGCAATCCACCTGCTAGTCTTCTCCGCCGCCGCCCTTTAAACAGACACCATGAATAGGCCTTTAAACATAGCCATCGCGGGGTGCGGGATTGGGGGCTTGGCGGCGGCTGTGTTTTTGCGCCGTGCGGGGCACGCGGTGACGCTCTATGACCAATTCGCTGCGCCTGCGCCTGTTGGGTCGGGATTGGTGATACAGCCTGTGGGGCAAGAGGTTTTGGCGCGTTTGGGCGTTCTCGATGCCGCGCTGTCTAAGGGCGCGCCGATCTACCAAATGATTGGCCATGAGGCAGCGAGCGGGCGCGAAGTTTTGAACGTGCATTACGGCCCGCGAGGTCGGGAGAGCTTTGGTCTTGGGATACACCGTGCGGCTTTGTTTGAATGCTTGCTTGTGGCGGCGCGGGGCGAAGGGCTGACGATACGCGCCTCGCATGAAATTACGGAAACGGCGATCACCCCCAAAGGCCGCACGCTCTCCTTTACCAACGGGCAGACGTCGCCCGCCTTTGATTTGGTCATCGACACGAGCGGCGCAGGCTCGCCGCTCAGTCCGCTGCGGGCCAAGCCGACGCGCTATGGCGCGATTTGGGGGACGGTGGATTGGCCGCAAGATTGGCCATCTGAAACCGTTTTGCCGAGGGATAAATTATCACAGCGCTATCGCCGCGCCAGCCATATGATGGGGGTTCTGCCGATTGGGACGCTGCCCGATGATGACGCCCCGAAGGCGGCTGTTTTTTGGTCGCTCCCGCAGGATAAATATGAGG
>JBMYWT010000035.1:5964-29421 GCA_049607665.1 Maricaulaceae bacterium
GCGCCATTGGCCGCGTGGAAGGCCGAGGCGACGGCGCTCTGGCCTGAGTTCGCGGCTTTCCTTTCGGGGATTACGGATCACGAGCAGATGAGCATGGCGCGCTATTCCCACGGGACATTGCGGCGGCCCTATAGCGCGCGTCTGGTGCATATTGGCGACGCCGCCCACCGCGCCAGTCCGCAGCTCGGGCAGGGGGCGAATATGGCGCTGCTGGATGCCTATGCGCTCTCTGTGGCGCTGGGTAAATGCGCGCCAGAGACGGCCCTGAGAGCCTATCACCACTCGCGCCGTGTTCATACGGGGATTTACCAAGCCATGAGCTGGGCGTTCACGCCCATGTATCAATCCAGCAGCCGCCTGCTGCCGTTTATCCGCGACTATGTCACCGCGCCAATAGGAACGCTGCCCGTAATCTCAAGCGGGCTGACGGCCCTCGTCAAAGGCACCATGTGCGCGCCCGTGCGCGAGTTTGATGTTTAATTTGGCGTCGACCGTTTAAACACCCGCCCGTCCATCACGAGTAATCCCAGTCCGACGAGGGCCATGCCGCTTGCTTGTAGCGGGGTGAAGGTCTCGCCTAATATGGTGACGCCTAGGAGGATCGCCGAGATTGGGATTAGGAAGGTCACTAGCGCGGCATTGGTTGCGCCCGCAGAGGCGAGGAGGCGGAAATAAATGATATAGGCGATGACGGTGCTAAAGAAGGCGAGGCCCGCTATCGCGCCGACCGCTTCGATGGGCATGGCGAAACCTGTCCCCCCCAAAATAGAAAAGGGCCTATCGACATAGAGCATGATCGGCAGCAGCATGAACGTCGCCATGGTGACTTGCCCCGTGGCGATCATCAGCGGGGAGAGGCCCCACGCCTTGAACCGCCGCGAGAACACGCCCGCAAAGGCATAAGACGTCGCCGCGCCCATCACCGCGAGCTGCCCCAGCACCGACCCGCTCAGGCCGCGTGCGGCATCTGGGCCGAACAGCACGACGATCCCCGCAAGGCCGATCAACACGCCGAGGAGCTTGCCGCGCGTGACGCGCTCATCAGACAGCAGCGCGCCTGCGACGACGACGGTAAAGAACGGCGTGGTGGCGTTTAAAATAGAGGCGAGGCCCGAATTGATCTGCGTCTGCCCCCATGTAATCAGCAGGAACGGCACGGCATTATTAATCAGGCCCACAACAAAGAGCCCGCCCCAATGCTGCCGCGTTTTAGGCAGCGGGATTTTGCGCAAAAGAACAATCCCCCAAAGCGCAATCGCCGCCAGCCCCACGCGGAACGTTACAATGGTGAGCGGCGGCAGATGTTTGACAAGGACCTCAATAAAGAAAAACGACCCGCCCCATAAAATAGAGAGGGTGACCAACATCAAAATGTCAGCGGGTTTCATCTGTTGGTTTATGGCTATGGTCATGGGGCTTTATAGGCGTGAAAGGGCGGGCTTGTCGCCGAAAAACAGGTATTGCATTTTTTAATAGTGGGGGCGGCTACACCATTTCTCAATACCGTCATTACCGCCCCCAGAACAGAAGTGTGGCGGTAATCCATGGTGCGCTTGGGCGGCGAGTGAATGGGGTGAAGAGCGCGCTAGGCCGCGTCTGCTTAGACAATGATAAAGCTATTCTTGATGCCAACCACGGCCCCATGGATCCCCGCCACAAGGGCGAGGATGACGGATGGTTTATGATATTGAAGGCTGCGCTTAACGCGTGTCTCTGACGGGAAACTCTTGCGGCGCTTAGAGGTGACCTCGAAAGCAAGGTAGGTCTTCATATGTGTTATAATTTGGCATGATATCCTCCATCTTTGGTTGGAGGCGTGGGGTATTGGGTTGGGGCGGGTGTGTCAAGCTTAGGCGTTTTATGATTGCGCTGTTCAAATCACAAATTCTGATGTAGATTGCTTTGCATCGGCGCGATGTAATGAATACTCCGCCAAGCCAAGTCCGCACAGCGGCGCGTTATTTATGACAGATAAGACTGACCTTTCCACGGAAACAAAAACGACAGAAATAAAAAACAAATTCCCGCAATGGTGTAAGCCAAAACGAGGTGCATCCAATCCTGAAATCATGACCAACGCCCTTTGGACGCATTTGGTCGAAACAAATATTTCAGCGTATAAGGCACATAAACATTTTGGAACAGGCGAGAAAAAAAGTCCCGGATGGTGCTTTGAACGATTTGGGCAATCGACAACCGATTTAGGCCGCTTTACCGTCTATATCGGCGGCGAACATGAAGACTATTACGATGAAGATTTCTATATCTACAATGATGTCATTGTTAAAGATAAAGACGGCACGATAACAATATATGGATATCCTGAAGATGTCTTCCCGCCAACGGATTCTCACAGCGCAACATGGGTAAACACAGAAATTTTCATTATTGGATGCATTGGATATCCTGACCAAGAGAATAAACTTAAAACATCCGTTCGGGCCTTGAACTTGTTTGATTTTTCTATTCGTACAATCAGTGCGATCGGAGAACACCCTGGTTGGCTTCATAAACACACGGCGACATTCTTTTCAAAAGAGAATGTTATTATTTGTGAGGGAGGTGTGAGGGTCCATGAACAATGCGGTATGGTTTTAGAGAACCTTGCAACATGGCAACTTTGTTTAACCACGAATACTTGGAGCAGGCTTGCAGATAAAGCATGGTCGCGATGGGCCTTAACCCGTGAGGACAACCAACAAAACAGCTTATGGAAAGTCGGCGAAGTTGCATATGAGGAACAAAGTAAAAGGTCACACAAGTTTAGCGAAGAATATCGCAAGGAATTAACAGATAAAGGCTACCCTCTTAATGCTAAAGATTATGAAAGCAGATATCGTCCACCACTAAACCATACTCATATTCCAACTGATGATTACCGTCGTCATATAATCAATATTGATGGGGTTACAGTTAGGTTTGACGAAAATAATTGGGACATAATTGTGACAGTTGAAGGGAACTTGAATGATGATATAATTAGTAAGTTGAAAACCCACGGGCTTGAAACATTATCCAAGATTGAAGCCACACCTTATAAAATCATCAATATTTAAGCCCCCTGACTCAACCGCATATTCACCACGTCCAGCACCGCTAGCACCGCTTCGGGGATGTTGGTTCCTGGGGGGAAGACGGCTTTGGCGCCCATGTCTTTTAGGGTGTCGACGTCTTCGGGCGGGATGACGCCGCCGACGATAATCATGATATCCGAGCGGTTTTCTGCCGCCAGCGCTTTGCGCAGTTCAGGCACGAGCGAGAGGTGGCCCGCCGCGAGCGATGAGGCCGCGATGACGTCCACATCTGCGGCGATGCCCGTCGCTGCCGTTTCCTCTGGCGTTTGGAAGAGCGGGCCGATGACGACCTCAAACCCGATATCAGAGAAGGCCGTGGCGACGACTTTTTGGCCGCGATCATGGCCGTCTTGGCCCATTTTCGCGATCATGATTTTCGGCTTGCGGCCCTCGAGTTCGGTGAAGGCATCAATGCGTGAGCGCGCCTCTTTGAACGCGGGGTTGCTGGCGTCAAAGCTATCGGCGTAAACGCCTTTCACGCCCGCAGGCATGGCTTCATAACGGCCGTAGACTTTTTCAAGCGCGTAGGAAATTTCGCCGACGGTGGCCTTGTTACGAGCCGCGTCAATCGCGAGCGCCAGCAGATTGCCTTCGCCCGTATCGGCAGATTTCGTCAGCGCGTCGAGGCAGTTCGCCACCGCCTCTGGGTCGCGGTCGGCCTTGAGCTGTTGCAGGCGCGCGATCTGTCCTGCGCGCACGGCGGCATTGTCGACCTTAAGGATCGGGATGTCGTCTTTTTCGTCCGATAAGTAACGGTTCACGCCGACCACTGTCTGCGCGCCGCTGTCGATGCGGGCTTGGGTGCGGGCGGCGCTCTCTTCGATGCGCAGCTTAGGGATACCAGCCTCAATCGCGGCCGCCATGCCGCCAAGGGATTCAATTTCTTCGATATGCGCCATCGCCCGCGCGGCCAAATCATGCGTCAGGCGCTCCACGTAATAGCTCCCGCCCCACGGGTCGATCTGCTTGGTGTGGCCACCTTCGGTTTGCAAAAATACCTGCGTGTTACGCGCGATACGGGCGGAGAAATCTGTCGGCAGGGCAATCGCTTCGTCGAGTGAATTGGTGTGCAAGCTCTGTGTGTGGCCATCCACGGCGGCCATCGCCTCGATATGGGTGCGTCCGACATTGTTAAATACATCCTGCGCCGTTAGCGACCAGCCAGAGGTCTGGCAATGCGTGCGCAGCATGGTCGATTTCGGGTTCTTCGCGCCGAGGCCCGTCATCATCTTGGCCCAGATCAAACGTCCCGCGCGCATCTTGGCGACTTCCATGAAATAGTTCATGCCAATCGCCCAAAAGAACGAGAGGCGCGGGGCGAAGCGGTCAATGTCCATGCCCGATGCCATGCCCGTGCGGACGTATTCGAGGCCGTCCGCGAGCGTATAACCAAGCTCAATATCCGCCGAGGCGCCCGCCTCTTGCATGTGATAGCCAGAGATCGAGATCGAGTTAAACTTGGGCATATGCTGGCTGGTGTGGGCGAAGATATCGCTGATGATCCGCATCGAAGGTTTGGGCGGATAGATATAGGTATTGCGCACCATGAACTCTTTGAGGATGTCATTTTGGATCGTCCCCGCGAGCTGTTCTTGGCTCACGCCTTGCTCTTCGGCGGCGGCCACGTAAAGCGCGAGGATCGGCAGAACCGCGCCGTTCATCGTCATCGACACGCTCATTTTATCGAGCGGGATTTGGTCAAACAAAACGCGCATATCATAGAGGCTGTCGATGGCCACGCCCGCCATGCCGACATCGCCCGGCACGCGCGGATGATCGCTATCATAACCTCTGTGGGTCGCCAGATCAAAGGCCACGGAGAGGCCCTTTTGCCCCGCCGCGAGGTTGCGGCGGTAAAAGGCATTGCTGTCTTCGGCGGTTGAAAAGCCTGCATATTGGCGGATCGTCCACGGGCGCTGCGCGTACATGGTCGGGTAGGGCCCGCGAATGAAGGGCGCGAAACCGGGGTAGGTGTTCAGGTGGTCGAGGCCGTCTGTGTCGGCGGCGGCGTAACGTGATTTAATGCCGAGGCCTTCGGGCGCGTCCCAAACGTTGTCATTGGCTTTCTGGCCAGAGGTTAAAGGCGCGAGGTTTATTTTTGTGAAATCAGGATTCATGATGCGTCTCCTGCATTTATTTGGTGGCCAGCAATTTGATGTCCAGCATGGGCGTCCTTAATCTTGTCTGCGAACGACCCGTCTGTGATCGGCTTGGCCTTAGAGGCCGCAGGCGTCGGCGCTTTGCGCAGCTTGGCATCGCGCAGGCTCTCTGCCGCGTGGAGAGTGACGCCGACAATGGGCGGCGGGTTTTCTGCCTCGGCTTCCGCGCTGGCGGCTACAGAGGTTTGGAAAATACCATCGTCGAGCAAGACGGCAATGCCGCCGCCAGATTCGATAGCTTGAAATTCTGTCCATGCGGCGCTCGCCAGCGCGTCCGTCATGCGCTCATGGAAATAGCTGCCATTGGCGGCGTCCATCACATGCCCAAGGTGGCTCTCTTCCATCATCAAGATTTGCATATTGCGGGCGATGCGGTGGCCGAACGCCGTTGCATGGCCTTTGCCGTCCGCCGAGAGCGCATCAGTGAAGGGCCGCGTCGTGACGCTATCCGCGCCGCCGCAGACCGCGCCGAAACCAGCGCTCATCACGCGGAGCATATTCGTCCACGGGTCCGTGCTCTGCATCATCCGTAGGGAGGTGATGGCGTGGATCGGCAAGGTCGTGAGGTCGCTCCCGAAACTGCTGAGGATTTGCGCAATGATACGCCGCGCCGCGCGCTGTTTGGCGATGCCCATATGGCCGTCTTGATCGGCGGAGAGCTCGATCGCAATATGGCTGGCGGCCTCTGGGCCGAGATCACGCAAAACGCCCGCGAGGGAGCTGGCCATATAGGAAAGCTCCTGCGCCGCTGTGCCGCCCGCTGTCTCGACGCTGGCGGCGTCAATGGTGATGGCGCGCCATTTCGGGGCGTTGGCGTTGGCCCATGTGATGATCTCTTTGAGGGTCTCTGTGCTCGCGCCAGTCCCGCTCAGGCGGTGTGGCGTCAGGCCAAGATTAACCTGCGCGCCATGCAGGGCAGGCAGAGCCGCAAGGATCGCCGCCAGATCGCCGTTCGTATGCGGCGCGAAACTGATCGGGATCAGGTCGGTGTAAACTTTGTCAAACAGGCGCTCCGCTTCGCCGCGCGTGCGCAGGGTCACGCCATTTGGGCCAGCCGTGATACCCCCTACCATTACTCTGAGCGCGCTCGCCCCACCTGTCAGGTCTTCCACCGCCTGCGTGTTGGCATAGGCAATATCGGGGTCGGTGACAGGCGCGGCCATGTGCCAAGCGCGCGTATCCAGCAAGGCGTCGCCCACACGGGCAAAACTGCCCGCGCCGTTGGGGCGCTCTGCGGCGGTCGAGAGCGGTCCGCGCGGGAGGCCGTCACGTGTCTCGGCGGCAATGTCAGACAGCGCGCCGCCCTTCAAGCCTTTCTCAACTAGGGCGACCCAATCGGCCTCGGATATGGACGGGAAATTTTCGGTGAGGGTAAGGGAGGAATCTGTCATGGCCGCACCATAGGGGACATTTAACCGCGATGAAACGCCTGAGAGGTAATATCTTCTATGTGATATCGCCGCATGGTTTGAGGAGTTCGGCTTGGTGTCCTATTCCGCTCAAAATAAGTCGTTGAGGCATTACCTTTACTGCCGCTTAATTTTCAAGGGAGTGAATATAGCACTAACAGTACTTATCAAAAGCATAGCAATTACTGCTACTGAAAGCTTTATCCAAAAAGCAGTGGAAAAAGAAAAAGCTATCACAAAAGCACTCACTGCACTCACAGGAGCTTCCCAGTCAGGAGACTTTAATTTTGCAGAACACCCTTTGCAAACCAAATTATTCCAATGCGACTCTAAAAGCACTCGTTTCGTAAAGGAAAGTTCTGGAGATTGTTTGCAGGAAGGGCAAATTGGTGTTTTCATAATCAAAAGAATATAAGTAGTAACTTCTTTCATCAACCATTGAATTGAGCCGAACATCTTAAAATCGCCCAACGTAAGACACTGCGCCAAAGTCGAATTATTACGGAACATAATAACGCCGTTTTATATATAGAACGATTGTTTTTTATATAGTCCTGTTGTAAAAGCGGGGGGAAATGATTATCTGCCTCTATGCTGGGCGGATGCCCAATGATTACACAAGGTTTCCCCATGACTGCTACTGCCCCCGTAAAAGTAAACCCCAACGCGCCGACTGAGGAAAAAGTGGTCAGCGTGGAGCATTATACGGACCGCCTGTTCTCGTTTAATATCACGCGCCCTGCGAGCTTTCGTTTTCGCTCGGGTGAGTTTGTGATGATCGGCCTCCCTAAGACCGAGGAGCAGCGCAAGCCGCTCTTGCGGGCCTATTCTATCGCCAGCCCGTCTTGGGATGAGACGCTCGAATTTTTCTCGATCAAGGTGCCTGACGGGCCGCTGACGTCGCGCCTGCAACAGATCAAAGAGGGCGATACTGTGCTGCTGGGTAAGAAGCCCGTGGGGACTTTGGTGCTGGATGCGCTGCTGCCTGGGAAGCGGCTTTATATGTTCTCGACGGGGACGGGGATTGCGCCGTTTGCGAGCCTGATCCGCGACCCTGAAACCTATGAGCGTTATGACCAAGTGATCCTGACGCATACGTGTCGCCAACGCGCGGAGCTGTCTTATGGTCTGCGCCTGACGGAGAGCTTAAAGGATGATCCGCTTGTGGGGGAAATGATCGGCGATAAGCTGCTGCATATTACCTCGCTCACGCGCGAAGAACATCCGCTAAAGGGGCGTATTACAACGCTTATTCAGTCGGGTGATTTGTTTAAAAACGCAGGCGTTCCGCCGCTAAACCCTGAGGAAGACCGCGTTATGATCTGCGGGTCGATGGATATGATTAATGACACCAAGGCGCTGGTGGAGACATTTGGCCTTACTGAGGGTTCTAACAGTAAACCCGCCGAGTTCGTGGTCGAAAAATCTTTTGTTGGCTAGGGGTTAGCCTAGCCTGTTAAGGTATTTAATTTAATAGTCTGAACCGCCGAGCGTAAGAAGCGAGACGCGGAAACCAATTCCTGAGCTATTGCCGACAATACCCAAATTGTTCTTGGCCTTTTGATAGAAGATCTCAATATGGGTGCAACTATCATCAAAGATAAGGCCGAGTTCTTGGCGGCGCGTGACACCGGCATCGATATCGTGATTGGCTTTGTAGCGTGCGCTCCAGTCCTTCGCGAGCTTGACGGTCACAGCGCCTGAAATTTCTTCGGCAGGCGTGTTTAACGTAACGGCATTGGCATTTGCGGCGTTGTTGAGGCGGTAATAACGTGCATTCGTTTTAATGCGTTTGCCGTTATATCTCATGCTTGTATCAATCCGGCGGAAGGTGTTGTCATCATCGTCATATCGCACGCGCGTATTCAGGCTAAGCTTATTTCCGAGCGAAAGTTCTGCCGCGCCGACAAGATCAGAGCTTTTACCTGATAGGCCGGTATTGGCGTCAAAGTCATCGTTAAAGTCGCTGGCATAGCTTTGGCCAAGGAAAAGGCTTGCGCGGTTCTTGGCCCAATCCGCGGTGAAGGCCGCGCCGACATCTGCGCGAAATCCCTTTTGCCAAAAATCATAGCCATAGGATTTATTCTCGGCCCAGAAATTGGCACGGTCAAAATCCATGCCGATACTATCCTGCATCAGAGAGCTCGTTGTGCCGTTTGAGGCTATGGCGCTGAAATTTCCAAGCTCGCCCTGACCAAAGCTCTGGGTGACTTGTACGCGCGGTTCAATCGTCATATCGACATTGTCGACGGATTTAACGAGAGGGTAGCGTATGTCGACGCCAAGTTGACCGAGCGTGCGTGAGAAATCCGTCTTGGCGGTGTTTTCAGGATCAAGTTCTATGTAGTCAAAACGCGCACTGGCGAAAGGTTTAACCTCTAGACCGCCGGGCGCGATCACGGTTTTAGCGTAATTCAGACCGCCTGTACCGCGTAGATAATCTTCGCCGCGTTGACGTTGCAGCATAGAGAAATCGCCATAGGCTTCGAGACGGCCTTTAAAGAGCGGGTCGGTTATAAAGTGATTGGCTTCGATTTTTGGTAAGGCAATCGGAAGCGTGCTGTCATCTTCACTAAACAGGCTAAACATGTTGGTGGTTTGGTTTTCGAAAATAGATGTTCGCAAGCTCTGAAAGCCAAAGGCACTCATGGAGACACGCGTGTTTTCATTTTGGCCGAGTAAGAAGAGTTGCGAAACAAGGCGGCGGCTATCTGCTTCGTAGAGGCCGAATTTAGTTAGGTTCTGATCAAGGTCATAGCGGTCAAGATAAAGGTCGTCACTGGCGAGCTGTACGCCCATGCCGAGCGTCCAGAAATCTGTGAAATTAAACATACCATTGCCAAAGAGGTGAGAGCGCAAGCGCCGTCCTGTTGTGGCATTGGCGGGGTTTGTGAAACGGGATGGATCATCAAAGGCATTGCCGTCGCGATCAAAGGCACTGGCGTAGGTAAAGCTACCATTTAGGTTGAGCTCGCCGGAATAAAACTTACGGCGGAAATCATATTGCATGAGCGGGTTCACGCCCGAATAGATATGCGGGGTGAGGGTAAGCTCTGCGTAGCGGCCAAGATCAACAAAATAGGGTGCGTGTATGCCGACGCCCTTATTGCCAGAAATTGTCCCATAGGGCGCGAGCCAGCCAGAGGCGCGCTTAGCGCTTGGGTCAGGGTGCGAGAGGTAAGGGGTATACATGACGGGAATGCCAAAGACTTGGAAAACGGCGTCGCTATATTCAATCGAATTACGGTCTTTATTTTGTTTCACGCGGCGTGATTTGATCTGCCATGTTGGGTTTTTCTTGCCCTTGCAGGGTTCGCACGCCGTGTAATAAGCATTGTAAAGCTGAACGCCTTTATCGGAATCACGCACAACAATGGCTGCGCCTAAAATGCCGCCTTCTTCGAAACGCGCTGTAAAATTCGTCGCTGTGCCAGCTTCTAATTCATTAGAGAGCTCAAGCTTATCTGCATATTGAGAATCGCCCGTTGTGTCCGTAAGGATAACATTGCCTGTGGCAATGACTTGGCCTGTTTCTGTGTTGTAATAAACTTCATCAGCTTGAAGAGAGCGATCTTGATAGCGACCAATGACATTGCCGCGCGCTATGAGAGATTGAGCATCGTCGTCATTAATCAATGCGTCAGCTTCGAGGTAGATAACATTCGGATCTTGGAAGGGGCTGTCGGCCGCAAGTACTGGTTTGCGGGCGCTATCTGTTGAGAGAAAGCTAGACTCCGTTGTTTGCGCAGATGCGGCTACAGGTAATATAAAGGCCGCTAGTAAGGCACTTATAAAAGTGCTTCGGTATGACAGCCGTGAACGTTTGTCCTGTTTAAACACAGTTTTACCTTTTAATGAGGCCTGATTCAGACCAGTAAGATCCACTAATAGCTAATGCCGTATGCTTGGTCTACGGAGTTGATCGAATTAATCTCTTATTTACTATAATTTAAGGCAAAAAGTGTTCCAAAACGTAAAAGAGAGCCCGTATTAAGGAGCTCTCTTATTACTTAGACGTTTTGTGTGTGTTTAAAACGGATCTGAGTATTTGGCATCTGTATATACATTCGTGCCAGTTAGTGTGCGCAAGAAGGCGGCTAAATCGTCTTTTTGCGACTGATTTAGGTTCAATTGTTGTGGGGGGTTCCCTTGTACGAGCCCTTGTGACAGTGAGCTGTTAAAGGTTGCGTTGAAATTGTTCAAATCAGCTTGGTTTGCTGGAACAGGAATATCGTCATAATGGTCGATGACGTCCATCAAAGTTGCCTGAGATCCATCATGCATAAAGGGGCCATTTGGATTGCCGTTGGGTTTAACTAGATCGCGCAATGACGGCGAACGATTATTCGTAAAGTCAAAGGCGCCTGGATTACCTGCTACGGCAACGACGCCATTATGTCCGTCAGTTGGGCGAATATCAAATTCAGGGGCTGTGTGGCATACATTACAGCCTGCCCCAGGAGTGCCACCCGCAGGGCCGTTGAAGTATAAATCTTTCCCGTTTGTTTCTTGCTGTGTAAAGCTTGGGAAGAAGTCTTGGTCAGATGTCGCTTGAGCGCGAGCTTGATCAAATCTGGAATCAAATGATTGAATGCTTTTTACAAATTGCGCCAATGCTAATTGAATGCGAGGTTCGGTAATATTGTTATCACCGTAAACAAATGTGAATAATTCATCATAATATTCTATCGCTGAAATTTTGGTTATAAGGGCATTAAAATCTGGACGGCCGTTTTGATTGCTAAAACCGTGCTCATTGTGATCTCGCAACGGTTCAGTTGTTTGGTCTTCAAGTGATGGTGCTCGCTCGTCCCAGAAAAAGTTGGTTTCATCAGCAAATTGCGTATTGATTAGGCGCATTGAATGACGGCCTGTTACGCCGCCTTGAACGCCATCACTCACAACATTTGTGTCGCTAAACGCATGTGATTGTAAGTGGCAGCTTGAACAAGAAATTGTGTCATCAACCGATAGGGCGACATCGTAAAACAAGACGCGCCCCAATGTTGCGCCAGGGTCCGTGATAGGATTGCCATTCGTGTTCAATTTTGTGATGTAAGCGGGGACAGGTTGATTGGCGTAATTTTCAAGATTGCTAAGGTCAATATTGCCATTAAATGTGGCTAGAACGGCATTTTGATCCAGTCCGCCGCTTGAATTGATTGTAACGTTAAATGCGTCGCTAGCGCTAGCGCCTGATGGATCTGTTGCCGTGATGGTAATTGTGATCGTACCTGCGAGAGAAGGGGAGCCGCTGATCACGCCGTTATTGTCGGACAAGCCTTGTGCAGATGGCGCATAAGCGACCGTATAGGTGAGCGTATCGCCATCAGGGTCGGTGAATGTTGTACCGTTTTGGGTGGCGTCATAATTTACCGTCGCGCCAACTTGTGTTGCTTGATTGGCATTGTTGCTCGATAAAGTAGGCGCGCTATTAGTATTAACCGGCGTTGTCGGTGTAGGCGTATTACGCCCTTCGCCGCCGCAAGCCGTTAGGAATGTTGTTGCTAAAAGCAAAATAGCGATATTTTTCATGTGACTATACCCATGTAACAGAATCTACATCATTATGGGAACGGCACCGTTAATAAGATGCTAATATGCTGGGTTTCAGACGTGAATTATGGGTAATAGTTAGTAAATGCGCTAAATGCCCCTCTAAACTACCCTCTATATTTGGGCGGCCAAGATTGACGTTGCCGGGCCGGGCAGGGCGTAGGCGTCGTCATTACCGCCGAAATATTCATCAGTCAGGTTTTTGGAGCTAAGGAAATCCACTGTGCCAAATCCGGCCGTATTTAACCGCGCGCGTAGCTCGTCTTCGGTGTAAAGGCTCTCCAGCGGCTCGCCCATGGAAGAGACGGTTTTCTGGAGCTGCGAGATGGAATCGTCCATCACAACTTCTTCGCCTGCATAATCGGGTTTCATGAAATCCATGATCAACTCGCTGCCCGCTGGGAAACGCCCCAATATAGATAGGGTCGCTTTGACTGTTTCATCGGTCAGATACATATGCACGCCTAGCCACGTAAATAGCGTCATCGCGCCGAAATCAACGTCGCCCTCTGTTAGGGCTTGTTCTAGCGTCTTGTTTTCAAAATCAAACGGCACAAAGCGCAGGTTTTCGGGGATGTCTACGCCCGCCGCCGTAAGGCGCTCACGCTTCCATGCCTGCGTGGCCGGATGGTCGATCTCAATAATGTTCATGCCATTAGTGATATGATCGCAGCGGTAAGCCGTGCTATCTAGCCCCGCGCCCAAGATCACGAGCTGCTTTAGGCCGCCTGAGCGTCCTTCTTCTATATGTTCCTCAACCACGCGGCTGCGCATACAGACGGCGTGTTCGATATTGGTAACAAATTCCTCAGCCGTCTTCGCATCACTAAGCGCGGTAAAGCCGCCAACAAGGCCGTCGCGATATTGCGAGAGGGCGTCGGCGTTCGGGAGGCCTGAGAGCGAGAGCGCCACACTATCGCGCAAAATCTTCGGCTCAGGCGCATTCAAATGGTGATACGCCCGCATAACCGCCACCATCAAAGCCGTCTGGCTAGGTTCCCCAGATATCATGTGAATCTCCCCATGTTGTTTTGGGGAGGGTAAGCGCGGCGGCGGCGCGCGTCTAGGGGGACATCCCATGTAACCCCCACCGTCATCCTCGGGCTCTATTTATTCGCGAATTCCAGCCCCTTTTTATTCCGCTCATCCCAGCGAAAGCTGGGATCTCATGGGGAATGCGCCAGCCTCACTGGATCCCAGATCAAGTCTGGGATGAGCGGAGTGTTGGGAGTTGGATGAGCGGGAAAAAGAGGGGTGAGCGGCGCATGTGGTGGTAGTCGGAGGGTTTCCCTTCTCCCCATTTTCCTCATCCTGAGGCCCTTCGGGTCGAAGGATTGGTGATGGAATAAACGGCAACTTCCAGCCTTCCGCCCCCATTTTTCATATTAAGTGGCTTCGAGTCCCACGGCTTCGCCGTGCCTTAAGATGAAGGCTATTCTAATTCTCTCCTTCTACGCTCATCCCAGCGAAAACTGGGATCTCATGAGGGAATGCGTCAAGCCTCGCGGAGATCCCAGATCAAGTCTGGGATGAGCGGCGGGGGTGAGTGCGCGCCTCCTCAGCATGAGGGCTGATTTTTATTATTCCGCTCATCCCAAACTTGATTTGGGATCCAGGGCGGCGCGTGCCTCTGCTGGATCCTAGCTTTCTTCCTTTTCTTTGGGGGAATGAGCGGGAGCCTCCATCACCTCGGTGGGTAACCCGTCCAGCGTTTCACCGTTTTCATCACCAATGAACTTTGTATCCTGTTCACATGCGGGAGGGCGGCTAGGGTCCGTCTGTATATCCGCTCATAACTCTGTGTATCTGGCGCGGCGACCTTAATCAGGTAATCGGCGCTGCCTGTCATCAGGTGGCATTCTAGGACTTCGGGGCGGGCGAGGGCGGCTTTTTCGAACGCGGATAAGGCCGCTTCGGATTGGCTATCAAGGGACAGTTCCACGTAAAATGTCATGGCATATCCCAGCGCTTCGCCCGATAACCGCGCGGCGTAGCGCTCTATGACGCCGCCCGCTTCGAGCTGCCCAATACGGCGGTGACAGGCGGAGGGGGACAGGCCAACGGTTTCGGAAATTTGCGCAATCGTCTGGCGGCAATCCGTTTGTAGGCAGGCGAGTATTTTCCTGTCTATATC
The DNA here is from genome assembly GCA_049607665.1 of Maricaulaceae bacterium. Classification (GTDB taxonomy): domain Bacteria; phylum Pseudomonadota; class Alphaproteobacteria; order Caulobacterales; family Maricaulaceae; genus Fretibacter. The sequence goes on from JBMYWT010000035.1 coordinate 20,297, forward strand.
ATCATGCATCGTAAATAATCCTGATATTTATACAATATGCGCGATAATATTCAGATATTTCTCCATTTTCAATGAAATTACGAATTTCTCCCCGCGCGTGTTTTGCTACTCAGGGGCAAATCAATAGCGCTTAGGGAGTTGGCTATGCTTATCGGGGTTCCAAAGGAAATTAAAGTTCACGAATATCGCGTTGGCCTTACGCCAGAGAGCGCGGCGGAGCTGATCCATGACGGCCAGAGCGTCATCATCGAAACGGGCGCAGGCGCGGGTATTGGCGCAGATGACGCGGCCTATATCGCGGCGGGGGCAACCATCGCAGCGGACGCCGCCGAAGTCTTCGCAAAGGCCGAGATGGTTATCAAGGTCAAAGAACCACAAGCGGGTGAGCGCGCTATGCTCCGCCCCGGGCAAATCCTTTATACTTACCTCCACCTTGCGCCCGATCCGGAACAGACGCATGACCTGATTAAGTCCGGCGCGGTCTGCATTGCCTATGAGACTGTGACGGATGATGACGGGCAGCTCCCGCTCTTGAAACCCATGTCCCAAGTCGCGGGGCGTCTCGCGATCCAAGTCGGCGCAACGGCGCTCCAAAAAGTCGGCGGCGGACGCGGTGTTCTTCTCGGAGGCGTGCCCGGTGTGGCCCCCGCTAAAGTCATCGTCATTGGCGGCGGTGACGTCGGTTATAATGCGGCGGAAATGGCCGTTGGTCTTCAGGCGGATGTGACCATCCTCGACCGCTCGCCCAAAGTCATGGACGCGCTCGCTCGTCATTTCGGCAATAAAGCCAAAGTCGTACGCTCAACGCCTGCCGTGCTGGCGGAGCTGGTTAAGACCGCCGATATGGTCGTCGGCGCTGTGTTGATACCGGGTGCGGCCGCGCCAAAGCTCGTCTCTCGCGATATGCTCAAAACCATGATGGACGGATCGGTTCTGGTCGACGTCGCGATTGACCAAGGCGGATGTTTTGAAACCTCCAAAGCCACCACCCACGCGGATCCAACATATGTGGTTGACGGCGTGGTGCATTATTGCGTGGCGAATATGCCAGGCGCCGTGGCGCGGACCTCGACCTATGCGCTCAACGCGGCGACGCTGGGCCACGCCAAACGCATCGCGCGCGATGGCTGGAAAGCGGCGCTGGCGGCAGACCCGCATTTGCTGAACGGGCTTAATGTGTGCGAAGGGAAACTGACATATGCCGCCGTGGGCGAAGCGCTTGGGATTGAAAGTGTTGATCCGAGTACTTGCCTTTAGGGAATTGTTTGCGAGTTGAACTTTGATTCTTAAAAGGGTAGTGATTGTAAACACTTTCGTCGCCTACGCTTAAATTGTTATGTTGACGAAGACGGTGGAGGCAGCAGGTTTGGCCGAATATTTGTATTTTTGGATACTCGCACTAATTCGTGTTTTTATCTTTATATTGCCATTTTTGATTGTTGCGATATGGCGAAAACATCCTGTGCTGACGTTCTTGATTGCGATTGGTATTGTGTTTGCCTCGGCTGTGCATACAGAGCTTTTGATGGTTGATCAGGCGGAAATGATCTACGGTCAAATGGACCCGCAGACTAAGAGTAAAGCGACCTTAGAGGCCATTAATGCGGGCTTATTGGAGCTTATAGTTTTCGTGCCGAGTTTGCTAATATTTCAGTGGTGCGTGCGCTGGTTTGTAAAACGACAAGAGAACGCTTCAGGGCAAGACAATGCTAGTGACTCGCATTCACCTTAACGGAGTATGCTTCTTAACGGAATATACTTCGACGATGTAGAGACCGTTTAGCAAACCACAAAAGGTTTGCTAAAGATGGTTGTTATTTTGAAACAGTTACCTTTTCATAGGTTGCCACGCCTCCAACAATATGGGCTTCGATGAAGTCTATTGTTGTTTCCATAATAGTTTTATTTCCTATCATAACCGTATTAAGATCAAAGTCGCCATGTCCGCCATTTATGACAGTGTATAGGCTGTAGGGGACATTAACTTCGTCGGCTCGCGCCGTGAGGTCAAGTGCGTGTTGATAGGGAACAATTGGATCGTCATCCCCATGAAGGGCTAAGAAGGGTGTTTCCATAAAGCCTAGAGTTTGGTCAAGTACAAGATCACCCCAATAATCAATCAGGACATCGGGTTTTGGTCCCGTAATTCCATAATTATCAAGAAGATAGGTAGAGGATAACATTGTATAAGCTCCAGCAGATGAGCCCCAAACAGCTAGGCGGCTTGTATCCATACAATAAGCATCTTCATTCGCAGCAAGAAAATTTAAGGCAGTATTAGCATCCTCTAATGCGGCGACAAAGGTTCTAACGATACTATCTGTTTCCTGCGGTTGCGTAGGGCGAGTATCATCGTAAATTGCCTGATAATTGGGTGATAGAACGGCATTGTCTTCTTCAAGCCTGTAGTTGATTGAGACGAAATTCCAACCTTTTTCAAGGACTGGAGGCCCCATAGTTTGTGCGCGGTTTGCAGCTTTGTCACCGCCCACAAATCCGCCACCATGAGCAAAGACAACTGTCGGACGCTTTTCTGTACAGCTATTTGATGGCTGATGTATGTCCAATAAATTGTTCGCATTTGGCCCATAACGAACATCCAAAGTCTTAAGAATATTATTGCCGGTTCCGTTCGAGCCGTTTGAATTATTTGTTCCGTCACCACTAGGGGGAGGAGAAGTAATGATTTTCGACCCGCTTGATCCACCGCAGGATGCCATAAGTAAAGTTATGGCGCAAATGAGTGGTGTGAAGTTGTAATTTTGTATCATATTTTTGTTACTGTTTTTATTGGTTACATGTGTTCAAAAAAAACAATAACGTATTAAAATGAAGATGAAGTGAAAATTGATATTTTTACACACGTCATGAAGTGAATTTTTGAGATTGCTAGACAGCCGCTTTGTGACTCTTTAAAATACGAATATGAAAACACAATTTCGCGTAATAAGTGCCTGTGTAACTTGGGCGTCAATCATTCTTCAATATTTAGTTTTATTACAAGTTTCAGCCTTAGGTGGGGTGATGAAAATCACGCTGACTTATTTAAGTTACTTCACAGTCGTGACAAATATTTTTGTTGGCTTGGCATTTACAGCTCCGTTTTTAAAGACAGAGAGCCGCTTGCGTAAGATATTCATACGGCCTGCTGTGCGTGCGGCCATAACCCTTTATATTACTATCGTTATGATTGTGTATTGGACGGTTTTGGCCGCTATCCATGAAACAAACGGTTTAGGAGCGCTTGCGAATTATGGTTTGCATTTGATCGTGCCGCTTTTGTTTTTGATCGATTGGTTCGTATTTACACCCAAGCGGAATTTGCGGTTTTCTGATTTGCCTCTTTGGGTGGTTTACCCCCTATTGTATGGGGTTTACACCCTGCTGCGTGGACAGGTGACAGGGACTTATCCTTATCCGTTTTTAGATCTTTCTGTACTCGGTTGGAGACATGTTTTGCTCAACATGTGTGGTTTTGTGATGGTTTATTTGATCGGCGGCGCGGTGTTTATTACTTTGGGGCGGAAGCTACCAAAGGGAGCTACAACGATATGAGTATTATCATGCTACCCACGTGCTATAGCTATCGCTGAGCCGTATAAAGCGATCCTGAATGACCGCCTTTCGTCAGAGCCTTGGAGGCATGAACGTTCGCGCCGTCTTCCGGGTGTGTTGCCATTGGATATAGCTGATTGGATTTCGGTAGATGAAGTGTTTGCGGCGCAAATGGCCTATCGAGATGCGCTGCTGCGAGGGTGCCGTGATCATGTGTATCAGTGTGCCCCCGAAGCCGACGCAGCCAGTCTTGAGCTGCGCGATATTATCATCGACGAATGTGGATTTACGCGAGAGGCTGAGACAGTGCGCCGCCCTGATGGGGTATGTGTGGATATCGCCGTAGAGTCGCCGCTCGTGGCTGCGGCGCGCCTTGTGCAGATGGATCTATGTGTACTGCAAGCTTCTGATATAGATAAGCCGCATATCCTCACGGCGGGGGTGTTGTGTTTCCCATCAAGCTGGTCTTTAGGGCAAAAAATGGGGAGAGATTTGGCCTCGATACACGCGCCTGTGCCTGAATATACAGGCCGTATTGAAATAATGGTGCAGCGCATGTTTCGCGCCATCCGCCCAGAGCAACCTCTTTGGCGTGCTAACCCGCTTATCTACACCGACCCTGATTTACATCAACCCCGAGAGGAGGGAGTGAGCAAACCTATGGAGGTTGGCGCGCCGCGTTTTGTGCGCGTCGAGAGACAAACCTTTCGCTGCCTTCCACGTACTGGTGCGGTGGTTTTTGGGATACAAAATTCAGTGGTGAAGGCGGACGATTTAAGCCGTGAGAGTTTGACGGCTCTCGCGAAAATGCGGCCAGAACTTTTGGGTGTGCCATATAAGAATGAAGCGTAATCGATTGGGTTTAAAGCCTGGCGCGCGTTGATTTATTCCGCAAGAACCGTTTTTAAATAGGTTAGGGCGTCTTCGGCGAATTTCTCCCATTGATCGCTATGGCTCTCTGGGATTTGCACCCATTCTTTCATGGCGCGGCCTTTGCCGGAGGGGTCGAAGAGTTTTGCGCCAGAGAGGGCGAGGGCGGCGGCGTGGGGCTCGCCTGTGAGTTTGAACACCATTTCATCTTGGAAGAAACAGAGGAAGGCTTTGCCGGAATATTTGAAGCAGGGTTTGCCGAACATTTGGCTGCTCTCGGCGCCGTCAATGGATAGGCCGATTTGCATGTAGAGATCGTGGGCGGTTGTCGTCATTTTGATGCCATTGTTTCGTTGCGTTCTATTCTCTGCCGCGCTCACCCTGCCGCTCTCATCCTGCCGCCCTGCGTCCTTCGAGACGGCGCTTTGCGCCTCCTCAGGATGAGGGCTAGCTTATGCCATGCGGCCCGCTACCCCGCCGCGAGCAGGTCTTCAATCATGTGCAGGCGGTCTTTGCCGAAGAACATTTCATCGCCCACATAGAATGTTGGTATCCCGAAGCTGCCGCGCTCGACGGCGGCTTCTGTGTTGCGCATCAGCTCGGCTTTGATCTTGGCGTCTTGAGTGCGCGCCAAAAGGTTCACACCGTTTAGGCCCGCTGCGCTCATCACGCGAGCGAAGGTGTCGGGATCGTCCATTTTCTCATTGTCCTCCCACATGGCGGCCATACCGGCCTCTATATATTGCGGGAGCTTGCCGTCCGCTTGCGCTGCGATCGCGCCGCGCATCAGGATAAGCGTGTTGACAGGGAAGCTGGAGTTGAATTTGAATTTGGTCAGGCCGTGCTTTTTAATAAAGCGGCTCATCTCGAGCTGCATATAGGCCATCTTCTGCGTGACATGACCGAAGGATAACATGGGCGCTTGGTTGTTTGTGGATTTGAATATTCCGCCAAGCAGGCAAGGAATGTAATTGATATCCGCATCATATTTCGCGGCAATAGCGGGCAGGGCCTTATAGGCGAAATAGGCATTTGGGCTGCCGAAGTCGAAAATGAAGTCTATGGTCTTTTTGGTCATGAATATGTCCCCCTGCGTGCGGCGCGTTTCACCACGTTTGCCGCTCTCATTATTTCTCACTTACCATTTCTAAATCACCATTTCTCAATCCAGGGCCGTAAGTCAAGCTCTTGCGTCCAGGCCGTGCGGGGTTGATTATGTAGCATGACGTAATTTTGCGCGATGTGGTCAGGGTTTAAGATACCATCTGTCTCTCGCAGGTCGTCGACATTGGGCACGTTGTCCCTGATGAATTTTGAATCGATCATACCGTCGATGATGGTGTGGGCGACGTGGATGTTTTTCGGGCCAAGCTCCCGCGCCATAGATTGCGAGAGCGCGCGCAGGGCAGCTTTGGCCCCTGCAAAGGCGCTAAACCCCGCTGAGCCTCTGACGCTGGCGGAGGCGCCTGTGAAGATGATCGTGCCTCGCTCTCGGGGTTCCATGTGGCGTGCGGCTTCACGGCCTGCCAGAAATCCAGCAAAGGCGGCCATCTCCCAGACTTTGCTGTAAACGCGGGCTGTAGTTTGGGTGATCGGGAAGAACACATTCGCGCCAATATTAAATACGACCACATCTAACGGGGCGATTTCTGTCTCTATGGTGTTAAATAGCGCGATGACCTCGTCTTCATTGCGCGCGTCACAGGGCATAGCGCGGGCATCGTGGCCATCGGCACGGATAGATTGGGCTAGGGCCTCTAGGGCGTCCGTGTGGCGCGAACGGCGTACAAGACATGTAATCAGGCCCTCACGGGCAAAGGCGCGCGCTATGGCGGCCCCTGTGGCGTCTCCGGCCCCGATGATGAGCGCAGTTGATGGATCAGTCTTCATATGTCCCTCTAAATATGTATCTCTAATTTAGGCTTTAATTAACGCTGCCAAAGATTGTGTGTCTTGTATGTAGAAAATAGCCCAGAGGGCGTAAAACACAGAGTTGTTGTGTATTATTTTGTAGTTTTCGCACATTTTTTTGAGATTTACCAAATATTAAGGATGAACCTTAGCGCGGTGCAAACCTTTATCTGGTTAATAGTTTCCTCAAGACACGGCTTGGCATGACCCTTTTGTCACCAACCACTACAAAAGGGTTGTACTAGGTAGCTGTCTTGAAGCCGCTTTGAATAGCGGCATTTATCTGGCCATAGGAGTGACCAGATAATGAGAAACAAAAAGAGTCAGGATAACTGACCAGAAAAGCATCGGGGGATGCTGTAGGGAGGATACTAGAGGTCTGCCCATACGAACTTGGGGGAGTTTGTAGGGCAGGCGCAAAAAGGGCGGAGCAGGACTAGGCAGTGGGGTGCCTTTCCTGCTCCCTACCCACTGGCCAAGATAGGCCCCATGAGTCCAACCTATGAAGTTTGATCTATGCCCGCTTCGGCGGGCATATTTTTTTGCCTAAACATAAAGCTGAATGTTAAATTAGGACGCGCTTTCTAATTTTGCTCCCTATATCGGTCTCATGAAAACAGGCGAGTGATTTTCGCCAAACCCTTAGGAGGCCATCATGGCAAAAACTAAAGCAAAAGCGAAAAAAACAGCGACTAAAAAATCTGTAAAAACAAACGTAAAAACATTCAAAGCTACGGCCCTTCTTCGTAAAGGTACATTGGCTTACATCGGCATGCACGGCGCTGCGTTTGACCGCATGAAAATGCGTCTTGAGCAAGTTCGCTCAACAACAGACGGTCTTTTCGAAGAACTTGTTGTTAAAGGCGAAGTTATGGAAGCTAAAGCGACTGAATTTGCTAAAGGCACACAAGTTAAAGCGGCTGAACAGTATGCTGAAACAACATCTAAAGTTCGCGGTATGCTCCCGAAAGCGTCTAACGACCGCGTAACTGAGCTTGAAGCTGAGATTTCAAAACTAAACAAAAAGCTTGTCGCGACAACGAAAAAAGTTGCAAAGCCTGTTAAAGCGAAAACTGACAAAGTTGTTAAATCTGCCGCTGAAGCGACACAAAAAACAGCTGAAGCTGTTGCTGATAAAGCAGAAGCTGTCGCAACTAAAGCGGCTTAAGCTTAACTAAAAAATCCTCTCCTTCCCCTTGAGGATAATACGAACGGTGCGCAGCCCCCCTTTGCTGCGCACCGTTTTTTATGGGCGAAAGGAAAGTTGCTTCCACCGCTAGCAGGTGAACGTTTTACGACGTGTCTGAGCATATCCCGCCAATCACGGAAGGGACCTGCTACATTATCCCATTGCCTTTCGCGCGCATCACGCCATGATGACCTATGCAAATATCACAGCTTAAAATCTATCCCGTTAAATCCTGCCAAGGCCTCTCTATAAACACGGCGGAGGTACGCCCGCGCGGCCTTGCGGGCGATCGGCGGGCGATGGTGGTGGATAGCTCTGGCACGTTTTTATCGCTGCGCAGTCATCCGAAAATGGCCTTGATCCATACGCGCCTTAGCGGTGGCGAATTAACCCTTGATATGGGCGGGAAAACCATCCCCGTGACCCTCACGCCGCGCCGCGAGACCGTCACCGTTTGGCGCGACCAAGTCGATGCGCGCCTCGCGGATGATACTGTTAACGCCGCACTCTCGGATTTCCTTGGCGAAGAGCTGCGCCTCGCCGTGATGGACGATCAAAGCCAGCGCCCCATAGAGGCCGATTGGGCGAGCGGGCAGGTCAGCCTCGCTGACGCCTATCCCATTCTCATTACAAATACAGCCTCCCTCGCGGCGCTCTCTGGCACGGCGGGACGCGATCTGTCGATGGATCAATTCCGCCCCAATATTGTGCTGGATACGGATCAACCGTGGGGCGAAGATGGCTGGCGGAGCTTGTGTATTGGCGAGATCATTTTTGATTTCATCAAGCCTTGTACGCGCTGCGTCGTCACCACGCTGGACACCAAAACGGGGCAAGTGGCTCATCCCGAAACCATGGAAGCCATGGTCAAAACCCGCCGCTCTGGCGATCCCCGCGTCAAAGGCGTGCTGTTTGGCTGGAACGCCGTCCCGCGCAGCGGCGGCATGTTGAATGTAGGCGATAAAGCAGAGGTGTTAGAGGCAGGCGAAGCTTGGCCGATATTGGCGGGGTAGGGTTGTTGTTTCGGCTGATCCTTCGAGACGCCAATCTACGATTGGCTCCTCAGGATGAGGAGAAAGTTGATAGGTAAGTTAATCCCAAAGTTAGCCCTCATACTGAGGCGCAGGCATAGCCTGCGGGACTCGAAGTACGAGGGCGGATCGCGCAAACAAACAGCCCCGCGATCCCATTTTAATTCCCGCTCATCCCAGCGAAGGCTGGGACCTCTTTAAGGTTTGGTACTTGGCCGCAATGGATCCCAGATCAAGTCTGGGATGAGCGGGAATTTAGAAGGCTTACAGGGTGGCGCATATTTAGGAAGGACGCAGGGCGGATGGAATAAAATATCTCCCGCTTTTCAATCTTGACGAAGCTGTCTAAGCTCGCCGAAACCCAATTGGAAACCTGGATGAAATCATATTTAAACATCGGCGCTATGGCTGCGCTCCTCTTCACATCGGCTTGTACGACTTTGCCGGAAAAATCAGATACAACAGAAACTAATGATTTTCATTGCTCCACTTTAGAAGAATCTTATATAAACATTACAGGAAGTTTAGCTTTAGATTCTAAAGGAGTTCCATTATTGGATTTTGTTGAC
>JBMYWT010000036.1:0-29196 GCA_049607665.1 Maricaulaceae bacterium
TTGATAAATATTACGGCTCTGCTGCACTTATGCAAATCAATGATATTCATAAAACGCTTCAAAAAGAAAAGGGCCAATAATATGTCTCGTCTTACGTCTCTTTACAAAAGCTCCGCTCTGACACTGGTCATATTGGCATTTGCAGTCCCCAATGCCGCTGCGCAATTGGAACATGTTGATTATGACACGACGGTGAATATCGCGTCGCAGCTTTGGGATTTTGCAGAGGTTGGATACCAAGAAGAAAAATCTTCAAAACTTATGCAAGACACGCTTAAAGAGGCCGGCTTTACAATTAATGCCGGCGTAGCGGATATCCCCACCGCATTCACAGCCACCTACGGCACCAAAGGCCCTGTCATTGCTATATTGGCCGAGATTGATGCCCTGCCCGGCCTTAATCAAGATGCAAGCCCAGAGCGCAACCCAATCGAGGGCAAAGCCGCCGGACATGGCTGTGGGCATAATCTTTTTGGCGCAGGATCCGTTAGTGCCGCGATTGCTATTCGCAAATGGCTTGAAGAGACCGGCACACCGGGCCGCATTCGCCTCTACGGCACCCCCGCAGAAGAAGGCGGTAGCGGCAAAGTTTACATGGTACGCGCCGGGTTATTTAATGACGTTGATATCGCCCTGCATTGGCACGCAGCCGATGAGAACTCTGCTGCGGCACGGACAACCCTTGCAAATCGATCGGCTAAATTCCGTTTCAAAGGCATAGCCGCTCACGCCGCAGGCGCGCCAGAGCGCGGACGTTCGGCCCTAGACGGCGTCGAAGCCTTTAACATGATGACCAACCTTATGCGCGAGCACATGCCGCAAGATGCGCGTATGCATTATGTTATCACTCAGGGCGGTACCGCGCCCAATATCGTCCCTGATTTTGCGGAAGTTTTTTATTATGCCCGCCACCCGAATGCCGCCGGCGTTGAAGACATTTGGGCACGCATCGAAGACGCGGCGCGCGGCGCGGCGCTGGGTACAGGCACGGAGGTTACCTGGGAAATCATTCACGGCAATAACCCGCTTTTAGTCAATGAAACCTTGGCAATAATGATGGATGAAAAACTGCGCGAAGTTGGCGGCATTACCTATACGCCTGCGGAGAAAGACTTTGCAAAAACCATATACAGCAGTTTTGAAACGCCAGATCACGCCCTCGGTAGCCAACAAGATATCATGCCATATGAGAAAAGCCTTGGTTACGGTTCTACCGATGTCGGGGACGTGTCATATGCCGTACCAACTGTTGGCCTGCGCACCGCGACATGGGTGCCAGGAACAGCGGCCCATAGCTGGCAAGCTGTTGCCGCCAGCGGTATGTCTATCGGGCATAAGGGAACGCATAATGCGGCTAAGACATTAACGCTTGCGGCTATAGAACTATATGAAAACAAAGATTTACGGCGCAAAGCCAAGGCGGAGTTCGATTTAGCGCGCGGCGAAGATTACACATATTACTCATTATTAGGTGACCGTGAACCGCCGTTGGATTACCGCAAATAATCTCTCGATATCCCAAAGAAAAAGGCCGCTCAATTGAGCGGCCTTTTTTATTTTGTATCTAAGTAGTTTTAGAATTTACGGCGAGCCGTCATACCAAACATACGTGGTTCCTGTACGAAGGCAGAACGTGAACCTGAACGCAATGTCGTACCGAATGTCACGCCGCGCGTAATTTCATTCGTAAGGTTCGTTGCCCAAGCTTCGAGTGCCCAAACATCTTCTGCACTTGTAAGACCTGCACGTAGATTGATCTTCAGGTTTGAATCTTGAACATCAAACGGATTAGGCGCTTGTGTTGCCAAAACAACAGCCTGTGTAGACGTTCTACGGTCACCTTCATAACGAAGCTGGCCGTTTAAGAAGAAGTTCATGTTCGAATTCACACTGCCATCATATGTGGCGCCAAGAATACCAACCGTCTTCGGTGCATTGGTCATTGTATTGCCACAAAGCGATGTCACGTTAACCCGTGTATCCGTACCTGCACAATCGTCAGGATAAGCCGCCTTGAGGAGCGTTAGACCACCATTGAACGAGAAATTATCCGTAAGACGGCCAGATGTTTCAATTTCAACACCCTTCGTTTGAGCTTTAGGAACGTTAAACGTTACGAATTGCGCGCCTGTAAATTCAAGAACTTGGAAGTTTTTGAAATCTTCAAGGAAGGCGGCAACATTGAATGTAATACGACCATCCATAAGCTTGGATTTCAGGCCAAGTTCAAATGCGTCGACTTCTTCTGAGTCAAAACTTGGATCCGAAACACCCGCAACAGGAATACCGGCTGTAGAATCGAGGTTGAATCCACCAGATTTATAACCATGCGTAAAGCCGCCATAAACCGTCGCAGCAGGGCTGACTTCATATGAAAGCTTACCTGTGTAGATCAACTCATCATCTTTAAACGTCTCATTAAATGAGCGCGGCAGAGGCAATACAGCCGATTGCGGAAGATCCGCAGGCGCTGTGAACGCGAAACAACCCGTACCAATAACTGTCGGTCTCAATGCTGCAGGAATGCCGCCTAGATTGCTTAAAATACCCGTACATAGTGGGTTATTATTAGATACCTGATTAAAGCCGCCGTCTTTTTTCTCATCCGAATAACGCAAACCAAGCGTCGCGCTTAGCTTATCCGTTACATCAAACACATTGTGCGTAAAGATAGACCAGCTTTTGCTGTCTTGTGTGTAACGATTTGACGTGCTGACACCTTCAGGGTCAACACCGCCTGATAAAACCGTCAGAGGGTTCGCGCCAAATGCGCCGCCCGTCGCCGGAAATAAAAGCGCGCCAATAAGTTCGCCGTAATCTGCGCCCAATTCAAAATTAGCCTGCTGAGAAATCTCTTCGTCAGAGTAATATCCGCCGACAAGCCAGCTTAGACGGTCATCCATGGCATCGCCCTGGAAACGCAACTCGTGTGTCATTGTATTAATGTCTGTTCCAGGACCGCCAGCAACAACATTGAAGATATCAAGTCCAGAGAATGCAGAATCATATGCGTTTTTCACATTATAATCGCGATAAGATCCGATGTAGACCATATCCGTATTATCTGAGATTGGATATTTGATTTCCCCAGCAAAACCATGTTGCTTTGCAGTCGATTCAGGCAGTTGATTTGAGCTTGCAATTCTATCATCCAGAGCCGCCTGCATACCGTCTGTATCGCTTGCACTTGTAGCCACATTTGGCGCAACCATACCGCCACGTGCGCCAAGACCAACTAGGCCGAACAAGCCGCCAGCTTCAACAGGAGAACGCAGGACTTCAACTGCAGAACAACACACGGCTGTGCTTTGTGAATAATCAACGATAACACGACCTTCGATACCGCTATCGCCTTCAAAGCCAATCTGACCCCGAAGCATATATTGATCGATACCATTTGATTCGCCGAGTTTTTGACCGTTACGATCATAAACTTTCACATAACCATCGCGGTTACGAATTGCGCCCGTCAGACGCGCAGCCACTTTACCTTCAGCAAGCGGAATATTTACCGCGCCTTGGAGGCTCGTGTGATCATAATTACCATAAGTCGCATTAATGAACCCACCAAATTCATCCAAGTTCGGACGTGCATTTGTAATGTTCAAAGCACCCGCAGATGTATTGCGTCCAAACAGTGTGCCTTGTGGGCCGCGAAGAACTTCGACGCGTTCTACGTCAACAAACTCGCCAAGCGCTACGCCGGAACGAGATTGGTACGCACCATCAATAAACACACCAACAGCGGATTCAAAACCAATGTTATTTGATGTTGTACCAATACCACGAATGCGTAGAACAACTGTACCAGAACTCGTTTGCGAGTTTGATGTCGAGAAGCTTGGCGCCACGCTCCCAAGATTTTGAATATTTACAACGCCCTGCTTTTCAAGGTCGGCGGGCTGAATAGCCGTCACCGCAATCGGAACATCTTGAATGCTCTCTGCACGGCGTGTCGCCGTCACGATAACTTCATCTTCGGCGACTTGTGCCAAAGTTGGCGCGGCAAAGCCTGCCAATAATCCGATCATGCTTGTAGTAGCAATTAGTTTTGTACGCATAATGTATCCCCGTTGTGATTTGTGATTTTTAATTATCATAATAATTTTAAACACGAAAGCTAATTAGTTTGCATTTTCTTGATGCTCTATTCTATTAACTATTTAAGTTTCGAAACCTGTGAATGTTGCAACACCTAGAACAATAAATAAAATTCGCCCCATTACAATTCCCAAACTATACAAAAGGCGTGCCAATTAAGGCCAAGACATATTATTATGCATAAGAATCTTGTTAAAATATTTTTGAGCTATGAAAAACTTCCACTTTAACTACAAATAAGTGAAGCCAACCCATACATTTTTTACTATCCTCATGAAACCAAATGTGATTTTCTCAAACAAAATACTGGGGATGTCACTTTAGGGCTTTGACATGTCTAATCCCCCTATGCCACTTTCCGTGCAGCGGGGGAATCTGATTCGATGCACACACTCAAGTGGTATAAAAGCATAGATCAAAGGTGGATCAATCTCATGGAGATTGACCTGACTTTCGTGCATTCTACAGGTGTCTATATCATTTGGCACGGCGGTGATTCGCCTCGCATCCTAAAAGTAGGCCAAGGCAATATCGCGGCGGAACTTGCCGATCAGAAAAAGAGCGTTCGTATCCTGCAGTATAAAAACGATGGCAAGTTAATGGTTACGTGGGCAGATATAAAGGACTCTGTAACGCGCGTCGGGATCGAGCGATTCCTATCTGAACAACTTCAGCCACTTGTCCGCTCTCGCCTTGCGCCGCACCCGCCCGTTCCTGTGGCGTCTCCATTTGGTCCGCGCCCAGAAAGACGCGTGTAGCGTCCATTCCATTGGCAAGTTCTTCGGTGAGTTTCGCTAGCTGTTCGAGTTTATAGTAAATCCAAGGCGGCTCTTCGCCCGTAGCCATTTTCGCCTCAGCCCATTCACGCATATTATTTAATGTCTTTTTATCCATGCATGCCGTGTAGCAAAACATGTTTTATCTTCGGTTAAACACGCGTAAAGGTTTCATTATCCATAAATCATCATCGCGACATAATTCGCGCATCATTACGACATGTGTCTCAATTTTAACTTTCATAAACGACAAATGTCGTTAATAAAGAAATTTGACCATCAAACGGGAGATACATCATGGCGCATTTCAAACAGCTATTAATGACAACGGCCATTTTCGCAGTTACAATACACCACCCCACTCATGCTGGCGAAGTTGAAGACACCATCATTGATAAAATGGTCGAAGCTTACGGCGGGAAAAAATTCGAAACCTTAAAATCCATTACAATATATAACGACCTGCGCTTTGGCTGGCTCGGTCAGGGGCATACAGCTGATTTGGTTGAGCTTGAGCCCATGCGCAAAATTTATGACATTGATTTGATCGGCATGCGCGGCAGCGAAGACGCCTGGGGCGGCAGAGGCGGTTATAGCGAGCGCATCATTGGCACGAATGACGGCCAGACGACGATTAACTATATGAACAACACATATTCCGAAGACACAGAGGCGAACTTCTACAGTCATTTCGGCGCGGAAATGCGCGGCTCTGATACACTCATGGCGTATGACCTGATGAAAAACCGCGCCAAAGCCGTGCACAAGGGACAGACGATGTACCTTAGCAGCCCTCATGACATTATCGAATATGATATGGAAGGCACATCCTATGAGCCGCAGCTCTGGATCGACAGCAAAACGGGCTATATCTCTCGCATCTCAAGAGATGTCCCCAACAACAAATGGCACTATGTGTTTGATAGTCACAAAACGGCAGACGGTATTACTTATGCTGATGATTTCGCGCTCTACTCTGGAGACAAGATGGTGGAATACACCAAATCTCGCAGCCTGAAAGTCAATCGCGTAAAAGAGTCTATGTTCCAAATCGACAAGGGCATCGCGCCCGAACCCGAAAGCTATGACACATCAGAGATAACCGTCGATGAACTAGCCCCCGGCTTTCACTATGCGGGGCAACATGCTGGCTTCAGCGCCTTTATTGACGCTGGTGATCACATCATAGGTGTGGGCGGTTATGGCGGCTTGAAAGAACGCTTCGAAGCCTATCAGGCCGCGCATGGCGGCGACAAACCTCTGCGCTATCAAATTGTGACCCATCACCATACGGACCACTTGGCCGGCATCGCCGACGCACTGGAGCTTGGCGCGATCTTGGTCACGCCACCATCTGCTGTGGCGAACATCAAAAAAGTCGCCGGCGAGCCTATCGCTGGCGACAGGCTTCAAATCATAGACGATAAAAAAACCTCTGTCGGCCCCGTTGATGTGCACATCATCTCTACCACTCACGCGCAGGAATACGCCCTCGCCTACGTCCCTTCGGTCAAAGCCGTCTATCAGGCCGATCATTATAACGGCAGTTATAAAAACCAAGGTTCGCCCGTAAATCACGCCGCCATGTCGATGAAGACCGAGATTGAGCGCTTGGGCCTTGATGTAGATTATCTTTATTCAGCCCACACGCGCAAAGCAGAACCTTGGGCCGTCTTTGAGGCCATGAGCAAAACATATGTTGCCGGCCCCTGCCCCACAGGCCGTAAAATTTGCCGCGACTTGAAATAAGGACCGCGCTGGTGTGCTGACACCAAAACAAAAAGGCTCCCGTGTTAATCACGGGAGCCTTTATTCATTTAATGAGCATAAAATGATTTAAGCAGGCGTACCCGTAACAGCCGATGAGCCGAACATGCCGAGTTTCACTGTGCCGTCCAAATTGCCGCCGTCCTCAGCCACATCAAACTCAAGCGTGATCGGCATTGGCGACGTGAGGTCAGCCTTCCAGCTCGCGCGGCCATCGGCGACTTTGCCGTCTACGATGTCCATTGAATCACCGTCCGCTGACATAGAGCCCGTTAGCGCGCCGCCGTCTTCCGCCAGCGTTAAAACACCTTCACGGTCGCCCATTGGCGTTTTCATCACAATATTCCAAGTTCCAGTAAAAGCCATCACGGCCTCCTTTTCTTCAAGTTAAAGTCTTATAACAATCCGCGCGAAAGCCCCTAAGAATTGGCTCCCATCGCGTGCTTGGCCGCTACATAGCCGAAAGTCATGGCGGGGCCAAGTGTGGAACCTGCGCCCGGATATGTGTGCCCCATAACGGATGATGACGTATTGCCCGTTGCGTAAAGTCCGCCAATCGGACGGCCATTTTTATTCAGTGCTTGCGAGTTCACATCCACATCAATACCGCCCTTCGTGCCGATATCACCGGGATAGACGGGGAACGCATAGAACGGCGCTTTCGCGAGCGGGGCGAGGCACGGATTAGGCGTGATCGACGGATCACCATAATAGCGGTCATAGGCATTGCCGCCCGAGCCGAAATCTTCGTCCACGCCCGTCTCTGAATAGCGCGCGACCTTCTCAACTGTCCCCGCCAGGCCCTCTGCGTCGACGCCCATTTGCTCTGCGAGCTCTGCTATCGTGTCAGCCTTTTTCACAACGGCTTTGATGCTGTCATTCCATTTCATGTCAGGGTGCACCGCCGTCGGATAGAGCGGCCCTATGCCGTATTTCTCCCGTGCGCGGCGATCAAAGATCACCCAGCTTGTTTTCGGATGCGCCTGTAATTGACGGCCAACTTCATCATAGGACGAGGCCTCATTCAGGTAACGCTCGCCTTTGCCGTTGACGATGTAAATCCCCGGCAGAGCGCGCTCGGCAAATAAAACCCGCGAGCGGTCATCACGCGGCAGGCGCACAGATGGCCCCCACCATGCACCGTCCATCAACGTCATATTCGCGCCGACAGCCTCAGCCGCCTTATGCGCGTCGCCCGTATTGGTCCCCGGCGTCGCCGACCAGCTTGTATCCGTCGGCCCCGGCAAATGCTTCTCGCGCATTTCTTTATTACTCTCGAAACCGCCTGCCGCGAGGATCGCCCCGCGCCGCACTGTGACTTTTACGTCCTTGCCGTCCTTGGTGATAATCGCGCCCGTCACGCGGCCATCGGTTTCGATCAACGACTTAAGCGGTGAGTTTCGCCAGACAGGAATTTTGCGCTTAAACACAGACGTCAGGCAGCGCCCCACCAAGGCATTCCCCAGACATAAACGTCTGTGCCGTTTGGTCTTCATACGGAACGGAATATCAAGCCGATAAGAGGCCGCAAGACGCACCATAATCCACTGCCAACCTTTGGCGCGCGTAATAAATTTCTTAGCTTCGTTCACCGTAATCGTAAATCCGCCAAAGATTGTCTGCGGATGCGGCGGACGCATATTAAGGAACTCTTTGCCCAGTTTGGCCGCATTCAGCGGTAGCGGATCAAGCGTACGGTAGCCATCTTTGCCGCCTGGTTTATCGGGGAAATAATCAGCGTAAGGCGTCGCCGTATATTTGACGTCGCTTTTCTCTTCCATGAACTTCAGCATTTTGGGCGCTTCGCTCACATAGGCTTTGATACGCTCGTCCGAGACGTCATCGCCAATACAGGCTTTCAAATAAGTAAACGCCGCCTCATCCGTATCGCTCTCTCCATGTTCAGCCATCAAGTGATTGCAAGGTATCCAAATGCCGCCGCCAGACGTCGCGCTTGTCCCGCCATAGAGGTCGGTTTTCTCGACAACTAAAACCTCGCCGCCGTGATCGTGCGCGGTGATAGCCGCCGTTAGCGCGCCTGCGCCTGATCCGACGACTAAAACGTCTACTGATATTTCTTCCATGTTTCCCTCTGCCTTTCGTTTTGGCTATATTGCCGATATCTGTAATCGCTTCATGTGTCGCCGCAAGATAAATATCAGTATTTGACCGTAAATTTACGCATTTCAGCCCAATTCGCATTCAGGCTCACCACTTTGCGTAGTTTAAACCCAAAGACGCTGCGCAAACCAAAAACAGCCCAGCCCAAATATCAACAGGCATGTGAGCTGTTTACTACGGAGTGTAACGCCCTCACCGCTGCGACCCAGGAGCCAAAAGACGGCATAGGCTATGACTAGGCACAAGAGCTGCGCCAGCTCCACGCCGATGTTAAACCCTGCCAGTGGCAGTAATATATTCGATTGATCTTGCGCTATCGGCTTTAGAGCGCCCGCGAACCCTGCCCCGTGTATCAGGCCAAAGGCGATAGATATGGCGGGCAATGCGCGCATCGCCAAAGCTTGTGATATCTGTCCAGAGCTGGCCGTATAGACCGCAAGGCACAGGCCAAGCATGAGCGCGCTTTGACCACTCAGCGGCACGAGCGCAATCACGAGCGTCAGCGCTGCAAAAGAGAGGAAGGACTTACGCCTAGAGAGGCCCAATTCTGCCCCGCTCTCAAGCGCCATCAGCGCAATGGTAAAGCCAATCATCGCCTCTATCGCGCGCACGTCGGGCGAGATTAGGCCATAGGACGAGAGCGCGAGCACGCACATATGCCCCAGCGTAAAGCCCGTCACGCAGAGCACAGCTTGTTTTGGGCGGCGCGCGACAAGCGCCAACCCTATCAGGAAAACAATGTGATCTAGCCCCGAAAGCACATGATGAAACCCCGCCAAAATAAAGCCCCAAATAGATTGCGGCGCGCCCGAGGGATCAAGGCGGAAACTCTCTTGGCCCTCACGCAGAATATAGTCCTGAGCGCCCGTTTCTGTGTTCACACGAGCGATATGAATATGCGTCGGCGAGACGGCGAAAAAGGCAGATAATGTGAGTTTCGGCGGCGCGCCTAATAGTGCGCTCTCGCAAATCACGCGCCCTGCAACGCGGTAATTAGAGCCTTGATTGCCTATCGTTCTGAGTTCTTTCAAATCGCAGACTTCCCCGCCTTGATCTGCGGATAACGTCTCTTCGACATGCAGCCTTAACAGTTCAGGCAATTCTGTGATTTCAGGATAGAGTGAGCCGATTTGTGTGATGCGGCGAGCATCAACGGTAAAGACAAATTGCGCCTCTTCGCCTTCAATATTCCAATTTGAAAACGACTGACTGCGCGTATGGGCAAACGCATTTTGCGCCATAAGCAAAGCCGTCCAAACGACGAATAGAGCGCGAAAAAACATCCTTATTGAGCAGCCCGTTTGATACGGGCACGGCGGCGCAAATCGCTTACATAGCTCTCAAGTGCGCCTTCATCACGGCGGCGGCGTAGCTCTGTTTCCACGCTATTCGCGACGTCTTCAAACTGCGTTTGCCCGCCTGATGAGGCCAGTAGCCAGATAAAAACATCCTGCCCGCCAGAGGCCACAGGCCCCGCAATATCGCCGTCCTGCATTTGCGTCACAAGCTCTGCCGCCTTGCCGCCAAACAAGTCGTTTAACTTGCCAATGGGGATATCACGCGGCGGCATTTGCGTTTCAAACCCTGCCAGATTTGCGGCCTGTTCAAAGCTCTCGCCTTGATTTAAGGACGTCAGGAAAGCTTCTGTTTTATCAATATTTTTTATCGGCGCTATATGAACGGTGTAGCGTTTAGGCTCCGCAAATAACGGCGCATTCGCAGCGTAAAACGCCTGTAAATCAGCTTCTGATATTTCCTTCGCCGCATCCAGCGACGTCGCGAAACGCATCATCGCCTGCACCAAATTCTTACGCACCAAACGATCATTGGTCGCGAGGCCGAGCCGCACAGATTCCTGCACGATTAATTCCTCGTCAATCAACAATCCCAAAGCCTTGGATTTATCCGCGTCCGTAAGCGGGCGTTGCAAGCCTGCCTGCATGGCTTTGATCGCGCGGTTATATTCCTCTGTCGGGATCGGCGCGCCGTTGACATAGGCCGCCACGCCGCTCTCTGGCGCGGGCCTGTTCTCTATGCCAAGCGCAGAAACAAGCGCCGCGCCGAGCGCCGCGATTGCGATGATGAAATAAGCGAGCGCGAATTTGCGCTCGCCTTTAATCGCGCTCACTTACTGAGGCTGAGCTGGTGTCTGAACGCCTTGCGGGTAGTTCAGATAGATCGGCGAAGACCACGCCCGCACGTCTTTCATCGTCAGGCAATCGCTCTCGCCGCTACGGTAATCCCCGTGGCAAATCTCAGCCTTGATACAGTCACCATTGCCGTCGCGTTCGCACTTAATCGGCTCGCCGTTAATCGTCGGGCGAGGCTCTTGAATCGCGCGCGCATAATAAAGCATATCGCGGCCCGCCGTTCCAAACTCTGGATCTGTAAATTCGAACTCACAACCAGATTGGTCAGGCTCGCAGTCATGCACCATGAAGGTATCATCAATCAGATTTTTGATCGCTTCGCCTTCTGTAATTTGCGGACGGATACGGATGATTTCAATGCGCGTGATCAGGTTGCGCTCATCCGATGGATTGTAACATTCACCCGAACAGAGCGTTTCCATGCGCTCGCTCCCGAGGGCTTTCTCGGCGTAATCAGGACAGCCAGGTTTTTGCTTAAACGAACCCACGGCTTTGACTTTAAACGTCCCAGAGGCGCTTGTGTCCACCGTCGCGCCCATCGGAGCCACAGCGCCATCATCGGCGATATTGTCAAACCAGAGGAGCATACGCGGGCCAGATGTGGCGTAGGTTTCGCGGCGTTCTAGGGCGTCGAAAATCTCTTCGCGTGAACGGCCGTCCGTGTGAACCGCCGCAAGGCCGCCTGTCTGCCAAAAGCTTGATTGACGTTCCAGCTCTGTCATTTGGAAGCTGGCGATCTCTAGCAGTTCTTCTTGCGTCAGGCGCGTGACCGTACTGTCGGCTTCGCCCAAATCATCAAGGAACATTTTGCGTAGCTCAGGTGTGATCGGCCCGCCTGCCTCTGTTGTTAAGCGGCGCGCGACTTCTTTATAGCCCGTCCCTGCCCGCGCGCGGTGATTATCGGAAGATGCGATAAAGCCCCAGTTAAAACGGCGCGGATCGTCGCCTTCTGCGATGTCATCAAAGTTGGACGCAGCGAGGCCATATTGAACGCTGGTACCTGGGCGATGTGAGAACGGCGGCAGATAGCAATCTTCGCATTGACCTGAGGTCAGCCAATCTTCGGGCGTCTCGCCATTTACGGCCATGTGGTAAGAAATGCTCATATTCGCCGCCGCGTCACGTGCTTCTTCGGCAAGTCCGACGCAGACTTCAGGACCTTGCCCTTCCGCGAGGCAGCGCTCTTCGATGATCTCACCAGCCCGCCAGCACGGCGGGGTGAAGCCATTATTCGGCGGCACGCACGCAGCGACCTTACCTGACACGATCTCTTTGATATTGGCGTAATCGCGAAACTCTTCGGAGTTACCGTGGCCAGAATAAACCTCGATCAATGAGAACTTTTCGGGTTTGTGGCGCGCCTTAAGCTGCTTGTCCCATGTCGTGCCTTGCGGCGTATAAAAGCCCCAAGACGTGCCGTGCGGAATGATGAGCGGATCAAGCCCTTGATCTTCGAGGCGCGCAATCAACTCTTCGGGGTATTTCGCCTTCTCGTAACAATCCGTCGGCAGAGCGCTGGATGGGAGGTTCGGGTCGCAATCGGGAATTTCGCGCGTGTTGGCGAGGAAGGTATTAAAATCATAATAAACATCGCGGTCTTCCCAATTCAGGAACGCCACGGCGGCAGGCATACCGTCTGTACCTGCGCGCAATACGGTAGTTGCGACGCTGTCAGAGGCAATAGTACGCGCGGGGAGCTCGTCATCCTCAAGACCCTTAAAGATTACATTTTTATGACCGAAATGCTCATCGGGCACTGTGCCGACCTGTGTCCATTCAAAGCCCACAAGTGACACGAGATCAGGATTGGATTGGTCAGGGGATTTGGCTTCGCACTGGCGAATGGCCTCTTTCGTGCGTTTCCAGCGCTCTGGCGTGCCCGCTTCGGCGTGATCGGTAATCGACCAATAATCAATGGCCGAGCAATAGCGCGCGTAGTCACAGGCATCAGCAACAGGGTGAACGCCCTTGCCGTGATTAAGCGGCAGCGCCCAAAGAAAGGCATCCGTGGAATAGGTCGAGTGAACATGCAGATCACCGAAAAGGATTTGCTTGTCTTTTGCGGGCGGACTGACGGCCAAATCGGCGTCACGGCGGGCGATGATAATAGCGGCGTCAACACCTGGCGCTTGCGGGATACCCGCTTCACGCTCAGAGCCTGCGGCGCCGCTGGAAACGCGCTTGGAATGCACATTCCATCCAACAAAAGTCAAAATGACAACAAGCCCCAAGGCCAATAAAAACCGTTTCATACCTCTCCCCTTGTGCACATTAAAAGCACTTTCCGAACACCATACGGAAAGTCAAAAGGAATGCAATAATGAAAAAGCCAGACTCTATGAGCCTGGCTTCATGTTAAATTGCAAAACAGCAAACGCCTTAAAACGTTACTATAAAATCAGCTTGCGTTACGCGATGTTTGATTAAAGCAAACCCGCAGAGGTTAAAGCCGCTTTGACATCATCTTGATTAATCGACGTTACGGCGTCTTTGACATCATCAAAAGAAAGATCGCTGAAATCTCCTTCGGCTAGGCCAAATAGACCTGCAACCCAACCCTCTGCAATCGGCTTATCGGCCGCACGTAAAACCGTGTTACCATTGAGGCCAAAAGAATTTGCCTGCGTTGCCAAGCCCACCATATGACTTGCCGTGAAATCAGTCAAAACATTAAGATTTTCCGTATTAAACGTGCTCGCTTCAGGCCGTTTAATCACAGCGCCTAAGATTTTATCGTGCTCTCTAAAGCCTTTGCCATCACCCGCATCGAAAAATTCCGTTCCGCCCAATATGGCTGTCACGCCAAGAATTTCTCCAGCACCTACAGTATCCATCGTAATCGTGTACGTTCCGTTTTCATCCGTAAAGCCCTCACCAAGCACGTTTGCATCCGCAATCCGGCCTGCCTTTGGCGCCGTAGCATCCGTTAAAATAACACGTGTGTTTGCGCCAATTTTTGCAGCCGAACCATTTGTGACAGTGCCAGATACGGTCGCTTTGCCGCTTGTATTGCTATTCACAATCGTAAATGAAATTGTTTCGTTCGTGGTCTGAGATCCATCTGTATATGACAGTGCTAGGGTTACCGGTGTATCCGCGCTCACAGCCGGTAAAGGCATTTGAATTGTAAGGGCCGCGTCAGGGAAAGTCGCTGTGCGCTCGCCCTCTACATCCGTAAGCGTTACAACAAATGCATCACTACTAGATGTAATGGATAAATTATTACCCGCCGAGAAGCCGCCCGTTTGAAACGCACCGAAATTGATTTGCGTTCCTGTTGATTGTGCCAGAGTCGCCGAAGTCGCCGTCGTATCTGATGCATCAAGCACTAAGGCAACGGTTGTGCCCTCATTAAAACTTAGTGCCCCGCCCGCAGCCTGCCCATCCAACGTGACAGGTAAATTAAAAGTTGTTCCCGCAGGCGGAGGTGTCGTTCCGCCGCCACCGCCGATAGGTGTAGGAGCCGACGTACTGTTACCGCCACCACCGCAAGCAGACAAAGCCGCCACAGACATAGCGCCTATTAATAATAATGATGTTTTTTTAAAAGTTACACTCACAACGAATCCCAGTTCTGTTAAATATTTAACGCGGATAGGCTTGCAACTATAACTCGTCAACAAGAAGTATTACTCGCTCCTATTTTATTCGTAAAATGTTGTTAAGAAGAGCACACTCAAAAGCACCCTCTTAAATAAATATCCTACTCCGCAACCAGCACATCGGCCTCGCCATTTGCGACTGCCATATGGGCTTGGTTTAAGAGGAAGGCGCGAATGGCTTCGGCGTCAGCCATGTCGAGATTATCGGCGAACCCGACCATGCCGTTATCTTTGAGGATGCCGTCAATTACAACTTCGCGGAACAGCTCTTTGTCGCCAGTGATTTGTGACCAACGCAGATCGGGGATCACCCCGCCGCTGACGGCCAAACCGCCGTGGCATGACCAACAGGCATCGTTATAAATCCCCGCCCCCTTTACGATCAATTCTTCGTCCCCAAAGGCAGAGGCCTTGGGTGTGCGTTTCACGGCTGCATAGATCGGATCTTCGATCTCGACCTCTCCGCCGATCTTAAAGCTAATAACGCGGCCAACGGCCGGAGGCACAGGGCTTTTTAGATCAAGCGAATTGGTGAGCGCGAATGAACCGCCCCACCCTGTTGCGATGGCGATATATTGCTCGCCGTCCAGTTCATAGGTTGACGGCGCAGCCATCAGGCCGCCTTTGATATCTGTCTTCCAAACTTCATTGCCGCTGGCGGCGTCATAGGCGAAGAACTCGCCCTTCACATTGCCTTGGAAAATGAGGCCTGCTTCGGTGGAGAGGATACCACTATTATACATGCCATCGAGCGGTTTTTGCCAAGCGACTTCTTGTTTGATTGGGTCCCATGCGGTTAGGAAACCTTTACTCTGAGAGCGAATGAAATCGATCGTGCCCGCAGGATAGGCCAGCGGCGAATCCGCCGTCAGATCATAGCCTGTATTATTCAGGATAACGCGTCCTTCAATATCATCGCCAAAATCTTTGTAAATCAACGGCACAAGCTGCGTCGGGATATAGGCGAGCTTAGTCTTGGGACTGTAAGCCATAGGGTGCCAATTATGCGCGCCTGTCGGCCCAGGCAGAGACGCAAAGCCATTTTCGGTCTGGCGAGCGGCAGGGTTTTCTATTGGGCGGCCGTTTTCGTCCAGGCCTGTGGCCCATGTCATCGGGACGAAATTATTGCCCGAAATGAACTCACCGCTGGCGGCATCAAGCACATAATAAAAGCCGTTCTTGGGCGCTTGCATGACAACGCGTTTATCCGCGCCGTCCTCGCCCACGGGCAGGTCTGCGATGATAATCGACTGCGTGGCGGTATAGTCCCAATTATCGCGCGGGGTGGTTTGGAAATGCCAATTATATTCGCCTGTCTCAACGTCGACTGAGACGATAGAGGAAACAAATAGGTTATCGCCGTCACTGTTCGGGTCACGCACTTTGGAGTTCCACGGCGAGGAATTACCGACGCCGAAAATGATACTGTTATTCACGCTGTCATAGACAATGCTATCCCAAACTGTGCCGCCGCCGCCATCGGTGACCCACGCGCCGTCATCGCCCCATGTGGCGTTAGCAAGCTTGGCCATAATGTCATCAGACGCCGCGCCGTCGGGTTTCTTGTTCGGGTTGGGCGCGGTGTAGAAACGCCACTCCATTTCGCCTGTCTCAATGTCATAGGCAGAGAGATAACCGCGCACGCCCAGCTCCGCTCCGCCATTGCCGATAAAGACTTTGCCTTTTGCGACGCGCGGCGCGCCAGTGATGGTGTAGGGTTTAGACTGATCGACGGTGACTTTGCTCCAGAGCTGCTTGCCCGTCTTAGCATCAAGCGCCTGAAGGCGTCCGTCCAGTGTTCCAACAAAGACTTTGCCTTCGTAAACGGCCACGCCGCGATTGATAATATCGCAACACGCCTTAAACGCTGTTTCGCCTGGAACTTCGGGGTCATGCACCCAAAGCTCCTCGCCCGTGCGCGCATCAAGGGCATAGACAATCGACCACGCGCCCGTGACATACATAACGCCGTCTACGACGATGGGCGTGGCCTCTACGCCTCGGTGGGTTTGTAAATCATAAGTCCACGCCGCGCCGACGTCTTTGAGTGTTTCCTCATTAATTTGGGTCAGCAGCGAGTGGCGCTGCTCTTCATAACCTCCGCCATAAGAGAGCCATTCTTCGGGGGTTTTGGCGGCGTTGATGATGCGATCTGTGTTGACGGAGGCGGCAATGCCCGTTTCGGCGCTCGCCTCTACTTTGTTTGGCGTCTCGCCCGTTTTCTCACCTGAGCTACAAGAGGCTAATAAAACCGCCAGTGCTGCGACGCCAAATTTCAATCCGTGATATTTCATTTCCATCCCCATTTTCGAAAACGACTGGGCCGACTTTTCGCCGATCCCAAACGCTTATGCTGTAAGGATGCTGTAAAAATACTGTAAGGATGCTGCATGCATGCTGTATCAATGCGTCACGGATGCTGTGTCCATGCTGTAAGGATGCTGTATGGATGCTGTAAGGATGCTGTATGACCTACGATTGAACACGCAGTTATCCGCAACTTAAGACATGCTTTGAGCTTATATTACAACGCCCTCCCCTTTATCGCGGCTTGTACGTTTGGAACCCTAGTAATAAGTCCCAAGCGCCTTGCCGTCATAATCTTGTAGCTCATCAAGCCTGTTATCTTTAATCTTTGTGGCCCATTCAGGGTCCTGTAGCAAGGCCCGTCCGACGGCGACCAAATCAAACTCGCCTTTATCCATACGCGTCAAAAGCTTATCCAGCGGCGCAGCGCCTGAGCCTTCGCCCTTAACCAGTGCACCGATGAAATCGCCATCTAGTCCCACAGAACCCACCGTAATCGTTGGCAGTCCCGTGAGTTTTTTCGCCCAACCCGCAAGGTTTAAATCAGAGCCTTCAAACTCAGGCTCCCAGAAACGGCGCTGCGAACAGTGCAAGATATCCACGCCTGCATCGACAAAGCAGGAGAGAAATTCTTCAAGTTCTTCAGGGGTTTGCGCCAGTTTCGCGGCGTAATCTTGCTGCTTCCATTGCGAGAACCGCAGGATAATCGGCAGATCATCTGGCACAGCTTTGCGGCATTCTTTGATGACGTCCGCGCCAAATTGTGCGCGCTCTGTGATAGAGCCGCCATAACGGTCTTCGCGCGTGTTCATCATGCTCCAGAAGAACTCATCGATCAAATAGCCATGCGCGCCGTGTATCTCAATCGCGTCAAAACCAACCTTGGCGGCATCGGCGGCAGAGCGCGCAAATGACATCACCATATCATCAACATCCGCCTCGCTCGGCGCGTCCATGACGGCCTTGCCTTTATGCGTCACCCCAGAGGGACTGTCCGTTGCGCCGTCGGGGTGAACGCCCGTACCGGGTTTACGGGTCATGCCCGTGTGCCAAAGCTGCGGCGCGATTTTACCGCCTGATTTATGTGTAGACTCAACAACTTGCGCCCAACCTTTAAGGGCCTCTTCGCCGTGAAAGACGGGAACGTTGGCGTCACTTGATGCGCCGGGGCGGTCTGTTGTTGTGCCCTCGGTCACGATCAAACCAACATCCGCCGCTGCGCGCCGCGCGTAATATTCTGCGTTCTTTTGCGACGGCACCGCGCCCGGAGACTGGCTGCGCGTCATAGGCGCCATCACGATACGGTTAGGAAGCGATAAGCCTTTGCAGGAAAACGGACTAAAGAGCGGAGATTGTGACATAGATATTTCTTTCAACTGGCAACCCAGATAAATCATAGCTTGATTTACCAACGGGTTTTGAACACTATCTATGAAATTTGTTGCATATCTTTGCAAGAGTGGAATCGTAGATGAATAAAGATAAAATCATCAAAATTGGCGGCGCGAGCGGATATTGGGGCGAGAGCGCCATGGCCACGCCGCAGCTCCTCGCGGCAGGCGGTCTTGATTATCTTGTCTATGATTACCTCGCAGAGATCACCATGTCGATCATGGCACGCGCCAAAGCCAAGGATAGCTCTCGCGGCTATGCGACTGATTTCATTGACTTCATGCTAAAGCCCAATTTACGCAAGATCGCCAAGAGCGGCGTGAAAATTATCGCCAATGCGGGCGGCGTAAACCCCGAGAGCTGCGGCGCGGCGGCTCGCGCGCTGATCGCAGAGCAAGGGCTTGATCTGAAAGTCGCCGTTATCACGGGCGATAATCTACTGGCGGATAAAGACGCGATTGCGGCCTCGGGAAAAACCGACATGTTCAGCGGCGCAGCCATGCCTGACGCGTCTAAAATCGCCAGTATTAACGCTTATCTCGGTGCGTTTCCTATCGCCAAAGCCCTCGCGGCAGGGGCGGATATCGTTATCACAGGCCGCGTTGTCGACAGCGCCGTGACATTGGGCGCATGTATCCACGAATTTGGCTGGGGCGAGAGCGATTGGGACCTGCTCGCCAGCGGCTCCCTCGCAGGGCATATCCTGGAATGCGGCCCGCAAACGACAGGCGGTAACTTCACCGACTGGGAAGACGTTGGCGACATTGCCAATATTGGCTACCCTATCGCAGAAATCAGCGCCGACGGCAGCTTCATCACCACCAAACCCGAAGGCACAGGCGGCATCGTCACGGTCGGTACAGTCTCCGAGCAAATGCTCTATGAGATCGGCGACCCGCAGAGCTACCTTCTCCCTGACGTAACTTGTGATTTCTCTGAAGTTACCATCACGCAAGACGCCCTTGATCGCGTCCTTGTTTCCCCCGCTAAAGGCCGCCCTGCGCCCTCCCATTACAAGACCTGCCTGACCTATGCCGACGGCTTCCGCGCAGGCACATATGTGACGCTCTACGGCGGCAATGCGACGGCAAAGGCCGAGAAACTCGCCGACGCTGTTATGGTCCGCACGGCGAATATGCTGCGCCTGTTTAATCTGGGCGAATATACCGAAGTCAGCCGCGAGATTTTAGGCTCTGGCAGCCAGTTCGGAGAAGCCCGCGCCTCCGATGAAGTTGTCATGAAATTCGCCGTAAAACACCCCGAAGCGATGGGCATAGGCTTATTCCTCAAAGAGCTCGCAGGCATGGGCCTCGCGACGCCGCCAGGGTTGTCAGGTTTCACAGGCGGAGGCCGCGCGCGGCCGCAACCTGTTGTGAGGTTATTCTCCTATCTTACTGATAAGACTAATATTTCTTCTTCTATTGAAATAAACGGCACGGTTATAAGTCATACGGATTTCGTTCCCGATCAAATAGCCGCGCCCACGCAACATATAGCGCCCAACACGCCCGATGAAGCGGTCACAGAGGTGCCCCTCGAAACTCTCGCGTGGGCGCGCAGCGGCGATAAGGGTAACAAAGCCAATATCGGCGTCATCGCGCGAAAGGCTGAATATCTCCCCTATATTTGGGCCTCCCTGACGCCCCAGCGTATCGGCGACATCTTCGCCCATTTCGCAGACGACTCAAACGCCGTGCAAGGCTTCTATCTGCCTGGTTCCAACTCGATCAATTACCTGATTGATAACGTCCTTGGCGGCGGCGGCGCAGCGAGCCTTCGTAATGACGCCCAAGCCAAAGGCTACGGCCAAATCCTGCTCTCTCACACCGTTAAAATTCCTGCGGCTATGGCCGCCAAAATCACTTAAGTCACCCTAAAGAAAGCCACTCCTATGCGCGCACTCGTTTGTACAGAATTCGCCCCCTACACTGAACATAAAGTCATTGAGGTCGACGCCCCCGTAATCAAACCCGGTCATGTCCGCTTGAAAATCCATGCGGCAGGCGTGAACTTCCCTGACATTTTGATGGTGCAAGGCCAGTATCAGGTTAAGCCGCCTTTCCCCTTTATCGCGGGCGCGGAATGCGCGGGCGAGATTACGGAGCTTGGCGACGGCGTCAAAGGCTTTGCCGTAGGTGACCGCGTCGCGGCCCTGCCGGGTGTCGGGGCCTTTGCCGAAGAGATCGTGGTCCCCGCGCAGACCCTCGTGAAAATTTCCGATAAAATGTCCTATGAGGAAGCGGCTGGCTTCATCATGGTCTACGCAACGTCCTATCATGCCCTAAAGCAGCGTTCTGACATCAAAGAGGGCGAGAGCCTGCTTGTGCTGGGCGCGGCAGGCGGCGTGGGTTTGGCCGCTGTCGAGATCGGCAATGCGATGGGCGCGAAAGTGATCGCCGCCGCCAGCACGGCGGAAAAGCTCGCGATCTGTAAAGACCACGGCGCGCATGAAGGCATTAATTACACCTCTGAGGATTTAAAGGCGCGCGCCAAAGAACTCTCAGGCGGCGGCGTCGATATCGTCTATGATCCTGTCGGGGATAAATTCGCTGAACCTGCTGTGCGCGCTATGGCGTGGGGCGGGCGTTATTTGGTTGTTGGCTTTGCGGCGGGCGAGATACCGCGCGTGCCGTTTAACCTGATGCTCCTGAAATCCGCCGATGTGCGCGGCATTCACTGGGGCGCCTGGATTCCGCGCAATCAGAAACTCCACGTGCAAAATATGATGGATTTGATGGGCATGTATGAGGCGGGCACGATTAAGCCGCGCGTGTCAGGCACACACACCCTAGAGAACTTCGCCGACGCCTTCACCGCCCTCACCGAGCGCCGCGTGATGGGTAAAGTTGTTTTGACGATGTAAACCGCCATGTCCACTTGGGTTTACCTATGCATTGCGATCGCGTTTGAGATTAGCGCGACGCTGTGTTTGAAACTCTCGGACGGCTTTACGAATATGACATATGGGTCGATTTCACTTGCGCTCTACGGGCTGTGCTTCGCTTTCATGGCCCCAGCGATTAAAACCATTCCTGTTGGTGTAGCCTATGCGGTATGGTCAGGCCTCGGCCTTGTCGGGATCGCAGTTTTAAGCCTATTCTTTTTCGAACAAAAACTCAGCCCTCTACAGATCTGGTTTATGGGGCTGATTGTGATCGGTGCTGTGGGTTTAAATTTGACGACGAAGGTGCATTGAAAATGGAATTAAAAGATAAGCCAATTTGGCAAATCGTTTTGCGAGGAGCTGCAATTCCAGGTATGATTGTAGTGTTTTGTTCAGTCATTGGTGCGGTGATGGCGATATTCAATGGAAATGACATATGGCAAACCGCAAAAATTGGAGTTTGGGTCGGTTTGTTTTTTTCGCTTTGGGGTGGTTTAGAAATTATGATTCTAATCGTGGTAGAATCAAAAGAAAACAGAACGAACTTTTCTCTCGCTTTAGGTTATTTCATTGTATGGGCGAGTTGCTTGTTTATTATCTTCTCTCAATTCTAAGCAATCGAAACCGTCTTCACATTACAAAACGCTCTGATGCCTTCTGCGGCGAGTTCTCGGCCGTAGCCTGAGCGTTTGATGCCGCCGAAGGGGATGCGGGGGTCGGAGCTGGTCATGGAATTGACGAAGGTAGCGCCTGCCTGAATGTCTTCAATGGCGCGCATTTGTTCGGCCTGAACCTTGGAGAATATTGCCGAACCGAGACCGAAAGGCGAGTCGTTGGCAAGTTCAAGCGCTTCATCCAAATCATTGATTTTAAACAAAAGAGCTACGGGTCCAAAGATTTCCTCGCGGTAGGCTTTGGACGTTTCTGGGATGTTTTCCAATATGCCTGGTGAAAAGAAATAACCTTCCCCTTCCAGCACTTGCCCCCCTGTCACGAGGCTCGCGCCATCAGCTATAGCGTTTTCAACCTGCCCCGCGATTTCATTGCGGGCCTCGGCGTTCACGATGGGGCCTATATCCGTAGCGGCGTCCATGGGATCACCGATCACGAGGGAGTCAAATTTGGCTTTCAAGCGCGCGCGGACGTCGTCGTAAACGTCGGCGTGAACGATAAAACGCTTGGCGGCGATACAGCTCTGGCCGTTGTTTTGCGTACGCCCGATAGCGCCCCATTTCACGGCCTCGTCGAGGTCAGCGGACGGCATGATGATGAACGGATCAGAGCCGCCGAGTTCGAGCACGGTCGGCATGATCTCTTGGCCGCAAATACTCGCGACAGACGCCCCTGCGGGTTCTGAACCTGTGAGGGTGGCGGCGCGTACGCGTTCATCACGCAGGACTCGCTCGACCTTTGACCCGCCAATCAGCAGGGTTTGAAACGCGCCTTCAGGGAAGCCTGCGCGGGTGAAGATATCCTCAATCGCGAGGGCGCATTGCGGCACGTTGGAGGCGTGTTTAAGCAGTCCGCTATTGCCCGCCATAAGCGCAGGCGCGATGAAACGCACGACCTGCCAGATCGGGTAATTCCACGGCATAACGGCCAGCACAGGGCCGATAGGGAGGTATTTGCGGTAAGACTTACTGGCGTTGGTTTGCACGATTTCATCGGCGAGCAATTCGGCGGCGGTGTCGGCGTAATAACGGCAGCCTATGGCGCTCTTTTTGACTTCGGCAATGGCGGCCTTATGTGTTTTGCCCATCTCTAGCGTCATGATCGCGCCGAGTGTTTCCGCCTCTGCGTCGAGGATATCAGCGGCCTTATGCAAGCACGCCGCGCGGTCTTCGAAGGACCATTTACGCTGCACCTTATGCGCCGCGAGCGATTTGGCGATCATGGCGTCGACCTGCGCGTCTGTGTGCGGCGTGAAGGTTTTTACGATCTCGCCTGTGGCTGGGTTTTGGGTTTGAATCGCCATGATGCTCTCCTGTTTGAACTTACCTTATAGAGAAGCCACGGCTTCGCAAAAGGCGGAAACTTCACGCTTTGTGTTAAAATAATGCACGGAGGCGCGGGCGAGATGCGGCGCGGCGATCGCGGGGCCATTGGGGTCGATTTGGGACGGGGTACTGACGAACATATTGATGCGGCGTTCGCGCAGGGCATGCATCATATCCATCGGTTCATGATTTTGTTTGGTGAAAGTCACAATGCCGCTTTGGGCGGTGCCCCAATCGTGGACGTCGACGCCTTTGATGGTAGAGAGTTCTCGGCGGAGCGTAGTGGCGATATTGTCAACACGGACTCTGATGTTCGCCACGCCAATATCGCTGGCGTAGCGCGCGGCGGCGGCGAGGCCTATCATGCCTGCGGGAGAGCGTTCGTAAATTTCGAAACGTTTGGCGCTCTCGACGAATTCGAAACTGTCCTCCCCCGTCAGTAAGGCCGAATGCGAGTCGGCGGCGGGCGGTATCAGATCATAGATGACCTGCGGGGCGACGTAGAGAAACCCCGTACCGCGCGGCCCGCGCATATATTTCCGCCCCGTCGCGCAGAGCATGTCGCAACGGATTTCGGTGACATCGATCTCTACCTGCCCTACGGATTGGCAGGCATCCAGCAGGTAAAGAACGCCTGCGTCGCGCGCAATCTTCCCTACCTCTGCGGCCGGGTTGATCACGCCGTTATAGGTCGGGATGTGCGAGAGGCAGATGAGCTTGGTGCGCGGCGTGATTTTGGCCGCCAGATCAGTGACGTCAATCTGCCCACTTTCGTCAGACTGCACGAAATCAATCTCTATGCCTTTTTGCGCCTTGAGGTGCAGCAACGTCAGATAATTGGCTTCATATTCGGTGATATGCATCAGGACGCGATCACCCGCCTGAAACGGGATAGAGGCGACAGCTTGATGCCAGGCCCGCGTGGCGCTGTCCATAAAGGCAATGTCATGAGGTGACGCGCCGATAAGACCTGCGATAGCAGGATAAAAGTCGGTGATTAGCTCCGCCTGAGCACTCTCGGCTTCGTAACCGCCGACCTCTTGCTCTAGCGCCTGATAGGCGGTCTGAGCGGCGTAGACAGGCGCTGGCATAAGCGACGCACCCGCATTATTGAAATGCAGCAAGCCCTCGCAAGCAGGCGTTTCGGCGCGAAGTTTTGCAATAGCTGCTTTTGACAAACCTACATTAGCCACTGAAATATCATCTTGATGAGCCAGAAACGCCTCCAATTTTCACTGTTATCTTATCGCTATGCTACGCTATCACAACATACATAAATGCCATTTTGTGGGTGAAATATGCCAATTGAGGCGTGAAATAATGCGCAATCTGATGTAACACATAAATATATGTATAAACAAAGCTGCGTTGGGCAAACCATCTAAGGCACGAGCGTAAAGTGAAGAGTTCAAAATGGCATTTTTTTCAAAACTCAAGCGTCGCATATACAATACTTCAAAACCCTCTCCGCGTAACATTATTACGGCCCAACATTTACGAGAAACCCCTCTTTTTACGGATACGCCAGATTTTGATGTAGATAGCTACGTTAACGGTCTTGATGTGAAACCAGATTATGATCTCGCGCAAAAATTGCGTGATTGGCGAAAAGACGGAATTGTTTTATTCGAGGACGCTGTCCCACATAATCATATTGATTTGTTCTTAAATGATCTGGAAAACATTACCGCAACAAGTGGCTATGATGTTGAAATTGAAATTCGTGGCAAGCGCGTAAACTTACGTGATACCCCAATTGACCCTTTGTCGGATATAGGTGTGAAGTTTAATTGCCTTGAAAACATTTCTTTTGCCGCTCGGCAATTGAGTTTAAATGCATTCATTAGTGATTTCTTATTTCATGTCTTTCAATCTTCGCCAACAACCTTGCAATCTTTGACCTTCTGGCGCGGAAGCAATCAGCCCACACATGTCGATTATCCATATGTTTGCACGCAAACAAAACTTGGCCAACTAGCCGCCAGCTGGATTCCTTTAGAAGACGTACACGCAGATAGTGGCCCCCTCGCCTATTACCCTGGGTCTCATAAGTTAGATGTTATCCCCCCTTATGACTGGGGTCATGGCTCAATGATACTAGAAGAAGATAGCAAAAAAACACCCGGAGATATTGTTACTTACCTTCAAAAACACATCAAACGCAAGAAACTAGAACGTCGTATTTACACACCCAAAAAAGGCGACCTATTAATTTGGCATGGCCTTTTGGCACATGAAGGCTCAAAAACAGTTGACCCGACACGAACACGGAAATCCTATGTCACGCATTACACAGGTCTAAATACATATCCGCCAGATCATATGTTTAAAGATGCTTACAATAAGTCAAAATTTACAACATTGAATAACGGTTATGTTTTTGACAAACCTTGGACCCATGACGTGCGGCGTTTACCAAGCTGGGACAAACACACTCCAAAAACTTAAAGGCTCTCGAAATAGGGCCCAGGCACAAGGTTATAATTGATAACGAGGCGAAAACGGTTTTCCAGTGGAGAACTAGAGGCATGTAACCTATGTCCCTCAAACATTATGGCACGTCCTTTTTTAGGACTTACCTGGTTTACGATTTCACCATTTTCATAAAAATGCGTGTCACCATCGCTGTCATTTACATAATAGATGAAAACAATATGCGGCTTTTGATCGTCCGTATGGGCAGGATGCGTAAAAGGCGCTGGCTCTCGCATAAGCAAGTTCGCCTTGGCGCGTAATATTTGTGTATGATCAATGCCCATATGATGGAGGATCGCTCTGGGGATTTTTTCATGCTCTGAATTGGCGGCATCATCGCGGATAAATCCATGCGTAAATTGCGGAACATCATCCCCGCGAGTCGCCATATCCGCGTAATTTGTATTAGCGTAGTGAAACCACGGAAAATTCCAACTCAGCAAAAGCGATTCGACTTCGTCCTGAGCCTGTTTTGGGATAGCATTTTCTATGATTTTGATCATTCATATTAGTACGCACAAGCGAATAAGCGGCGCAATTCCCTATTGATGCAATAATACGTAAAAACAGTGATTTTTTTCGTAAATATGCGTTGACCTAGCCCGCAGTGAAAGCTAGATAGCGCGAACATCTTAAGCGGGTGTAGCTCAGTTGGTTAGAGCGCTGGCCTGTCACGCCAGAGGCCGCGGGTTCGAGTCCCGTCACTCGCGCCATTTTCTTTTAAGAAAATGGTTATAGATAATAAAAGCCTCGGCCTCGGCCGGGGCTTTTGTGTATCTGGAGCTCTGTTTAACCCCCGCTATTTCCCCATAAAAAAGCGGCCCTGGATGGCCGCCTTCATTATCAATTTGAACTACGCCTCTAACGCTGCTCTACGCCATCAATTGTTTCCTTGATGGACATCTCAATGATTTTACCGCCAATAGCAGGATCATCGACAAGGATCTGGCCTTTATTTTTGCTTACGAATGTCGCGGGATCACCCACAACGACAGGCACAGCATAGGCACGGCGGGTGACCTGCCCTGTATCCGTTGTAACGCTCGCTTGGAAACTTACATAGTGACGCCCAGCGGTAGAGCTATCGAAATGAACATTCATTGTGTGTGTGTCACCAGCAAGGTCAAAGCGCGCTCCTGAAGAGGCCGCATAGAGACGAAGACCTTTATCGCCAATGGCTTTGATCTCTAGCTGTCCAGCCGCATAAGCGTCTTGGATCGTCAGAGTGAAGCTACCGCTATCACCCGGCTCGATAGCCGCTTTCATATCATGAGAGAAGCTTAGCGCCGCTCCGGGCTTCATATATGCCTGCCCATGCGGTGCAGGCTTGCTTGTATGATCATGATGGTGATCCGGCGTAGCGGCCTTTGCCGTGCTTTGCGGGGCGGGCTTGGCCTGCGACACAGTGAACGCCATTGCGCAAGCGGTGCCAAGAATAAGGGCGGATTTTAGAAATGTTGTTTTCATGGTCAGTCTCCTGGCTAAATTCTACTGTGTTACCGTAAAGTCGTAACATGAATCCCCAGCCGATGCAGAGCCTTGCTGGTTCGTATTGTTGTAATCATAGGCGTCGATCATATACTCACCCGCGTCAAGGTTACCTGTCCACGTTTCGCTATCTGTCGTGCCAGAAAGCCCCTGAGCAATAGCCGCGCCGGCTTTGTAGATATTAAAGTCAGGGTCACGTGCTGTCAGGCCTGATTTACGCGTCATTGTGATCGTATGGCTACCCGTTGCTGGAACAGAGAGACGAATGTGAACGCGATTACCAAGCTTATTGTAACTACCTTTATCGTTCACTGAACAAACCTCTAACGCGCTACCATTAACCGTCGCTGTATGGAAAACAGGAAGAGCCGATGCGACGCCGCCGCTATTTGTCTCGCCAGTACCGTAGATGCCTGTGCCGTCGATACTCTGAGCCGACTTAAGCTGGTTTATACCGCCAATCGCAGACGGCGTGTGCCCTTCGATACCGTCAAGAAGACCGTAAATTGTCGTAAACACGGGTGACGCCTTATAGCTCGCGCTTGTCATCACGTCATAGATAGGACCAAGGCCGAGAGCAACATTATCGCCAGCTTCGTTATTGCTATCAAAGATATCTAAAATAATACCCTGAACAGAAGCTTCGCTATACCAGCCACGATTGGTGAAGTTGTTTTCTTCGACGTCGAATGAGAAGCCCATAGATTGGTTTGAACCTGAACTATCACGGTAGAAGCTATCGCCTGTCATCATAGCGGACAGAGCATTACCCCAACCTTCGCCCATAGCTACGCGGGAATCAAGTGCATCACCGCCGCCATGCGCGCCGCCAATTGAATCTGAGCGCGAGAGAACGTTTTCGAAATAATGGCCCCATTCGTGGACTACGACGTGATCATCATACTCATCTGTATCTGAATTGGCGTCGCCAAGGATATAAATACTGCCTTCGCCATTTGACGTGACATAAGACGATGTACCAATTTCGCCATTGGCAACATCACCACTCGCCGCACGGTTTTGTGTACTCCAACGGAACTCAACCATGGGAAAGTCAACATTGCTATCGACGGCGCCAAATTTAGTGACCGTATCATAGATCGGCGAGAGGATCGCAAACGGCGCCGCAACGCGTGTTTCCGTATAAGCACTGCCCGTCCAACCAGAGGCCGCATGGAGATTACGCGTCGAATTAGATACGCCTGAACTCGTTAGGTTACCCGCTGCTGAATAAAGCGCGTTTGAACTTGTGTTATCTGTAACGCGAACATCCCATTTCGCGCCTGTTGTTTGCAAAAGCTGCGCTTTAACGCGAATGCGAACCGTTACATTTGGGTCAACCGTGACGGAGTAATTACCAGAGGCATCAGACACGGTGCTATCCAGGACTGTGCCGCTGCCATTTACAGCTTCGATCACGGCGCCGCGAATAGGTCGAGGCTGTGTGTTGGCATAATTCAGGCCATTTGTGGTCGTATTAAACGGGACATGGTCATACGTCGCTGCGCCGCTAATGGTGACGGGTGTTGTTGGCGTGGGGCCTGACACAGGCGGAGGCGTTACAACAACGGGGGCTGGCGCAGATGCTCCGCCGCCGC
The DNA here is from genome assembly GCA_049607665.1 of Maricaulaceae bacterium. Taxonomy (GTDB): domain Bacteria; phylum Pseudomonadota; class Alphaproteobacteria; order Caulobacterales; family Maricaulaceae; genus Fretibacter. The sequence continues at coordinate 28,659 of JBMYWT010000036.1, forward strand.
CACATGCCGTTACAAACATCGCGACTGATGACACTAAGGTGATTTTTAATTTATTTTTCATACCGCCCACTACTCTCTTTTTTTGCCTGTTGTTACAGATGGGACACACCAAGCAATTCAAGTGCCAAAACCCCTGCCCATGCATTACCCCCTTTAAACATGGTTAATTAAAGATTAACAAGACATCAAAGCCAAAAGCACGTGTATAGGGCCAACTACAGGCGGCATTCCATTACCCAGATGCGTGAATATAAACCGCTTAAGCGCACTGCAGCTTGATTGATGGATGCCAGTAAAGAGCATAAGATGACCCTGCCCACCAAACTCACAACAGCCCTGTTTTGCGCTGCACTTATCCTGCCTATGCAAGGCTGTGAGACGACGAAAAAATATGAAGCAGATTATAAGGATATTTCCTGCAAGGACCTCGCAAGTTACGCCGCAATGGCGACATCTCAATATCCAACGCAGTATATGGAAAACCCCGATATGGGGAGTCTAGGTCATTCGTCCATGAAAGGTCCTTATCACGATAAGA
>JBMYWT010000037.1:0-5890 GCA_049607665.1 Maricaulaceae bacterium
ACGCCGCGCGCCTTGGCCTCTTTTGAACAGGCGATGACGACCGTATGAACTGTGCCGTCAAATGGCACTATGCCGACGGGCTTGCCGCGCAGGGCGGGTCTGGCTTGCTGCTCCACAGACGCAAAGAACCCGTCAAAGTCGAGGTAAAGTCTTTCTATCGTTTCAGGTTTTCGCATGTTTCGTCCGTGATAAGCGCGGACGAGCGAAAAAGAACGAAAACAGAACATTAGTCAAGTAAAAACGGATTATATTCCTAATTTCTATGGGGATAACTGAAATTTGCTACGAAGAAGAAGACAACGGAATGTAGCCAATCTGAAAAACCGCCGTTTTCATAGAAAGTCACAGAACTTCATAGAAAGTCATAATAGGTCACGCGATTTCACTATTTAGGAACTAGACCAAAAATCGACATTTCTGACAGCCTGAGTCCATCGCAATTGAAGGACTTAGGTAATGTCGCCACAAAATATCTTGATTGGACAGATAATCGTTGTTTTCACGACGATCATTCTGACGACATGGTATGCCACTCAGTGGGTGGCGCTTCAGTTTGACTACGATGCCTACTTGGGAACGGGATTCGCAGAGCTTGGCAATCACAAAATTTATGCGCCTTGGAGCCTGTTCAAATGGTGGTATCAATTTGATGCATACGCACCGCACATCTTTTCCAGAGGGGGACAGATTGCAGCGGGGGGCGGTCTCCTCGGGATTATCTTTGCGGTCATTGGGTCAGTCTTACGTGGACGCTCCGCCAAAGCCCTAAACACATTCGGCTCGTCACGTTGGGCCAATGATAAGCAAATCAAAAAAGCCGGTCTGTTTGGTGAGCGCGGTGTCTTTTTGGGTCGCACCACGCATGACTATATCCGCCATGACGGCCCAGAGCATGTGATGGCGATTGCGCCGACGCGATCCGGCAAAGGTGTCGGCCTCGTTGTTCCAACACTTTTGTCTTGGACGGACAGCGCCGTCATTCACGACATCAAAGGCGAGAACTGGCAGCTGACCTCCGGCTGGCGCTCAACTTTCTCTCATTGCCTGCTCTTTGATCCAACCAATGTGCAGAGCGCGAAATATAATCCGCTTTTGGAAGTCCGTAAGGGCGAGTGCGAAGTGCGCGATGTCCAAAATATTGCAGACATCCTTGTTGATCCGGAAGGGATGCTGGAGCGCCGTAACCATTGGGAAAAGACCGCCCATAGTCTCTTGGTCGGCGCTATTCTCCATATTCTCTACGCAGAGCACGATAAGACGCTGGCTCGCGTAGCCTCATTCCTCTCTGATCCTAACCGTTCTTTTGAAAAGACGCTACGGGTTATGATGAAAACTAATCATCTCGGCGACCGGACAACGGCAACAGTCCATCCGGTGGTCGCACAAGCAGCGCGTGAACTCCTCAATAAATCTGAAAATGAGCGCTCAGGTGTTTTATCAACGGCTATGAGCTTTCTCGGTCTTTACCGGGATCCCACGGTCGCCGAGGTGACATCAAAATGTGATTGGCGCATTGCCGATCTTATGACGGCTGATAAACCCGTCTCGCTTTACTTAGTCATTCCGCCGTCTGACATCTCGCGGACAAAGCCGCTGGTTCGTCTCATCCTCAATCAGATTGGCCGCCGCTTGACAGAAGAGCTTGTCGTCAGCGGTGATAAGACGGCTAAGCGCCAACTCCTGCTTATGCTTGATGAGTTTCCCGCATTGGGCCGGCTTGATTTCTTTGAAAGCTCTCTGGCTTTCATGGCGGGCTATGGCTTGCGTGCTTTCCTAATTTCGCAATCCCTCAATCAGATTGAGAAGGCTTACGGCCCTAATAATTCCATTCTTGATAACTGCCATGTGCGCGTTGCCTTCGCAACCAATGACGAGCGCACAGCCAAACGCTTATCGGATGCGATTGGCAGCACGACGGAAATGCGGGCCATGCGCAATTATGCAGGTCACCGCCTCGCGCCCTGGCTCTCACATGTCATGGTCTCTCGCCAAGAAACAGCGCGTCAGCTCATTACGCCGGGCGAGATCATGCAGTTGCCAAGTCATCAACAGCTAATCCTGCTTTCAGGGTTCTCACCCATCAAAGCTCGAAAAATTCGCTATTATGCGGATAAGAACTTCACTGGCCGTGTCCAAAACCCTCCCAATCTCTCCCCGGATGGCACAGACGGTTTGCCCCCTTCATCGTCTTGCATGTGGGGTGATGCGACGCGGCCAGTGGATGACAGACTTTACACAGCGCCTGATAAAGCCGTGCAGGAAAAAATCGCGTCGGCGTTAAACTCAAAGACTGACACGGATGAGGATGAAGACGGCGGCGGCAAAGAGCGTAGCCCTGAGCTCAGCGGACATGAGGCCTCACATTCTCCTGAAAACGTCGGGGAAAAGTCTCTTGATGTTTCAGAAGGCGACGACCTCACACCCGCACTCAAACTTGGCGAGTTTGTCAGAGACACCGCCAATCTTGCCCGCGCCCATGACCTGACCCGCAGCACAGATGTAGACCTTGGAATGTAACGATGAGCAATGACCTCACAGCCCGCGTTCGAGCGCGTATTACCCCGGAGAATGCAGCCCTTTTAGATGTGCGGGCGCGCGCCTTGGGAAAGACAAAATCCCGCGTTATAAATGATGCCTTGTCATCCTGCTTCACTTTCGAGCATGACGACGCGCGAGACGCCCGTATCCTTGAAAAGCTGGATATGATGATCCGTCATAATCATCGGCATTCGCGCGACCTCAATCTGCACTCCGAGACGTTCGCATTATTCCTGCACTTCTACTTCACAATGGCGCCCCAAATTTCGAAGGCCGATACCGATGCGCGCGCCGCGCGCGGCGTTGGGTTGATGAACCAATTTGTCGATCAGCTCGGCGCTAAAATGCGCATGGGCGGCAAGACGTTTAAGCAAGCTCTTTCTGATGTGCTGGTGTCTGATCAAGACTTCTTTCGGCTCGATGAAATTCAGCTTCTCGAAAAATTACAAAAGAAGAAAGCGGCCAAACCAAACAAGACCCCAAAAAAGAAGAAGGAGACCGCAGATGTCTAGCCTTCAATCAGCCGCCACATCAGACCGCACGCTTGCCATGCTGCGCACAGCACTCGGGCCTGTCATCACGCAGGCCTTAGACGACCCCAAGGTCGTTGAGATTATGCTCAACCCTGATGGGCATTTATGGCTCGATAAATTGGGCGTTGGGCGTTTTGACACTGAAAGTGTTCTGACCCCTGATGAGGGCGAGCGCGTGGTTCGCCTTGTCGCCAGTCACATCAATCAGGACGTGACAACAAAAGCGCCAATTATCAGTGCAGAGCTTCCCGGGAATGGTGAGCGCTTTGAAGGCGTTTTGCCGCCCGTTGTGTCAGCGCCGTGTTTTTCCATTCGTAAGGGGGCTGTCGCCGTCTTCACATTAGACGATTACGTCAAGGCAGACAGCCTGACTTACGCGCAATCGGAAGCCTTAAAATACGCGGTGACTTCCCGTCAGAACATCTTAATTGTTGGCGGCACATCAAGCGGAAAAACTACGTTAGCCAATGCCTTGCTGTCGGAAATATCAGACACAGGTGACCGGGTTCTCATTCTTGAAGATACGCGCGAGCTTCAATGCGCCGCTAAGGACACAGTGGCGCTTCGCACGCACGGTTTGAATGTAACGCTGGCGGACTTGGTGCGCTCGACGCTGCGCCTTCGCCCTGACCGGATTATTGTCGGTGAAGTGCGAGGACCGGAAGCCCTCGACATGCTCAAGGCTTGGACGACAGGTCATCCCGGCGGCATTGCGACCGTCCATGCAAATTCAGCAAAAGCGGCCTTGGGCCGGATTGAACAACTGATTTTAGAGGGCGTGGCCATTGTTCCGCGAACTTTAATTGCGGAGGCCATCGATGTGATTGTCTTCATTTCCGGGCGAGGCTCCAAACGCCGCGTGCAAACAATCGCGCGTCTTATTGGTCTGACGGACAAGGGCTATCAGCTCGAACCGCTCACAGCGTCGTCTTCCATTCCTAAACTCACATTTGACGGAGGTAACTCATGTACGGACCACTAACGCACGGGACGATCAATCAACGGCTATTTTACGGCGCAGCAATCATTGTTCTGATTATGATGCTCATGCCGCAGACGGCTCACGCAGCAGGCTCAGCCATGCCGTGGGAAGGGCCGCTGACAAGTATTCTGCAATCTATTGAAGGCCCGGTTGCCAAGATTTTCGGTACAATAGCCATCATTATGACGGGCATTGGCCTTGCCTTTGGTGATGCGGGTGGCGGTATGCGCAATCTCATCAAGATTGTCTTTGGTCTGTCCATTGCTTTCACGGCGACAAGCTTCTTCTTGTCATTCTTCAGCTTTACAGGCGGCGCGGTCATCTAATGACAGTCGCGACCGCATATCAGCTTCCTGAAGGCTTCACCATTCCGGTGCGCCGTTCATTGACCGAGCCCATCCTTTTAGGCGGGGTTCCGAGAACGGCGGCCATCCTCAACGGCACACTTGCGGCGGCTTTGGGTCTTGGCCTCCAGCTCTGGCTACTGGGCATCATCTATTATGTCTGCGCCCATACGCTTTGCGTCTTCTTCGCCTCGCGTGATCCGCAATTCATGGAAGTTCTGGTTCGCCACATCAAACATAAGGGTTATCTCTCGTGATGAATTTAAGCGAATATCAAAAGCGGCCTGATTGTTTGTCTGATTACCTGCCTTGGACGGCTCTGATTGCGCCTGGAACGGTGCTCAATAAAGATGGTAGTTTTCAGCGCACCGCGGAGTTTCGAGGGCCTGACCTCGAAAGCTCGACTGAGGAAGAATTAGTCGCGACCTGCGCGCGGCTGAATAATGCGCTTCGCCGTTTTGGCTCGGGTTGGGCGCTTTACTTTGAAGCCGCTCGTATTCCGGCGCGTCGATATCCTGTGTCTGAGTTTGCCGACCCTGCTGCCTGGATTGTTGAGCAGGAACGTCGGGGTGAATTTGAAGAAGAGTCCAGTCAGCGCGATTTATTCGAGAGCGTCTATTATCTGACTTTCCAATTCCTGCCACCTGCGGACAGATCGAGTAAGGCCGAAAGCTGGATAATTGAGACGCCAGCCGATGATAAAGGGGTCTCGGTTCAAGATCATCTTCAAAGCTTCATGTCGGAATGCGACAGATGTTTAGATCTTCTGCAAAGCCAATTTCCGATGGCGGAGTGGCTCGATGATGACGCAACTCTGACATATCTGCATTCAACAGTTTCGCCAAAACGTCATCCAATCAAAATGCCTAAAACGCCTGCCTATCTTGATAGCCTTATTGGCGGGGCTGATCTCGTTGGCGGGCTAGTGCCGCGCCTTGGCGAGCACTCAATTCATACAGTGACGATCCTGGGATTTCCGAGCGAGACAACGCCGGGCATCTTGGATGAGTTGAACACCCTCGGATTTTCATACCGCTGGATGACGCGCTTCTTGCCGCTCTCCAAAACCGAAGCTTCAAAGGTCATTACGAAAACGCGGCGGCAATGGTTCGCCAAACGTAAGTCAGTTGTTGCGCTGCTCAAAGAGGCGCTGATGAATGAGACGACACCGCTCGTCGATAGTGATGCTGATAATAAAGCGATTGATGCCGATGCCGCCTTGCAAGACCTCGGCGGAGACTATGTGTCCTACGGATATATGACGACGGCTATATGCGTCATGGATGAGGACGCGACAGTTGCTGAGGCGCGCATTAGGGCGGTTGAGCGCATAATCAATGGGCGCGGCTTTGTGACTATCCATGAAAAGGTCAATGCCGTTGACGCTTGGCTTGGGACACACCCCGGCAATCCATATGCAAATGTGCGCGTCCCGTTAGTCTCGACATTAAACCTTGCGCATATGATGCCGCTCTCGGCGGTTTGGGCAGGGC